>CAKQWG010000006.1 GCA_934278005.1 uncultured Pirellulaceae bacterium | reverse complement strand
TGGTGCATCGGCAAGTGGTGCATCGGCAAGTGGTGCATCGGCAAGTGATGCATTGGCAAGTGGTGCATCGGCAACTGGCACGGCAGTATCTTGCGGTTCGCCACTCACCGGCACTGGCAGGGGGAGCTCGAAGTAAAAGCAGCTTCCCGCCGCGGCTTCGCCAGACAAACGTCGGGACTGGGCGATACCGATGACGCCTTGCATCCTGGTGACTAGATCGCGGCAGATGGTCAGGCCTAGACCGGTTCCGCCGTAGCGCCGCGTCGTGCTCGAGTCGGCTTGTCGAAAGGCTTCAAAGATCATCTCGCGCTGCTCGACAGGGATTCCGACTCCCGTATCGTGCACTTCAAAGCGGTAGTGCAGGACGGGCTGGGCATCAGTTGGGTTGCCAAGTGGGGTTGAACCGCCGGCTGCAATCGTAGCGGGCTGAGTGACGCGGCGAACGCAGATGCGAATGTCTCCCTTGGCGGTGAACTTGATTGCGTTGCCGATAAGGTTCAGCAGTACTTGGTTGATGCGGTGCGGGTCGCCAATGACTCGGCGCGGCAGCCCGCGTTCAAAGTCGAACAACAGCTCTAAGCCGCGCAGCTGCGCCCGCGCGGCTAGGGCTAGTCCGGCCTCTTCCACGCAGTCGATCAGATCGAACTCGATAGCCTCGATGTCGACGTGGCCGGCTTCGATTTTGGAAAAGTCGAGTAGATCGTCGATCAACGTTAGCAGGTTGCCCGCCGATATTTTCGCCAAGTCCAGATAGTGCAATTGGCGTTCGTCCACGGGGCCGTTGGACAGCAGTTCGTGTAGTCCGATAATTCCCGTCAGAGGCGTGCGCAGTTCGTGACTGACATTCGCCACAAACTCGCTTTTGGTCGCATTGGCTCTTTCGGCGCTCTCTTTGGCGGCCCGCAATTCGCGCTCGGCCCGTTTGCGCTTTGTGATGTCGCGGATAAAGATGGCCCAATTTTGTCGCCCCTCCACATCCAATGGGTGAGCCGATATTTCCGCTTCGAACCATTCATCCTGTTGCCGCCGCAGACGCGCCTCGATGCGTCGGCCGGTGGCCTCATTTAGAAATTCGTTGATGGGTGTCTTGCGGAGAAAACTGGCAGAATCTCCTTGCGGGTCAGTGCTGCGTCCGCCGCGTTCCTCGGTGGTGGGTTGCATGATGCTGCCCAGCAGCGGATGGTTGCTGGCGTCTCCTGGGGCGAACCCCAAAATACTCTGGGTGGCAGGATTCGCTTCCAGCACTCTGCCTTCATCGTCGGCGATTAAAACTGCATCCAGAGCTGCATGTATCAAGGCGTGCGCTAGGGATTCAATTCTCTGCAAAGCTTTGCGCCGCGTGAATTCTTCAGTCACATCCCAAAAGATCCCCTGCACTCCTATGATCCGTCCATCGGCGGCTAGCAACGGAGCCTTGCGGACTTGCATATAGCTCATCTCTCCATTGGGCAGCTGACTACTTTCAACGTCGTTAAACACCACTCCGGCAGCCATGACCTTTTGATCGTCGGCAATGAATTTCTGAGCGGACTCGGCGGAGAATAGGTCGCTATCGGTCTTGCCTAAGATCTCCGCCATGGGACGTCCCACAAAGTCGCAGAAGGACTGGCTGACAAAAGTGAAGTGGCCGCCGAGATCCTTACGCACCACGTGCAGTGGCAAGTGGTCCAGCAGCGTGCGACGGTCCGATTCAAACTGCTGAACGGCGAGCCGCGTGGATTCCTGGTTTTCGATGGCCGCTTGCAATTGCTCTGACTGCCGCCTCAGGCGACGCGATAACCGCTGCATAGCATGAATGCGTCCCAGCGGGCTGCGTACGAAAGCCAGTCGCGCGGTCCCAAGGGCCGCGTGGGCAACGGCGACTGGCCAGCCGGAGGTGGCGGAGTCCGTGGCGAACTGCCCCAAACCAAAACTCGCTGCGGTCACGATAGCTGCAATGGTTAACCAAGCCACATGCCTTTGGGTGCACATTAGGCAAGTCGCTGTGACCACGACCGGGAATAACTCTGCAGAGGAGAAATCCAGCAGCAGTACCAAGTGGCTCAGCCCAACGATCGCTATACCGATCGGAAACCAGACATGTCGCGGCAGGAGACTCAGCAAGTGGATCGGCATGGCGTCCTACATCTGGCAAATTGGGTCGTGATTGATAGCGATTATGTCGGCATGCTCTGAAAAAGGACAGTAGCGTCTGCCCATCCGGAAAAAAGTACTTGATTCTAGCAACTTTCCTAGAACTCAAATTTGACATCGGTGATTCCTGTCCTAAGTTTCATCTGAGTGCCGGATTGGCCCCCTCGCGTTGAGGACGGCGAGTCGGCAAGCGATGTGGTGAGTTTCTCGACTGAGACAACGGTGGCGAAGTCGATCGTCGGAAAGCTCGCATTTTCAATTTCGCGTTTTGCCCGAATAACCGGGCGAACTGTTCTAGGAGAGCATGCTATGAAAAATTTCGTGAACAAAGTCGATCGTTTCCTGAAGTCGGAAGATGGCCCAACTGCTGTTGAATATGCAGTTATGTTGGCTCTCATCGTGGTTACTTGCTTGAGCGCTATTACCGCTATCGGTAGTAACGCCAAGTCGACCTTCACCAAGGTCTCCGAGCAGCTATAGTTCTGGTTGAAACGAGGAGCGTCAATCATTTGGCGCTCCTTATTTCCACTCATCCGCCGCGCGCCGTCGGCCGCAGAAAACTGCACCGACGTCGCCAATTAGCTTTTGATGACGCGAAGCGGGCCTGAGATCGTTAGCACGATCAAATGTCGCCCGTTGGGAATTTTCAATTCACTCTCGAGTATGGTTGCTTGTTAGCTCAAGCAGGAAACATCGCATGACACCTTATATCTTACCGGCAGAGTCGATCAGTGGGCTGTGGGAAATGGCATGTCTGGCCGGTACCGTACTGACAACCGTCTTCGTCTGGTTTTGCAGCCTGCGGTAAGCTGGCGCGTAACGGATGCAGCGGATTTAGAATCTGTAGTTAGTTATACGACACTTATTTCCCTACCGTTGGCAACCGGCTGGATTGCGACGGAAATGGGTTCAGCCAGCAGCGGGGATCGCAACAATGGACGTATTGATAGCACACCTAGCAGACAACTGGGCCATGTGGGCCGTTTCGGTGACACTGGTAGTGGCCGCAATTATCGACGGAATGTATCTCAAAGTACCCAACAAGATCACCTATCCGTTGATCGTTGCCGGCTGGGTGTACAGCCTGGCCAGCGGTGGGATGGTCGGGCTGGGCTGGAGTCTAGCCGCTACATTTTTTGGATTGGCACTGCTGTTCGGTCTGCATCTGATTGGCGGGATGGGAGCGGGTGATGTTAAGTTGTTAGCTGGAATCGCCGCTTTCGTGCACATCGAGCACACTTGGTACATCTTTGTCGCAACCACCATCGTCGGCGGCATCATGGCTCTAGTGCAGATCGCCTTGAGCGGAAACTGGCTCAAGCACTGGACGCAGGCCCAAGCGCTCTTGCAAGAGATTGTCACCGTCCGCAATGCCGATAAACTTTACGAAATATCTCAAGAACGCAAGCCACGTATGTTGCTGCTCCCCTATGGTATCCCCATGACGGTAGCCGCCATTGGGTACTTCGCCTTCGCGGGCCTGATCTAAGTCGCCTGCCCTGCTCGGCTACTGAAATGTTGCTCCCCGTGCGCATGCCAGTGGCCGGGCTGTACTTAGCGTCGCAGTGTGCAGCATCGCCGTGTGTAACATCGCAGTGCAACGAATGCGACGGGCAGGCTCCCGGAGAGGTCGCACGAGAGCGTGCCGCGTGCGCGCCAGGCGAGCCATGATGTCGATGATCTAGGTCGCGGCCGAATCTCCTGCTTACGGGGTTTATTCCGCTTTGCATCATCTTCCCGCACCGCCATGCCGATCACAAACATGGAGCGTCGCATGCCGCTTGCACTGCCTGGTGAAACATTGGCGCGATGCGCGATTTGCTCTGATGTGCCGCCCACGCCGGACTGAGAATTCTTTGTGGATTGAATGCCCACCACATGCCAATGATAGCGAACGGCGGAAAGTCCGTTTGGCTGAGAGTCATTGCCGGGCAAGGAATGCTGTGGCAGAAACAAGTCGATGCGTGCACCATGGTTCGCAAGAAGCGATTCGGCGCAAAGTTCAAGAGAGTGTTGAGGCAACCCGGCAATGCGAGCGAAATCACTAATACTGTTGGTCATTGCACTAGGCTGCGGTATGATCGCCGCCGTCGGTGTCAGCAAGGCGATCATGGATAAAGCGCCCGAGGAAGCAGCCGAGGCCTCGGTGGAAATCTTCGTGGCGGTCAAGGACTTGCCTCACGCACAAAAGGTTTCGGCAGACTCCGTCAAACTAGCCAAATGGCCCAAAAGCCGCGTTCCAGAAGGTGCTCTGGTCAAGCTAGAAGATGTCGAAGGCAAATTTACCAATCAGCAGATATTCGTGGGGGAACCCATTCTGGGACGCAAGCTGGCTGATACTCGCGAGAGCTTTTCCACCGCAATTCCGCCGGGTTATCGCGTGTTCGACATTCCCGGCTCAGCCGGCTACATTAAACCTGGTGACCACGTCGATATTCTTGGAACGTTTCAAACTGGCGGGCGTGGCTCCGTAGCAGAGACCCGCACGGTCATGCGTAACGTGCAGGTATTTGGTATCAACGGCGTCACGACGCGCGACTCGGATACCACCAACGCAGGCGGTCAGGGAACTGTGTTCCAGCTGCTGGTCAAGGAGAGCCAACTCGAGGCTTTAACGCTGGCCAATAGCATGGGCGAGCTGAGGATGAACCTCCGGCCATTCGAGGAGGAGAAGACCGAGCGAGCGGACAATGGCGAGTCGTTCTTAAGCTGGATTAAAGAAGGCGATAGCGTCAAGACGCAGCCCGTTAAGCAGGAGCAAGTCGCCGCTGTGACGCAATCCCTCGAGAGTCTATTTCCATCAGCCGAACCCGCGACGCCTGCCCAGCCCAAGCACCAGATGGTGATTATTACTCCGGCGGGATCCAAGACATATGCCTGGACCGAAAGTACGGAGATACCGCACGAGGTATTGCCCTCAAGCGAGCCAGCTTACCTAGATAGCCCAGCTCGCATTCCATCGAACCAATTTAGCGGCGCAACGCCTAATGTTTATTCAGGATATGGCGGTTATACGCCGACATATCCTACTAGTACTGAGCCCGTCGCGCCGCCGGCCAGCGCAGCGGCTCCCAATGCAACCGCTCCAACCGCGGCGGCTACCAGTACTGCGGCTCCGAGCAAGCCACCTGTTAATTGAGTTTGTTTGTCGGTCAAGCACGCGACTGCACTACCTAGCCCAGCTTGTTTGAGTTCGGCGAGGACCACTCAGGTTCAACTTTAGACAGTCAATCGTTAAGCGCAACGTAGTCAAGGATGACTGCCGGCTTATCGATTGGTAAGTACAAGGATGTCAACGCATGGCTGTCACTACTACTCTGACTACTCCCCGCGGCTGGCTTCGCAGGCTGTTCCGGGCGACGCTGTGCGCATCGATCGCAGTTGGAAGTTGGGGTGTTTCAGGCGCTGTGGCTCAGGCACCCCTGCACAGCCAGTGGGCAATGACGAACACCCACGTCAGTATCGATAGCACCACGCAGGACCGCCAATCGATACAGATGGTGGTCAGCACTAGCCGAGAAATTACGGCCAGTCAGATCTTTAAGCGGGTCCGCATTCAGAATCCCAACGTGCTCACAGCCGTGCCGCTCGAAGGAGGCAATCGCCTTCAAATCTCCGCAATTGCGACCGGCGTAACGCAGATTGACCTGCTGGGCGCCGATGATTCAGTGCATACCATCGAAGTGATGGTGCTCGGTGATGTCCGCGAGCTGGAGGCAATTTTGCGACAGCAGTTCCCTGACGCTAATCTGCAAGTCGTTCCGGTACAACAGGGAGCAATCGTCAGTGGTTATGTGACTAGCGCGGAACATGTTAACCAAGTCATCAGTATTTCCGAGCTGTACTTTCCTACGATCATCAACAAGGTCAACGTGACCGGGGTCCACACGATCCAGCTCGAAACGCAGATCATGGAAGTATCGCGGACGAAGCTGCGCGAGCTGGGAGTCGACTGGGCGTTTTCCAATGGCGATGATATCGTTAGCCAATCGGTCAGTGGACTGTTGACGACCGCTGGTACGACAGTCACCAAGACGGGCAGCGACACTTTCAGCGTGGGCATTGTAGAAAACAGCAGTTCCTTCTTTACTGCCATACGCGCTCTGCGCCGTAACAATCTTGTCAAAGTGCTCGCTAGTCCAACTTTGACCGCCATCGACGGGCGTCCGGCGAGTTTTAACGCGGGGGGTGAAATCCCGATCATCGTGCCCGCTGGACTCGGACAAGTTGCCATACAATTCCGCGAATTCGGCACACGTCTGGACTATGTGGCCAAGGTGCAAGGCAACGGTCGCATCGCCTTAGAGGTGCGACCCTATGTTAGCGAAGTCGATCCCAGTCGCAGTGTTTCGATCAACGGAATTAGCGTGCCTGGCCTGCGCAGCCGATACCTAGAGACTGCGGTTGAACTAGGTGCTGGGCAGACTTTGGCACTGGCCGGTCTGCTACAAGTTAAAAGTGAAACCATCAACTCTGGCCTACCAGTGCTATCAGATATGCCCTACTTGGGTGCGCTGTTTCGCACTACCCGTGAAGAGCAGAATGAAATCGAGTTGTTGATCACCGTGACACCTAATTTTGCCGGCCCCATGGACCCGCACGAAGTGCCACGCACTGCGCCAGGTACCAATAGTCAAAGCCCAACTGACAAAGAGCTGTACATGCGCGGCTACGTCGAAACGCCGATTGCAGACTTTGGGGGCGAGTGCAACACGCACTTCAACCCAGGTCTGATTCAGGAGATGCCGCCCATGCAACAGTTGCCACCGGGAATTTCGCCGGCAGCGCAGCATCCCGGTAGCTACGGCCAGGATGGCTATGGCATGTCTCAGTCTCCTCAGCGGCCCAGCATGCTTCCCCCCGCTACTCAGGTGCCCACTCCCACGGGACCCAACGGTGTCAACGCGCCACACATGGCACAGCAACCGACCATGGTCGCGCGGCAGGAGTACTACCCGCAGCCGGCTAGCGCCGTCCAGCCCACCAATCGACCTGGCTCGAACTCGAGTGTGATTATGCGCTAGCACCGGCTAACTTTCGGACTGCCTGTTGAAATGTTTCGCGATACGTACGAATGGGTTTGAGATTATGAGCAATGTACTGCGGTTGGCACTGGTCGATCCACAAGATGCATCGCGAGAGACGCTGAAAAAGATGCTGTTGGCATTGGAGGTAGTGTGGCTTGAAGCGGAGTGCTCACGTTACGAATTCTTCCCAGACGTGGTAGCTCAGTCTGCGCCGGACGTAGGAGTTATCAGCCTGGACAGCGATCCTGACAAGGCCATCGCATTGATGGATCGCATGCGTATTGAGGCTGGTAGCTGTGCCTTGCTAGCCGTCAGTTCAAGCGGGGACGGTCAGCTAATCCTGCGGGCCATGCGGGCTGGTGCGAAAGAGTTTCTAACTCTGCCGCTGAGCCTAGAGGACTTGATGGCCGCCCTTGACAGAATCTCCGAATCTAAATTCGGAGGTGTGGCTGGATCTTCCAATCGAGCCTCTAAGATCATCGCCGTGGCTGGTGCGTCCGGTGGTGTTGGCTGTACCAGTCTGGCTGTAAATCTGGGCTGCATTTTCGCAGCCAACCCCAAAAACACCGTCGCCCTCGTGGACCTCGACATGGCCATCGGCGATGCCGACGTGTTCTTGGACAGCATCCCGGACTACAGCCTAGTCGACGTGACGCAGAATGTCGCGCGACTCGATTATCAGCTTCTGAAACGTTCGCTTACCAAGCACGTGTCAGGCCTCTATTTATTGCCTAGACCCGTACAATTGCAAGATGTCAGCCTGATTAATCCCGAATCGCTCAAGCGCGTCTTTGGCCTGCTCAAGGCCACTTTCTCGCATATCGTCATCGATGTGTCTAAGGGGTTTACGGCGACCGACTTGACTGCTTTCGACTTTGCAAATGACGTGTTGATGGTAGTGCAATTGGATCTGCCTTGTTTGCGCAACTTAGTCCGCCTGCAGATGTCTTTTGATGAAATAGAGGGGCTGCGCGAAAAGCTGAAAATCGTTGTCAATCGCGTTGGGCTAGAAAGCGGTCAGATCAAATTGAAAAAAGCCAAGGAGACGATCGGCCGTGAGATCTTCTACCAGATTCCCAATGACTATCGCACAATGATCGAGGTTCGCAACAACGGTGTGCCACTCCTGGAGCAGGCCCCTAAGGCGCCAATCACTCTGGCCATGCAACAACTGGCTGAGATGCTAACGGGACCGCCCAAGACCGGTGAGACTGAGCAGCCCGAAACCGCGAGCTCCGCTAGCAGTGGAACTAACTCGTGGCTTGGCTTCTGGCCCAAGGGATCCAAGTCGAAAACCTAGGCAGATTGTTCTCAGATCAATTGCGCATTGGACGCTTACGCTACTGTCGCTGCTGAGGACATTTTCAATTCGCAGTGGATGACGGACGCCAACAGACCCTACGCGGCCTGTGACACGCAACGCTCATCGCTTGCGACTTGCTTCAGCATCGATCGATTCACCTTCTAAGTTGTCTTCAAGGAAGAGTCTTCATGGACGCAGCACGCAGCCTCCGAGGATGGTTGGCAGCGCTCACAGTCGGGCTGACACTGACGCTGGTAATCCTGGCCGTCGAAAAGCACATCCGGCTACCCAGCGCCAGCTTTTTTCGAGCTGCGCATCACGTCGACACTGTTGGAGCAACCACAGTCCATCGCGGGGTGCAGTTGTCGGTCGACCATGGGATGGCCAGTTCCGTTCAGGTCCCGCGACCTGATACAACTCCCATTCGCCGTAGATTTCCTGCGCAGCAAGGCAGCTCAGTTGCGGAATTAATGCGCCGGCCACCTGAGCCGGCAGCTAGCGTAGTGCTTCGCGCTCCGATAGGGCTCGACCACTCGGACAGCCTGCCGTTGGTCAGCAGTGGGTCGACACTAGCGTACTTGATGGACGCGATGGACGGCGCCCTACGCAGTCCAATTCGCACAGTTAGCACGCATGTCGCAGACGTTGTTTCCACGAATTCAGCAGGCCCTACGGAGCGTGCCGACGGGCTGGCAGCTCCAAGCGGTCTAGTGAGTCAGGTCGCCGAGCCGAAGGCTTTGTATGCCGAGCTATCGACACTGAAGCAACTATTGGAGCCTCAATCACGCTCAGCACAAAACAACTCGACCGGCGCCGCTTCGGTTAACGAACTGCTTGTCAGCCGCGGCCCGCGACAGCCCGTGCCAACGCCTCAGAGCGACGAAGTGCGGCAGTGGTTAGTATCCACGCACACTCTGCTTGAGCGGATTGTCAGCCAGCACGGTCTGGAGCATCCCGACAGCCAGCGCGATCTGCTGGAGCTTCAGCAGCTGTCTGAGAAAGCCATGCAGATGGGCAACACCATCTCAGACCACGACTTGGCACGCGGTCTAATCAGCACAGGCTACAGTCTTCAGCGACGCGCCACCGTGTGGCAAGCGCTGCAGCGTTGCCTGGACAGCACGTCCATTACTGAGCACGCTCCGCGCAATCCCGAAACAGCCCGGGCTGAACTAGCGCAAGCCATCCAAGCGGTATCCGATAAATTGGGCACCACCGGCGATGCGGACAACTGGCGAAAATATTTGATGCTGGATGAATTGACCGCCTGGGCCAACTCGCCGCAAGACGATTGGCAGGCAGGCAATCAACTTGCTTTGATTGCTCTCTCACGCTTACACTGGCAGCGACTGTCCGAGCCTCAACAGCGTTTCTTGGCGCACGGAGAATTCGAAGAGCTGGGCTCCCACCTGCTGGTCTGGGGGCGTGAAGCTATCGATTATCGCCAGTTGTTGTCCGAGCTCGAGACCATGGAATCCGATCCGATCAGCCGCGTCCGAGGACAGTTGGCGGGCTCCGTGCAGGTCCTGCGTCTGTCGGGTGTCGAGAGTCAACAGCAACTGGCCGCTGCACTCAATGACCACTACCGCAATGCTAACTTGCGACTGGCTATTTCGCAGCAGCTGATCCAGCGATTGTTGCCTGCCGAGCAAACCGATTCGCGGCCAGTTCGCAAGACGATCCTCGGCGCGGACACATCGGGCGACAGCACAGTGCACACGCAGTTGAATGTCAAACTTATCCCCGATCCCACAGCATGGAACATCGGCATTGGCGTAGCCGGCGACCTGGTGAGCATGACTCGTAGCTCTAAGGGGCCCGCCGTTTTTCACAGCACGTCCACAGCACAGATCGATAGCGGCCGCTACTTGCGGCTGGATCCAATGGGATACCAGGTTACCAGCCAGCCCACCACTGTCGTATCGCAAGACTACTTGCGAAAGATGAGCACTGACTTTGATGGGCTACCACTAATCGGTGATCTGGCACGTCTGTTAGTGCGAGAGCAGTTTGACCAAAAGCGTGGCCTGGCTAAACGCATTACACAACGCATGATTGCTCGCGAAGCGGATGCTGAATTCGACCGCCGTCTGGAGGAGAATCTAGGCCAAGCCGAGCGAGAGCTTGCCGAGCGAATCGTTGGACCGCTGGAGCGACTGAACCTCAATCCGTTAGTGGTCGCCATGAGTACAACCGAAGACCGTTTGTCGGTTCGTTACCGTGTAGCCAACGAGGGGCAGATGGCGGCGCACACGGCTAGACCGCGTGCACCGAGCGATAGTCTGCTGAGCATGCAGGTACACCAGACGGCGATCAACAACACCATTGATCAAATCGGACTGAGCGGACGCCTGTGGACGATTCCCGAGCTGTACGAGCGCTTGGGTGAGGCTTTCCAAGGCGTGAAATGGCAACTTCCTGCCGAGATGGATGAAGACGTCAAGCAAACTCGCATCCGCTTCGCTGATACGCGTCCGGCCAGTGTAGAACTGATCGACGGCAAACTGCGGCTGACCCTCCGCATCGCCGAGTTCAGTCAGGGAGAACGCTTTCATATCGAGCGGTTCATCGTCAGCTCTACTTACGTGCCGGTCGCTGACGGCATGACAGCCGAGCTGATTCGCGACGGCGTGGTGGAAATTGTCAGCCGTTATGATCGCTTGAAACTGCGTGTTATCTTCGCCAAGATCTTCGTTTCTAATCCGCAGATTCCGCTGATTAGCGATAGTTGGGCAAGTGATCCGCGCAGCGAGGGATTGGCTGTATCCCAAGTGGAAATTCGCGATGGATGGCTATCGGTAGCGATATCCCCCGCGGATTCGCAACGCGCGGCCGAAGTAACGGCCCGCGCCAACCAGCTCAGGTTGTTGAAGTAGCTGGCGCGATTGCCTTGGAGTACCATTGTAGTTCCGTCTCCGCAGCGCATCGCCACGCAACCTACGCAACTGAAATCCGCCATGCTAGACACGCCTATTGTCGATGCCCCACGCATACTGCAGGGTGCAAAGTCGCCGCGTTACTTGATCGATTTTCATCCCAAGCAACTACCGCACTACTTTACCGATGTGCTGATTGTCGGCGGCGGACTGGCCGGTCTGCGCGCGGCCAACGAGCTGAATGACGAAACGAGAGCTGTCGTTGTCACTAAAGATCGACTACAGGAGAGCAACAGCAATTACGCCCAAGGTGGCATTGCTAGCGTGTGGGACCCCGGCGATCGCTTTGAAGATCACGTCGAGGATACCTTGTCGGCCGGAGGCAATTTTTGTCATGCCGAGGTGGTAGACATGGTGGTCCGCGAGGCGCCAGACCACGTCGAAGAATTGATTCGCTGGGGGACGAAATTCGATACGCATGAGGGGCAGTTGATGCTGGGGCGCGAAGGGGGCCACAGTCGTCACCGCATATTGCACGCGCTGGGCGACGCCACCGGCAAGGAGATCATGCGAGCCGTAATCGACCACACGCGCTCGCGGTCGAACATTGACATCTGGGAACGCGCCTTCACTATCGACTTGCTGGTCCAAGCCGGACGCTGCCGCGGCGCGATCATCTCGCGCGGAGATGGCCAGCCCATTTTGGTGTGGGCCAAACAAACCATTCTGGCGACTGGCGGCTGTGGGCAAGTCTATCGCGAGACCACCAATCCCCGCGTAGCAACCGGCGACGGTCACGCCTTGGCATACCGCGCAGGGGCCAAGATTCGCGACATGGAATTCATGCAGTTTCATCCTACCGTGCTGTACATTGCCGGTAGTTCACGCACGCTCATTACCGAAGCGGTTCGTGGCGCTGGCGCCTACTTGGTCGACAGCGAGAACCGGCGATTCATGAGCGATTACGACGCGCGTTTAGAATTAGCCCCGCGGGATGTGGTCAGCCAGGCTATTGCAATGCAGATGGAAAGGACGCGGCATACTTGTGTCTATCTGTCCCTGAAGCACTTGGATGCCGCCAAGGTAGCCACGGAATTTCCTGGCTTCGTGGCGGCTTGTATCAAGTTCGGGCTCGACCCGACGCGGGATCCGATTCCCGTTCGCCCAGGTGCGCACTATATGATCGGTGGAGTCGAGGTCGACCAGTGCGGACGAACCTCGCTCGATGGCTTGTGGGCTGCCGGAGAGGTCACCAGCTCGGGGCTGCACGGGGCCAATCGATTGGCCTCCAATAGCTTGCTAGAAGGACTAGTCTTCGGCGTTCGTGCCGGACAGTTTGCGATGCAGGCGGTCCAGCAGATGCCCGATGAATACCGGGCTCTGCCTATTAGCAGCCAACGCACGTATCGCCTGACGGAGGCACTGGACGTCGCGGACATCCGCAATTCGGTTCAAAGTCTGATGTGGCGGATGGTAGGTGTGCAGCGCACTCATGAGAGATTGACCGATGCGCTGCAGCAAATCCAAGCCTTCTCGCGCTACGTTCTGCCACATGCTTTCGACACGGTCGAGGGCTGGGAGTTGCAGAATCTGCTGACCGTGTCGCACCTGATGTGCCAGGCCGCCCTGTCGCGGACCGAGTCCCGCGGAGTTCACCTGCGCACCGATTTCCCGCTGACTGACGACGAAAACTGGAGAAAGCACTTGGTGTTCCAGCGCCAAGCCATCGAAGCCTAGCTCTATGTGCGGCGGGCACAGCCTGCCCACGCATCAGACACAGTGCGCTGCGGACAGCCACCGCCTACAATTTCCGATTAATTTTCTAGTTTTGACTACGGATCGTTGCCGCTGGAGCCACTAATTTAATAGGGCACAAGCCGTTTCCATCCTATTCTTGCAGCTAGAAGATCGATCATGCGTCTGACTCTACGTACTCTGCTGGCCTATCGCGACAACGTTCTCAGCCCGGCAGATCGCGAAGATCTCCATCGCCGAATTCAGACCAGCCAGTATGGTGGCAACCTCTTGCGAGGCATTGGCGAGATAACGCAGCGCAACCCAGTTGCTGCACCGCCCGTCTTGGGCAAGGGGCTAGGCGCGGATGCCAACTCAATCGCAGAGTATCTGGACGACGCTTTACCTCACTCTCAAGTTCCCGAGCTAGAACGAATCTGCCTCGATTCGGCCATCTATCTAGCCGAGCTAGCAGATTGTCATTCCCTATTGTCTTCAGCGGCGCGTACAAAAGTCAGTGTCTCGGGCGAACTGCGGCGGATGGCGCTGGTGCTAGGTGATCCCGCCCAACGCACAGCGATTGAGCAGGAAATCAAGGCTCGCAAACAAGCTCGCCGTCGCGGCAAATTGGCGACCGCCGTACGTGTCGCTGCTACGCCTGCCAAAGCCGATCCGCAAGCTCCCGTGGCCACAGCTAGACCCGACCTACCTGTGCAAGTTGAAGCTCCTATGTTGGCCTCTGGCGGCGAGTCGATCAGACCACAGGGGCTGAATTTAGAGACCAACGTGCTGACAAACGAAGTGCCAGAGTACCTCATCGGGACCTCTTCGGGACAGTGGAAGTTCCCGCTGGCCATCGGTGCATTATCAGCACTGCTGGGCATCCTTGTCTGGCAGTCGCTGGGACCGATGGAAAAAGTGATGGAATTGTTTGTCCAGGCTCCCACTTCGGTCGAGAACAGCCAAGCGAAGCCTGGCACGACTCTGGCTCAGTCGGTCGACTTGGACATGATAGTCGAAGCCGAACAAGTTCCGCCGGGTATCTCGTCAAGCCAAACCGGCGAGGTCGCTCGAATCGATGAGGCCGCGATCGTCCCACGCGGCACTGCCACCGAGGATGTTTTCCAAGCCAACACCGCGGTCGACGTAAGTCCGGAAGCCGGCGCTTTAGATGCTCCGATAGATGTCGAGATCGATTCAGCGGCGCCGCCGGGACTCGCGCTGCCCGAACTTCCGCCTAGACCGCAAGTGGTGCCAACCGAAGGCAATGCTTCAAATCAAATTGACAGCGCCGCCGCGGCACCGCCAGGTGCGGAGTCCAGTAGCGCCGCAGACATCACGGCCGAACTGATGGCGGTCTCGGACCAACAGGCGCTGCACGAAGCGGGCGATTTAAGTGGCCCATCGAGCTCGCAAGCTGTGTGGCTGCCCAGCGATGAACAAGCTGCCGAGGCAGTGATCCTATGGCGCGAGGCGGACATGTGGCAGCGGGTGAAAGCCGGTGCGCCGCTGCCTGTAGGCAGTCACTGGGTTATCCCACCTGCAACTCGCACTGCAATTGAACTGCCCGGCGGTGTGCACTGGACCGCATGTGGTCCATCCCAACTGCAGCTGATCGAGGCAGTCACGCCAGCGACTGACGGGGAAACTGCTGCAGCAGTTCCGCCTAGCCCGGTGCCGGCCGAACAGCCACACCAGCCGCAAAATTCCAATGCACATGTTGCCATGGCCGTGCAACTAGGGCGTGCGCTAGTCCGTGGCGGACCCGACGGGCAAGACCTGCAATTGTCGACACCGGTGGGCGACTTTAATATCCAGTGGAACCATGCCAATAGCCTCGTCTCAGTGGAGGTGTCCTATCGCGCTGTAGCTTCGGGGGCTATCGTCGATCCTCATGCCACCAAGCCCGTGTTGGTCATTGTCGCGGCCGACGAGAGCGTTCGCGTCACTCAATTGGCAAGCTCGGGAAGCTCTTACGAATTGAACTTGGGCGATGGTCTCGCCTGTGTAGGCGAGGGCAAGCCGATTGCGTTTCGTTTGCAGAATATTCCCAGTTGGTATCGTAGTACGGCTGAGCGGCCTATCGATAAAATGGCTGCAGCCGACCTGCATCGCTTAACGCAAGCCACACAGGCTGATGCGACCGCTGAGCCCGGTGGGATGCTGCTGCAGTTAAGCGAACTGAGCCACTCGCGTCGTCCGGAGACGGCGGCGCTGGCGGTCCAGACTGCTCTGTTATGCGGTGACTGGAGACCTCTAGTAGCCGGCTTCTTAGATGACGCTCGTATGCGCAGCCACTGGATGCCTACCATTAATTTAGCACAACAAGTTCTAGCCGCTAATTTGCGCGCCGAACCTCAAGTGCGAACCGTTTTTAACGAGACGTATGCCTCAGCGGGCTCGGAATTGTTCGATCTACTGAGCGGACTTCCGGTCGACCAAATCGACCCGGCCGCACTTGCGACAATTGTGCAACGCCTTGAGAGCCCGCAACTGGCTGTTCGCGTGCTGGCTTGGTACCAATTGCAGACGCTCACGGGTAAGACCCTAGGGGTTCAGCCCACCGCGGTAAGTCGCAATGCGTTACAGCAGTGGCGCCGTGAGCTGGCGACCAATCGCGACCTGTTGTTGCCGATCGGCGATCCTATTTGGGAACGCATTCCCAAATAGAATCGTTCGGCTGACTTGTCGGCCCTGTTACTGAGTTATGGGCTGAGAAATCCTCAGGTAGGCGAAGAAATCCCGAAGCTGCTGGTCGCTTAGGCCATCGAGCAGTCCATCTGGCATGAGGCTGCGTCCGACGGGGGCAATCTCCTCGACGTCTTCGCGCTCGATTCGGATGTCCTCTCCCGCTTTGACGCGCAAGGTGATGACTTGATTATCCTGGTCGATCACAAAGCCGGTGACGATCCGACCTTCACTGGTGATCAGCGCCATATACTCAAATCCCTCACGGATCTCTGTACTGGGTGAGATGACACTCATCAACAATGTATCAAGGTTTCCGCGCTGATAGGGTGTTAGGTCCGGCCCCACATTGCCCCCTTTGTAAAACAACTTGTGGCACGCAGCGCAGCGGTCCATGTAGGTGGCTTCGCCCGCATAGGGGTTGCCGGTTCCTTCCGCGAGCACATCGCGCACCTGTTGAATCAACTCTCGAGCAACTGCGGGCTTCAGTTCAGCGGCCTCACCTAAGTGCTCCACAGCGAGCTTGGCGATGGTCGAATCGGCGTGGTTGCGCAGCTGCTGTGCCACGTCGCCGGGAACATCCTTGGCCGCGATGTGACCACTGGCGATCGCTTCTGCTAATTCGCGAGCCCATGCAGTGCGGCTGAGCATCAGGTCAAAAAATGCCGGCCGCACATCCTCTGAAAACTTCGCGAAGTGCTTCAGCACGCGTTGCTCGATGCTGGGGATGTCAAATGCGCTAGCGGCAGTGAGCGCGGCCCGCTGCAGTCGTGAATCCTCTGCTGTTAACGATACGGCCACCAGTGGCTCAACGCTGTCAGCCGCCTTGACCTCGCCCAGCATGCGTGCCACCGCAATCCGCTCGTCTATAGCTGCGGTACTGTCACTGAGCAGTGCAATGGCCTCTTCGGTTGCTGCACCGTCGCCCAACCTGACTCGCAGCTCGAGTGACGAGCGTCCACTGTCCACAAGCGCACGGGCTAGATTCTCCGGCAGTCCAACCATTCGTCTGCCTGCGAACGCCAGCTCGAAGCCACTCAGTAGCTGATCGACTTGTTCTTGACTATCGGCCAGTTCCAGTAGCTTGGCACACTGCTGCAAGTCCTGGCGACCACCCTTCAGAGCCAGCCCGCGCATCATTCTAGGCAGAATGTGCTTGACGACCATAGGCTCGCTGCGCAACTGGGAATCTTCGAACAGCGTCATCACGGCATCGCGATCGCTGTCAAGCTTGATTTCCAGCGCCCACCAACACAGCAGTGGCACATACAGATCGTCGATGTCTTCGTCATGCTTAAGCAAGGCTCTCACCAGCGGCAGCGCTTGGTCCACGGGGAGCCGTCGCGCGGAGCCCGCGATTTGCGAACGCACTTCGGCGTTGTCCTCGCTGTCTGTCAACTTGAGAATTGCCTGATACAGCTCGTCGGAAACGCGCGTAGGCCCCTGTTCTAAATGGCCCAGGCTATCGGCCAACTCGATGGCCGTCCGCTTGTGCTCAAAACCGATGTCATCACAGATAAACCGCACGGCCCAGTAGCGGACCAGTGGTACTTTGTGCTGCAATGCGACCAAGGCCGTTGAATCGTCTAGGCCGAAGCCTTGATATAGGGCCCACAGGGCGTTTAACGACTCCAGGTCGCTCCCCTGCTTGACCAACTGCTGCAGTTTTGGAAGCGAATCGCTATCCTTTCGCTCGCCGAGCAGCTGTACGGCAGTATGCCGATGCCAGCGGTTGGCATGGCCCAGCAGCGCGAGCAGTTCATCGGATGATTTATCGTACAGATTCAGGTCCTTTTCCAGGCTCTCATGTTTGCCGCGCAAACGGAAGATGCGACCGGTAGTAGGGTCGATCTGGCTCTGGTAGTGCTGCCCGTGAGCGATGTAGTGCTCGTAGAAGTCGGCTAACAATACCGACCCATCGGGGGCGTTGTTGATATACACCGGCCGGAATGCAAAGTCGTCGGAAGTTAGCACTTTGCCGATATCGTTCGTTTTGAAGGTCGCTCCGTTGACATTCCGCTCGCTGGCAATCACAAAATTGTGCAGTGGTTCAACACTGAAGAACGTGTTGTGATACTTTTGTGGCATTGCGGTCGATTCGACCAACGTAGCGAAATGCGTGAATCGCGGAATATCCTGCACTGTATCCATATGGGGCAGTTCGCCAAACGCGAATGGGTTGCGAACCGGTCCGAACTTATTGGGTGTTGTGCCTTGCATTAAGTGCAACCCGCCTTGCATGTAGTGCCAGCCACGAGTCTGCCCGCCATTATTACCGGTAAACATCCGCCCGCCGGAATCGACTTCCAGTCCAAAGTTGTTACCACCACCTTCAGAGAAGATTTCAAAGCGATGGCTTTCGGGGTGATAACGCCACACCATGCAGCCCTGGAAGTAAACCCCTGGAGCCTGCGGTGGATCGATATTGGGACGCGTCACATGGCAGCTAGTCGTACTGCCCTGCGCGCCATACAGCCAACCATCCATACCCCATACCAAACCATTGGCGACTGAGTGTGTGTCCTCCATACCGAAGCCCTGCAGATGCACAACGGGCGGACCGTCTGGCACATCGTCAAAATCTTGGTCTGGGTAAAACAACAGGTAAGGGGTATGCATAACCCACACGCCACCTCGACCTCGAATTGCCGCGTTGGCCATATTTAAGCCATCTTGAAAGACCTTGTGCGCGTCATACTGCCCGTCCCCATCGGTGTCTTCGTGGATCGAGATAATGTCGCGGCCACGATCGTGGTACGGGGGCGGAGGTGGAACTTTGTCATAGTGGGATCGATAGTAATGATCGCGGCTGATCATTTTCAGGCCTGCCGGGTACGGATATTGCCGATACTGTGAAACCCACAATCGACCGCGTGAATCAAAACTAAAATGTGTTGGCTGAGCCACCAACGGTTCGGCCACCATCAATTCCACAATCAAGTCGTCGGCAGCTTGCATCTTGGCTAAGGATTCCTGCGGAGGCAGGCTGTCGCCGTGGAACAGCCGTTCTGCCTCACCCAAAACTCGATTGGATTCGTGAAATTCGTCAAACGCCGACGTGCTGGGACGCGCGCTCAATGACTCACCGGACGACGCCTCGTCCCCCGGACGAAACTCCCAAGTGCCTTCCAGCACGCACTCCCAAAAATAGTTCATGACAAACGGCGCTTCGCTCAGAAAGCCCCCTTGGGCCTCGGGAGTGTAGACCCGGAAGGCGATTTCATTCCACTGCTCGGGGATGAACGTTCCAGATGGGATCTTGTGTCGATGATTCCCTTCCCGCCCGTCTACAAATTCGGGTGGAAACTGGCCACCGCTACCGATCTTTTTACCGTTGATGTACAGTTCGTGCGCGCCGGTCAGATCACGCACATTTAGAATGACAGATTCCCCAAATAAATCGCGTTCATGCTTACTGAAAAATGTCGCGTGTGGCTTGAGCCAAGTGCGGTACCACGCGTAGTGCGAGTCTGGAAACGACTGTTCGCCAGGCACCTTGGTCGTTTCCCACTCTGCGGCGGTCGCCGGAGCAAGGGAAATGGAGCAAGCTATAACGAGAGAGAGACAGATGCGGATCATAAAACGCGATTCCTTGAGATTATTCGGTAGGCGAAATAGGCGGGAGCTGGTGGGCCTAAGCCCTGAGTGAACTTGCCGACCTGCGAAGCTGGACGCATCGTAGGCCGTCGACACACAATGCAAGTTTATTGTCTACTGCGCTGCGGCCTGCTGGGCCTTTTGCATGATGCTGCTGAGCGTCACCGGGACGCCACCGAGCCGCTTGCTTTCGTCGGCGGCTTCCATGAAAGCGAAGATCTCTAGAGTTTCCTCCGCACTAACCGGAGCCTTACCGGTTTTGAAGAAGCGGATGATCTCCACAATCAGTGGCTCATAGCCATCGAAACCGCCACCGGGCAGGATCGCCTTAGTACCGAAGACCGTCGAGCCATAACCACGCACGCCATCGCGTATGCCACGAAAGGTCCCGATGCGTCCTCCGTGCCACACTCCAACCGCCATATCGGTTCCCTCAGTATGCACGCGAGTCACCGACTCGCAGCCCGTGCCCATGATAGTAAACAGCGGTTCAACTCCATGGATACCGTACCAGAAAAAATCCGGATGATGCGGCTCCAGTGCGCAGGGTGCGTACTGGTCGCAGCCGACCACTTCGCCCAGTTTTGGATCGTTGCGGACACTGGCCGTCTGCTTGGCATAACGCAGCGAGGAGCTAGAGAAACAGGGCACGTTGTGCTCCTTGGCGAGCTGAAAAATCTTAATAGCATCCTTGAGCGAGCCTGCGATGGGTTTGTCGATGAACACCCGCTTGCCAGCTGCGAAAACCGGGCGAACTTGTTCCAGGTGAGTCCGGCCATCGATGCTCAACAGCAACACCACGTCGACTTTTTCTAAAAGCGTGTCGATCGAGTCGACGATTTCCACTCCCAGCTCGCGCACCGGTTCAATTTGGGAATTAAGCAATTCCATACTCTGCGGAATATCAGGACTTCCACCGGGGTAGGCCGCCACGATGACCATCTCAGCCAGCTCGCCTGAGACTTGCGGATCGTTCAAGATTTTGGTCCAGGGCAGCGCATGTGCATCCATGCCGATAATCCCCGCTTTGAGGCGGCCAGCGACGTCCGCTGCGTAAGCTTGTGGGCCAACTGCGCTCAGCAGGCACACCGTGATGAGGGCAAAATGAATCGTTTTCAAAATCATGAGGAAGTGTCTCTGTGAACTCTCGTGGAGGGGATGATGACGGGGCCGCAGATCTGGCATTAGGTCGCATCAGTGTATCCGCATCATTGCATTCGTATTATTGTATCACAGCCGCGCGCATTTATCGCATGCCTTCGTGGCGAGTCGCAGCGCCAGACTTTTCCACACTTCAAAGGCTCATCGCACGCTTTGCATAGTCCGGGCAGCCTGCGCCACCAGCTCAGTTGCCTGATGAGCACCGCCCAAAGATTCGGTGGTGGCCGGTAGCGAAGCAAGCAGTTCGCCTTTCGATAGCTTTGCTATTGAGTCCGCTTTTCAATTGGCTGAACGAGCCTTCGTGCGTTTCAAGCTACAGACGATCGCTCAGCCGACCAGATACTTTAATTCACGCTCATCAAGAGCGGCTCACGCTAACGATACACATCGGCCCGTGGATCGCCATTGGCCTTGAGGTAGGCTATCAAATCCAGGATCTCATCGAGCGTTAGAACGTTCAACAAATCTGCAGGCATGGGTGAAATGTCTGCTGGGGAAGTCTGCTCTATATCCGCGCGTGTGATCGGCACCGATTGGTTGGGCACTGCGTTGGTCTGGATGGTGAGCTGATGTGCACCGACGCTAACCGGGCGTCCTGTGACGATCGACCCATCGACCAGCAAGTATCTACTCAGGCGATACTTTTCGTCTATCTCCCTAGATGGCACCATGACCGATTCGAGCAAAGCTCGCTCGTCGAAGCGACTTCCGACGCGCGATAGGTCCGGCCCTATGGTGCTCCCCTGTTCACCGATGCGGTGGCATGTCAGGCACGACGCCTTGGCTAACGCGGCACGTCCCTGCTCCCAAGACCGCCCTTGAGAAGTTTTGGGCAACTCCCGCTCTAACTGGTCCCAAGTCCATCGGTTGACGAAAGGCGATTGCGCTACAGCGGCAACATCGCTGGTCGGGCTAGACAATTGGTCCAGTCGACTCTGCAACAGCCGCTTTTCAGGATCGCTAAGCGTGGCCAGGGCATCCTCGCGGATGTGCTGCAAGACGTCGGCGAGTAGATGCCCACCCTGATAGCTGCGCGCGATCAGCAAGCCATCAAACAAGCCTTCTCGCGTATCCAGGTTCCAGCCCTGCTTGACTCGCGCTATAGCCTGCAAGAAAAAGATCGCATCCTCTTGGCTGATCGCTGTTCGGATCAATTCCACCGTGCGCGGGACTACGTCGGGGGCTTCTAGATAGATCAGCAAGCGGCACAGCTCGCGATTGGCAAAGCTACTGGGATGCGGATATAGCGGATCGAGTTTGTTCAGCACGCGAGATCGATCTGTCGCCGATGGAGGGCCTTGGCGAATAAAACTCAACTGCCACAGCCGCAGCGCATCCAATAGCTGCTCGCTCTCCAACTCCGCCAACGGTAGCCGATCCAGTGCGCGCAGTACGTCTGGTTGGTCGACTGGGTCTGCTAGATGAACCAGTGCCAGCAGTGCGGCGATCGATGCCACGGGCTTCTGCTCGGCCACCGCCCGGTCGCGCCAAAGCTCAGGCTTTTGTCGTTCTAGGGCCAGCCTTGCTGCAAACCTCAACCAGCGATCTTGACTGTTCAGCTGTGGCCAAGCGAGTTCGACAGCTGCGGCGTCCTGACGCTGATGAAACTCTTCAAGTTGTCTCCGCACGTGTCGTGCTTTCGCGGCCTCTTCTAGGAGTTGATTTTGCTCTGATTCGCCAGAAGCCTGAAACGTGGCCGGAGTGCTATCTGGAGTGCCCGTATAGCTAACGCGGTATAGCCCGGACTGCGAGCCACGGCCGCCAGTGATAAAGTACATCGCTCCATCGGGGCCGAAGGTTAGATCACAAACGTTCAGGGCGCCGCCTTCTAGAAACACACTGTACTCGCCCGTGTAACTCGCGCCGTGCGGATACAGCTTGACCTGTAGAATTCGACCGTGTTGCCAGTCCCCCATAAACAGCGATTGCCGATAGGGGGCCGGGTAATTTCCCCGCGTGCCGAACTCCATGCCGGTTGGCGAACTCAGACCGGTGTCGAGCGTAGTGGGCAGGCTGTCTGCAAAGTATGCGGGCCATTTGCCCGTGCCCCAACGCCATCCATATTCCCCGCCAGAGACCACATGGTTCAAACGCGTCGGTCGATACCACGGCTGACCGACATCCCATTCCATGTCAGCATCGTATGTAAACAGCTCACCATCTTCATTAAAGGCCAAATCGAATGGATTTCGAAAGCCTCCAGCAACCACCTCCCAGCGTTTGCCCTCTGGATCGATTTTCAGCACGTGTCCAACCCAAAGGTTCTCCACGGCATCGCGAGGCTCCGGCAACAGGTGATCGTCCTGCGGATCGCGGTAGGGAGAATCCGCTGCGATTCCCTCTGGAAAAGCCACGTCGTTGCCATTGATCAGGTAGAGATTGTCGTCCGGTCCCAGGATAACTTGGTTGGTACCGTGTCCATAGCGGCTCTGGTAGTCCATTGATTTAAGCAACTCGACCGAATCTAGTTGATCATCTGCATTGGTATCGCGCAGACGGTAAAAACCTTTGCTATCGGTGGCACAAACATACAGGCTATCGTGCGCCCAGAGCACTCCGCGGCAGTGCAGCAGAGAGTCCTCTAAGACCTCGTAGGTGTCGACACGGGCGTGGTCTTGGCTGAGAGTCATGCGGGCGATCCCGCGTCGATCGCGGCCCACGATCAGCCGACCGCGATCGTCGAAGGTCATGCTGATCCACGACCCTTCACCGCTGCCTGCAGACCGCAGCAACTGAGCCGTAAAGCCAGCGGGCAGCGTGATCGATTCGACCGGAGTTGCCTGACCGCCGCCCGGGAGATCGTCATCCGCAACGATACCCGCTGTAAAGTCGGCCGGGGCAATGAGGCCAAGGACGCAGCTACTCAGGATCAATGCCAACGAGAGCCAGTTGGATAGGCCTGCCGCAATGCCAATGCGGGTGTGGCGTGAGGCGGCGAGGACAAAAGTTTCCAAGGTAATGCGCTTTGCTGCGAAGTCAGTTGAGTGAGGCGGGGGTAAAGTAGCGGAAGGAGTTGGTTCTGGAGCCATTCGATCAAGCAGCCCGAGGTCGCGAGGCCCACGGTCAACTAAAAATCACCGGCTAGCTACAATTCGTAGTGGCAACACTGGCCCGACGATTAAAACGCAATTACGGAACCGCTTTGAGCGGACTGGGTCGCGGCGGCCATCCAGGCCACGGCGGCTCGCGATTCGACCGGGGTAATGCGACTGGGAGCTTCTCCTGCGCGAACGCAATTGGCAAAGTAGCGCAGTTCATCTTGCAAGATGCCGGTATAGCGTCCCATGGGGCGTGGCCAGTACATGGTGTCGGGCATCTTAACACCTGCCGAGTCGTGGATGGCCAAGCCCGCTTCAGCACAATTGATATACAGAGCTCCCTCCGTACCGATGACCTCCATCCGCGCGTCGATCGTGTATGGAGTACTTTCCGGCAAGTGCCATACGGATTCGACTACGGCCACGGCGCCACTATCCAGGCGAGCGATCGACCATCCGCCATCGGGAAACTTGTTCTTGCCGGGATGCACTTCTTGAGCGTACACCGTTTTTATATTGGCCTGGCTAAACCACAGCATCAAATCGGCGTCATGAATACCGTCGCCCATCAAGGCGGAAATGTCATCTAGCACCATCTGGCCAATTGCTTTGGAAAGGTTTCTCCGCGCGTGCATAGAGATGATCTGGCCGATGCGACCTTGTTCAATCGCTTCCTTAGCCATCACCACGCGGGGATCGAAGCGGCAGATGTGCCCGACCATGAACAGACCACCACCGGCCTCCGCAGCTTCGATAATCTGGTCGCATTGCTCAACGCTGGGTGCCATAGGCTTTTCCAGCAGCACGTGTTTGCCGCTTCGCAGGGCATCGATGGCTATTTGGCAATGATCGTAGATGTGTGTGGTAATGCTCACCACATCGATCTCCGGATCGCGCAGCATGTCCCGATAATCGGTATACTTTCGCTCGACTCCCAAGCGCTGGGAGATTTCATTCAGGCGTTCTGGTCGCCGAGTACACAACCCAGTTAGTTCAATGTCTGGCATCTCGGCCAAGTTATCGGCATGCACTTCACCGAACCAGCCCAGCCCAATCACACCCCAACGCACTTGCTTTGATTTATTCATGAGATATTTTAGTCGCTATCCGTAGAGCTAAGCATCGTGCGGGAAATAAGGGTCTGATAGTCGCCCAACCGCTCCGCCGGTTCGCTGTCTTACTGCCGACCGACGGAGCGATCGTGCGACAGTAATTTCCCACACGATGCTAAGTAGATTTCTTAATCGCTGAACATTCAAACATAAAGGTACACGCATGTCAAAAATATTTCATCACATCGGTCTGCCCACCCACGATTCACAGCCTAACGAAAGCTACGTAGCCGAGACTAAGGTTTGGGTTACCGATCCGGCCGACCATGCCTACCGTGTCGAATTTCTGCGTTTTGAGAGCGACTCGCCTGTGACCGGTCCGCTGCGCGATATGCCGCATGTCGCTTATCGCGTGCAAGACATGCAGGCCGCCATCGCTGGCAAAGAGATCATCTTCGAACCATTCACCCCCATGCCAGGTTTAAGTGTGGCCTTTGTGATGGAGGATGGAGCCGTAATCGAATTCATGAAGTTCGACGGCGATGCCACTGAGTTTGGCGATCTGAAGTAACCATTTGTGTTAGCATCGAGTTCAATGGGACGGCGCGGTGTCCTAGGTTCGGCTGCTTACGCGCTTGCAATACGTCGAGCCTGCAGCAATCAGGCTAGAAAACTAGCGCCGCACTATTGCGGAAGAGTCTCGCCAAAGAAACGCAGCCAATTACCGTGCATAATTGCGGCGATGTCATCGGGCGTGTAACCACGCTTTTCTAGCAATCGGGGGATCACCAATAGGTCCTCGTAGCGGTCTAAGTCGGCCGGCGTCTGCTCACTGCCGTAGCCGCCGTCAAGGTCGGTTCCAAGTCCTACGTGACGCGCATTGCCAGCCAGTTGACAAACAATGTCGATATTTTCAACAGCCATGTCTATCGTGGCTTCGCGAACGGAGTGCCCCGGCACAAATCCTTCTTGCAACATAATGATGTCGAAGGCGATGCCGATGACGCCACTGCGCTCGATGACCGCGCGGTACTGTTCGTCGCTGAACTGACGCTGCCAACTGGCCAGTCGCCGAGAGTTCTGGTGGCTGGCATGGATGCGGCCGTTGAAGTGTTCTAACAACTGCCAAAACGATACGTCGGATAGATGAGTCACATCGACGGTCATGCCCAGCTGTTCAATCTTCTTTAGTAACGGCAGTGCATTTAAGCTCAGGCCAACTTCGCTGCGAGTCCCACCACCGTAGCGGTTGGTGCCGTAGTGGGTCAGCCCAATCGCACGCAGCCCATGCTCATAGAATTCTTCTACAGTGTCGGGCGTTAGCAGCGGATCCGCGCCCTCCATGGTCAAGATAAACCCCAAAGGGCAGTTCAACGGCTCGCGCTCGTAGAGCTGCACATGCGAAGCGAGATCTGCTTGCGTGCAAATCATTCGTACAAGTCCGTCGCGTTGCAGAGCGCGGTAATAGGCCAAATGCGCGTGGGCCATGGCATAACAGGCGTGCGGAGTAGTCCATCCCATTGGATGATTGATGGGCTGCTCCTGTCTAGCCAGTAGCGTTGCCAAACAGGTGCTAACGCCTGACTTGCGCAGTTCGGGCAAGCTTAGCGTGTTCGTTCGCCGGCCGGGAATGTTCATCTGCAAGCCGGTTTCTTGCGCGCGGATGTCGTCGACCGTCTGCCGCAAGTCGCGATTCCAGTCAACGCCGTTTAATCCCAAATCCAGGTGGGCATCAAAAATTTGCATATAGCAAGTCCTAAAGCAACGTCGTCTGAGCGGCGTTAATTATTCACTTAAACGGATCGTGCCAAAGGATGTTGGCACGTGGAAATCCGGTGTTGCAACCTGTGGATCGATCCAGCTTATCCAGTCCTCGATAGGTCCCTCTACGGCCGTTGCGGGGCTACTGAATTCGGCGCGATACAAACCTGCAATCAGGTATTCGCCGGAAGCGTCACGATGCAGGCAGCCCAAATTGCGAAAGGTAGCTAGTGGAACTTGACCTTCGACGATATAGCCTTCGCCGGTCTGCGATGTAGCCACTTGCAGTCCCGGGCAGGTCCAATGACGATTCATCTGCCGATAAAATCTGGCCTCGTAGTCGAGCACTTCGCCGCGCGGATCGATTTCGATGGCGTAGTATGGGTCGAGCTCGGGGCCGGTGCTGAAAAAAATCTCAGCCCGGTCCGACCCGATAACTTTCTGCATCGCGTCGGCGCCCAGCCCCAGCACAACATCGGAGTCGGTGACGTCGAACCGAAAGTAGAACTGCAGCGCATCGTATGCTGCTCGAAACTCCGTGGCAGGAGCAACCCTCGCAATCCAAGGGAAGGTAAAGTCAGTCAGCACGTCAGCGTGTTGCCAACCAGGGTCTGGCTCTCGGCCAGCGAGGGAGATCGCATAGCCGTGTGGCAGGCATCGCGCGTGATAGATTTTTGAGTGTGGGATGTCTACGGACATAGTTTTATTACCAGGGAGGCAGAGCGAGAGTGCCGCCGTCTAGAGTTAGAATGGTTCCATTGATATAGCTCGCATCATCGCTCAGCAGAAAAGCGGCGGCCTTGGCAACGTCTTCGGGAGTGCCCAGTCGGCGAACAGGGATCTTCTGCGCGACCTCATCATATAGCTCCTCGATCGGTTTATCCCAGCCCGCGCAGGTTGCCGCCAACATGGGAGTTTTAACTGTTCCTGGGCTGATTCCGACCGCGCGGATTAGTCCGGCATAGTCGACTGCCAAGCAGCGCACGAGCGCCTCGAGGGCGGCTTTGGAGCCGCAGTACACCGCGTGCTGAGGGAAACCGATGTGGGCCGCTACCGAAGTTGTGGCTAAAAACGTGCCGCCGCCCGCGGCGCGAAGCGCTGGGATACCGTGCTTAGCAGTTAGCAGAGCGCCTTTGACATTGACCCCCATGACCTTATTCCAAATCGCCTCGTCAAAATCTTCAACTGTCCCCTGCCCCCAAGCGCCCGCGTTGCAATGAATGGCATTTACTTGACCAAAGGTCGCTATCGCGCCTGCGATCAACGCTTTGACTTGCTCCTCTTGAGTCACATCGCAGGCAATGTACTTTGCACGCGATGTCGCGGAGAGTTCCTCTTCCAACTCCCTCCCCTCGGCCTCCTGTATCGATGCCATCACCACATTCGCTCCACGCTCGACGAACTCACGCGTGCAGGCTTCTCCAATACCCGAAGTGCCGCCAGTGACAATAATCGTTTTTCCCAGGAGTGTCATATCGTTCCTTTAATTGCGAGTTACGTGTATGAAGCGACAAGGTGGAAGGTGGATCCTGCTTGCGGCGAAGTATGCACCTGCTGGCTGTGGAGTATGCATCCTGCTTGCTGTGGAGTATGCATCCTGCTTGCTGTGGAGTATGCATCCTGCTTGCTAATAAGTTTTTTTTGATCAGTCGCAAGCTGGAAGCTTACGCCACCTAGGTCACGTTGCATGATGACGGGTGGCGATGGCGCGGTCGGCCATCGTATTAAAGTCATTCTTCGGCGAGTAGCCGAGTTCGCGACGAGCACGCGAGATATCGATCGAAAACGGGTGATACTGAGGGCTGGCGATGTCGACCGTTGGAACGTCCAGCTTCTTGGACAAGTACTCGGCGGCCTGCCGGTACTGGAAGGGAGCGGGGGCCGCAATATTGTAATCGCGGCCAATGGCTGAGTCATTGTTGATCGAAAGATCCAGCGCGTGAAGCACATCGTCTATGTGGACGATGTGTCTGGTGAGCGGTGCACCTGCTCGGTCGACGAGCACCGGCATGCGCTCTTGGCCGGTGCGGACTAAGTCTAATACCTCTGCGGAGACTTCGCCGAAGCCATGCCCCGGTTCGGCAGGATCGACGTTTTTCAGAATGGAAAAATGGTTCAGTAGGTCGTCGCCCTGGAAAACCCATGACGACCGCAACACCGTCGTCCGCAGTCCGTACTGAATGCGGTATTGTGCCGTCATCGCCTCTTCCATGACTTTGGAAAAGGCGTAGTAGCCAGGATAGGCAGCCAGCGGCGTATCCTCGTCAATCGGCCGCGGGTGTGGATAGAACCAGATTCCTTGGGCCGCGTCTCCACTGAGCAGAATAAACTGCAGGGCATCCTTGGAGAACCGGCAAGCTTCCAGAATGTTAAACGTTCCACGCAGGCTGACATCGAAGAAAGTCTGACTGTCTTCCTTGGTCGTCGCCATTTGAATAACGACATCTGCACCTCGCACCACCTCTGCACACGCAGCAGCGTCGGCAACGCTGCCTTGGATGCACGTTACGTGATCTCCGGGAACCGTTTGGTGATGGACCAGTGCGCGTACGCGGTCACCGCGCCTGCCAAACATTTCAACGGCGGCTCGGCCGATTTTTCCTGAGCCTCCAAAAACAGCAATCGTTGTCATAGCATCTCTCGCAAGGGCCTCTGGTTTTGCCTGAGCATTGTAGGGTTCTTCGCTCCTGAATGTTGGCGGGCACCGAAGATGTTAACTGAGCGTTGCGATGCTTAGTAGCCCTTCGCGCGCTTGACTGTGCCTTTGTTCCCCGATAAGGTGGACATCCCGCCCCGACTGGATCAAGCTAAGCATCATCTGCACGGACGAACGCCATGAACGTAACGCATCTTGAACAATTGGAAAAATGCAATATGAGACCATGCGTAGCTATTGGAATGTACCTAATCCACCGCGTGCAGTTGGTGCTAACAGTTGGCTTTCTGCTTGCAGTTGTTTTGCACGCAGACAGATTCACACATGGTCAGACGCCGCAGCCAGTGTTTCGTGCCGGCGCAGCGACAAGCAATATCACGCCTCCATTGGGCGAACTGATCGTGGGAGGTTTCCAGCCATTTCCCGCCTCGAACGTGCACGATGAACTGCACGCGCGCTGTTTAGTGCTGGATGATGGGAAGACCAAGTTAGCGATCGTGCTGTGCGATAACGTGGGCATCCCTGTCGAGGTCTTCGATTTAGCCAAACAGCAATTGCTCGAGTCGATCGATCTACCTCCGTCGCATTCGCTGATGGCTTCGACCCACACCCATTCGGCGACTTCTGCGCGCGGACCGAGCAAAGTGATACGCGAAACTGAACTGACCGACTATCAGAAATTTTTGGCGCGACGCATCTCCGATGGAGTGCGCCGAGCTGTGGCCAATTTGCAGCCAGCGCGCATAGCGTGGGGTAAGATCGACGAACCTTCCGAAGTATTCAATCGCCGCTGGCACGTCAAAGACGCCTCGCTGCTGGCCAATCCCTTTGGTGGGGTCGACCAAGTCCGCATGAATCCACCCAAGGGAAGCGCAGCGCTCGACCGTCCCGCCGGACCGACCGACCCGGAGATCAGTTTCATCTCGGTGCAGAGCACTGCTGGCAAGCCGATTGCGCTGCTGGCCAATTACTCGCTGCACTACGTCGGCGGCGTGCGAGGTGACGACATTTCAGCGGACTACTTTGCCTACTTCGCAAAGTATATCGAACAGAAATTGGGAGCCACAGAGGTAACGCCTCCATTCGTCGGGATCCTCTCCAACGGAACCAGCGGCGATGTGAACAACATCAACTTTTCAGAGGCAGGCGGACGCAAATATCAAAGCTATGAGAAGATGCAGGAAGTAGCTGATAAGATTGCCAACCGCGTCTATGAAGCGCATCAACAATTGGTGTTTCAAGATTGGGTACCACTCGCAGCCGTCGAAGTCCGTCTGCCATTACAAGTCAGACAGCCTACGCCAGAAATGCAAAAACACTTTGCCGAGTTGGCTGAAGCCCAAGCCAAATCGCCCAACGCTAAGCCCAGTCGCGACATGTTCTACGCCGAGCGCATCGCATTGCTGAAGGACGCGCCACGCGAGGTCGAGGTCCCGCTGCAGGCCATGCGCATCGGCGACTTGGGCATCGCGGCTATTCCCTTCGAAGTCTTTGCCGAGACCGGCCTGGAGCTCAAGCAGCGGATTCCATTCCAGGATGCCTTCACGATCGAATTGGCCAATGGCTCCTACGGCTATCTGCCAACGCCTGAGCAACATCGACTGGGCGGCTACGAAACATGGCTGGGAACCAACTTCGTGCAAGTCGACGCCACCGTCAAGATTGTCGACAAACTGCTGGAGCTGTTTGAAGAGCTCAGGCAGGAGCCTGTTAGCCAGTGACAAACCGCAAATGCTATGAGTCGGTGCTTAATTAGCCGTTTTGGCGTTAGCCACGGTTGATTGATAAAACGGGAGACTTATGCGTGGGTGCTGAGATCTAAAATCTCCGCGGTTGAGCAAATCTAGAATTATGAGCAGGAGTAGCAGCGCATGAGTTGCACGCGAGGAGTTAATTGCACGGTCGACCGCTGCTTGACGGCTGCCTTGGCCGTTGGCCTGTCAGTCTCGCTGATATTTCTCAGCGGGGCGTTGGCGGCGGCCGCCGATTTCGTGCTGGAGCAAGATGTGATGGTACCGATGCGCGATGGCGTGCGGTTGGCAACGGATGTTTACCGCCCGGCCAAGGATGGCATTGCGGTCGAGGAAGCTCTACCAGTCATTCTGACTCGCCTGCCCTATAATAAAGACGGGGCCAAGACTATGGGCGAATACTATGCGTCCCATGGCTACGTGTTTGTTGCGCAAGACACGCGCGGTCGGTACAAGTCGGAGGGCGTGTGGCATATGCTCACCGATGATGGCCTCGATGGAGTGGACTGCGCGGCTTGGATCGGACAACAAACCTGGTTTAGCGGCGCGATCGGCATGATCGGTACCTCTTACGTCGGTGGAACACAGCATGCGATGGCCCTGGCCCGCGCACCAGAACTGAAGACAGTGATTCCCGTCGATGCGATGTCAAACCTGGGATATCAAAGTCTACGCAATGCGGGCGCATTCGAACTGAGATTTTGGAACTGGATCTTTATCAACGCCGGACGTGGTAGCCGCGCTTCGCAGTCGCCAGGAATTGCCGAAGTATTGGCAGAGATGTCGGACCAACGCTTGGCCTATTTAGCCAATTCCCCTACGCGACGTGGCATGACACCGCTAGCACTATCGCCAGAGTATGAGGATTGGCTGATCTCCGCTATGGAGCATGGCACGAACGACGAGTTTTGGGCTCAGAACAACATTCTCGATGCGCCTGAGAAGTACAAGGACATTCCCGTTTACTTAGTTTCGGGCTGGTACGACTCATGGAGCGGCAACACCACCGCTAACTTTAGAGCCCTGAGTCGGACGCTTAAGAGTCCGGTCTTTATGATCATGGGCCCCTGGATTCATGGTCAGCAAGCCGCTGCCGCACATGGGCAAGTCAACTTCGGATCCGACGCGGCCATTGCCGACCAGTGGGCCTGGCGACTCGAATGGTACGATCACTGGCTAAAGGGGATCGACAATTCGGTCGGCAAAGCCGATCCATTCAAGACTGCCGTGCGAATCTTCGTCATGGGAACTGGCGACGGAGGCAAAGATTCGAAGGGTCGCCTGCAACACGGCGGAGTCTGGCGCAACGAAAACGAGTGGCCGCTCGAACGAACGCAGTACACCGACTTCTTCCTGCATGCTGATGGAGGACTGTCGACGAAAAAACCCGAAACCGAGCGGGCGGTAACGCAGTTTCAGTTCGACCCGCACAATCCGGTGCCGACCATTGGCGGCAACATCTCGTCGGGTGACAACATTTTGGTGCAGGGAGCATGGAATCAAAAGGGAGGGCCGCACCTGTGGAATTTCCCTGACCCGATACCGATCTCATCTCGCAACGATGTGTTGGTCTTTCAGTCCGAGCCGCTTGAAGAAGATCTTGAGGTGACCGGGGAGATCGAGGTGAAGCTGTTTGCATCGAGTTCGGCTGTCGATACCGACTTCACCGCCAAGTTGATTGACGTTTATCCGGCCTCGGCAGACTGGCCAGGCGGATTTGACTTGAATATTGGCGACGGCATCGTTCGCGGCCGGTTCCGCGAGTCGCTACAGAACGAAGTTCTGATGACCCCCGGACAAGCGTATGAGTTCACCATCAAGCTCTATCCGACCTCCAATGTCTTCAAACGCGGACACCGCATTCGAGTCGACGTGTCTAGCTCGAATTTCCCGCGGTTTGACGTCAATCCCAACTCGGGAGAAACGCTCAATCGGCAGCGGCTCAGTTACGTGGCCGACCAGACGATCTATCACGACGCGGCGCATCCGAGCCGGATCGTGCTGCCGATCATTCCCCGCACACCGCATCCGTGAGTGTCGATCGGCAGTCTCTGTCGAATCCAGGCCGCAATGTCGATCGGCAGTCTCTGCCGAATACAGACCGCAATGTCGATCAGCAGTCTCTGTCGAATCCAGACCGCAATGTAGATCGGCAGTCTCTGTCGATTCCAAATAGCCTATCATCCTTATCAGCCACCCGGAGTTAATTATGCCCGTTCACTGGCCAGCGTCTTTTCGCAATACCGCAAAGTCTGACGCCGTATCTGCCGCAGTTCCTCAACTTATCACAGCCGAGCGATTTTTGAAAAAACCAGCAACTACGGTGTTTTTCTTGGCTTGTTTATCGCTACCTGCACTGGCTCTTCAGGCCGCGGAACTGCGCATGGCTGGGGCCACAACCAGCATTACCCCGCAACAGCCGGTGGGATTGTCCGGACAACTGCACACGCGGATTGCACGTAGCGTCGACAGTCCTGTAACGGCTACCGCGCTCGCACTGGAGTCACGCGACGGCGATCAGTCACTGGACCAAGCCATTTTGGTGTCGTGCGATTTGGTGGCCATTCGCGAGGGTGTGCTGGAGAAGGTACGCGATCGAATCAAAGACCGGCTGCCAGATTTTGATCGCAGCAAGTTGGTGATGAGTGCCACCCATACTCATACTGCGCCGGTAATGAATGAGGATACATACGACCTGTCTGCCGACGGTGTGATGCAGCCTCACGACTACGTCGAGTTCCTGGCCGACCGCGTGGCGGACATCTGTGTGGAGGCTTGGCAAGCACGCAGCGCGGGGAGCGTCGGTTGGGGACTGGGGCACGCCGTGGTGGCGCAAAATCGCCGCAGTACGTATGCAGATGGCACGGCACAAATGTACGGGGCTACGAACAAGTCGAACTTTCGTGGAATCGAAGGCTACGAGGATCATACGGTAGACGTGCTGTGCTTTTGGAATGACCAGGACCAGTTGATTGCGACGGCCATCAACATCGCTTGTCCGGCTCAAGAAGTCGAGGGTGGCTCGGCCGTCAACGCCGACTTTTGGCACACGGTGCGCGAGGCGTTGCGGGCCAAGTATGGCCAGCAGCTCATGGTGTTGGCATGGACAGGCGCCGCTGGCGATCAATCGCCACATCTCATGTTCAACAAGGCGGCAGAGGAACGCATGCGGCAACTGCGCGGATTGACGCGTCTGGAAGAGTTGTCGCGCCGCATCGTAGCCGGTTGGGAGGAGGCCTACGAAGGCGCCAAGCAAGAGCGGCACAGCGACGCAGTTCTCGTCCATCACGTGCGCAGCGTCGACCTACCCGAGCGCATGGTTACCCGCGAGGAGTTTTTTGAAATCGATACCAAGGTCCGCTCCCTGGCGTCCGACCCGGCTCAAAAAACACAGGTAGCCTGGCGGCAAAAAACGCTCGATCGATACCAGCGGCAACAGGCCGACGGGCCCACTCCGTACACGATGGAATTGCACGCTATTCGCCTGGGCGATGTGGCCATTGCGACTAATGACTTTGAGCTGTTCACCGATTTTGGCATCCAAATCAAATCTCGCAGCCCCGCTTTGCAGACTTTTATTATTCAGTTAGCCGGAGCTGGGACCTATATTCCTAGCCCTCGGGCTGCTCGCGGTGGCGGCTACAGCGCTATTGTCGAAAGCAATACCGTTGGTCCCGAAGGGGGGCAGGAGTTGACCGAACGCACTATCGATGCGCTTGATGCTCTGTGGTCCGATAAATAAGCTAGCGTTGCAATTATGTGCTAGACGTGTGCAATCTTTTGCAGACCTTGCTGTTAAGTAGGTTACTATTTAATTTTGCGGCACACGTTGTTAACGAGTGCGGCGTAGCGAGTCGTTGCCTAGGAATGCAAGATGGGTGAAGTCTTTGATCGCTCAGATGGCCCCAGCGTAGGTTGGTTTGCCCTGGGCTGGGCTGTGCTGAGTGCTATTGCTTTAGTGCTTACGGCTTGGATTCTTTACGATTTGCAGCACGAGCAGGCCGCGCTTGCCGAGTTGATCAAGAACGTGCCTCAGGGCGAGATGACCGCTGCGGTGGAGTTGGCCAACGACTTGCGACTGCAACACCGACTGCTTTTATTGCTCGTACTCAATATCTTTGGTACGGCAATTGCGTCTGTTTTCCTGGTCCGAGCTTATTGGAGCAGTCAGCGATCTCTTCAGGATGCCAAAGTTTTGGCGGCCGATATTCGAGCGAGTATCGACACGGCCATTATCACCACCGACCGGGCTGGCAATATCACAAGCATCAACCCGCAAGGATATCACTTGATAGAACTGACGCCTGATTGTCTTGGGAAATCGGTGCATGAGGTCGGCCCATCGCACCAATTGCTCAGTCAAATATGCGAAGAGGTTTTGACCGAACATGCGAACATTCGCAACCAAGATTACAGCATCCTATATCGGGGTAATCGGCGCACGCTTCGTGCCGGTTGTGCCCTGCTGCGCGATCAGCGCCAAGAAGAGATTGGGACTGTAATACACGTGGCGGACATTACGGAAAATGCACTCATCGAAGAGCGTATGCGGAGGATGGAGCGTTACATGGGGCTGGGGTCATTGGCCGCGGGTCTGCAGCATGAAATACGCAATCCGCTCAGCGCGCTGTCGCTGCACATTCAACTGCTCCGAGAACAACTAGCAGAGTCATCGGCGCAGAACGCGGAAGTCCAAGAACTACTGGATGTTCTGCAACAAGAGACGGCCCGCATCAACGCCGTGCTCGACGGCTTCGGTAACTACGCCTCGATGCAGCCCGCCAGCTTTTCACCAGTCAACGTTCCTGCGCTGATTGAAAGGTTGGTGCGATTGCTGCGGCCACAAGCAGCGCAGCAAAACGTGGCTATTGATATACTACTGCCCACTGACCCTATGCCCAATATCCAAGGCGATTCCGTGCGGTTGGAACAAGTATTGTGGAATTTGGCGTTAAATGGTTTAGCGGCGATGCCCACCGGTGGACGCTTGGCTATACGTTTCGATGCGTCTGACGCACATGCTTGTATCGCCATTTCAGATACGGGACACGGCATTCCAGTGGCCGTGCATGAGCGCTTGTTCGATCCTTACTTCACAACGCGTCCGCATGGAACCGGGATGGGTTTGGCTGTATCTGAGAAGATCGTTCGGCAACACGGTGGTAACATCGACTTCGCTACGAGTTCAACAGGCACTGAATTTCTTATTACCCTTCCATGGGATGCAGTTGAGTGAACGTCCAGACCACCCTAGCCGCAGACGTTGGAAGCGCCGATTCGATCCAGAATTTCGGCGTCTTGATCGTCGATGACGAACCCAATATTCGCGCCGGTTTAGCTAAAGGGCTCAGCCGCGAAGCGCTAACCATTGAAACGGCCTCTACGGCTGACGAAGCTCTAGAGAGGTTCGCCAGCGGGCGATTTCAACTGGTAATTGCTGACGTACGTCTGGAATGCGAGATCGACGGCATTGAACTCGTCCGCCGCATGCTTGCTCAGCGGCCTCGCACCACCGTGATTGTGATCACGGCCCACGGCACGGTCGAGACCGCCGTAGATGCCATGCGCGCCGGTGCGTTTGACTTTATTGCTAAGCCTCTCGATTTGAATCTAGTGCGCCAGCAAGTCAGACGCGCGCGGGAACACTACCAGCTACAGAATGAGAACCATCAACTCAAAAGCCAACTAGCCAGTGCCGGCGAGATTTCGGGCATCATTGGCAATTGTGCTGCTATGCAAGAGGTCTTTCAGCAAGTTCGGCAAGTGGCCAACACCGAAGCGACGGTTCTAATTCAAGGGGAGAGCGGAACGGGCAAGGAGCTCATCGCGCGTGCGCTGCATGACTTAAGCGACCGTGCTGGCGGACCTTTCATCGCCGTCAATTTAGGTGCGATGCCCGAGACATTGCTGGAAAGCGAGCTGTTCGGTCACGAAAAGGGCGCCTTTAGTGGCGCTTCGCGTCGCAAACCCGGCTGTTTTGAACAGGCGCAGGGCGGCACTCTGTTTTTAGATGAAGTCACCGAGATGTCGGCCAAGAGCCAAGTAGATTTGCTACGCGTGCTCGAATCGCGGCGGTTTGTACGCGTGGGCGGAGAGGACGTCGTGCACAGCGATGCGCGTATCGTTTCGGCCACCAACAAATCGGTGCAGTCGTTGATTGACGAAGGGACTTTCCGCGACGATTTATTCTACCGCTTGAATGTGATTCCAATCCACGTCCCCGCCCTGCGTCAGCGGCGTGAAGACATCCCGTTGTTGATCGAGCATTTTTTACTCCACTTCTGCCAGCGCCATCGCCGGCCGATGAAGCTGATTGAGCCCCAGGCCATGCAGACTTTAGTGTCGGCCGCTTGGCCGGGCAACGTCCGACAGCTGCGCAACCTGGTCGAACGAATGGTCGTCACGCATCTCGGCGACGTGGTACAAAACCACCAACTTCCTGAAGAACTCAAAGCTGCGCGTAGCAGTAGTTCTGCAGTTGAAGGTACCCTTTCCGAAGCGGTTGAAAGTTGCGAACGTGAAGTCATATCGTCAGCGTTGACTGCCTGCGATTTTCATCGCGATCGCACCGCTAAACGCCTGGGCATCAGCGTGCGTACGCTGCACTACAAGATGGGCCGCTATGGATTGCACTAGAGCACCCCGCGATCGATGGTTAGAAAATGGATGGTTAAAAAAATCCCCAAGGTGCGGCAGCCGGCGGCACAATGAGCCGACTGTGAATAATCCGCCTGCAGGAGGGATTTTTTGGCCGACCTGCAGTCGTTTGGTCGATACAATCGATCCATCCCGCGTAACGTCCCCACACCCGCTTTAGTGAAGTTTGTACGATGTCAAAATCTGCCGCCGTTGTCAATTTCGCGCCCACTCGTGGCTCTGTTGAAGTGCGCGAGGTCGAGCGACCGTCGATCGGGCCGGACGACGTGTTGCTGCAAGTTGGCAGCGTAGGTGTGTGTGGTAGCGACCTGCACCAGTGGACGGCCGACCACTCCTGGCCGGTCAATTACCCCGTGGTTCTGGGGCACGAATTTGCGGGCGTGATTGTCGAACTGGGGACTTCTGTCACGGGATGGCGTGAGGGAGATCGCGTGGTGAGCGAAACGGCTGCGGTGATCGATAGCAATAATCCGATGTCGCGCCGCGGTTTGTATAATCTAGATCCAACTCGCAAGGGTTTTGGCTATGGCGTAGATGGAGCGATGACCAAGTATGTTCGCGTGCCGTCGCGAATTCTACACCATATACCAGACGCGCTGGCTGTTGACCGCGCCTGCCTTACCGAGCCGTGTTGTGTGGCCTACAACGCCGTGGTGCGCAACGCGCGGATTGAGCCCGGAGATCGCGTGGTGGTGCTGGGACCGGGCACGATCGGCATTCTGTGTGCCGCCATGGCGCGGCTGTGCGGGGCGGAAGTCGCCTTGGTGGGACTCGAAGCGGATCGCCAGCGGTTGGAGATTGCCGCGCAAAGCTACGGTTGCACACCGGTCGTGGGCGACCCGGCGGAGTGGGCTTTGTCGCGCGACGGCTTGGGATGCGATGGGGTGATCGACGCGGCAGGGGCCAGCGCTACGCTACAGATCGCTCTAAAAATCGTGCGGCCAGCCGGCTGGATCAGCAAAGTTGGCTGGGGGCCTCAGCCGCTAGGATTCAACTTGGATCCGTTGGTACAGAAGAATGTGACCTTGCAGGGAAGTTTCAGTCACAATTGGCCTATTTGGGAGCGCGTTATCGCACTGTTGTCCAGTGGACAACTCGATGTGGGGCCAATTATTGGAGGCGTATGGGCGTTGGAAGAGTGGCACGACGCGTTTGAGAAAATGCACTCCGGGCAAGTCGTCAAAGCCATTCTACAGCCGGCTTGACAGCTAGCACTAATCAGGGATTGCCAGGCGCTGCGCCGCAGTCGATAATTCGACCTTGCTTAGATAAGACACTGATTTTGTTCGTTTATGGGGCAGCCCCCCTAGGAGTTGATTTCGATGGCTTTAGTACCCCTCCGAGTCGTATTGGATCATGCAGCCGAGAATAACTACGGAGTGGCTGCCTTCAATGTCAATAACATGGAGCAGATCCAAGCGATTATGGAAGCCGCCAACGCTACCGATTCGCCGGTGATCATTCAAGCTTCGCGAGGTGCCCGGAGCTACTCACAGGATGCCTACTTGCGGCACTTGATGCTCGCCGCCGCCGAACTCTACCCACATATTCCAATCGTCATGCACCAGGACCACGGCAATAGCGTAGCCACCTGCTTGAGCGCTATCGAGAACGGCTTTACGTCCGTCATGATGGATGGTTCCTTGGAAGAAGACGGCAAGACACCGGCGTCATTTGATTACAACGTCAATGTAACGCGCGAGGTTGTCAAGCTAGCTCACGCGCGCGGCGTTTCGGTGGAAGGCGAACTGGGTTGTCTAGGGTCGCTCGAGTCGGGCGAAGGCGAGCAGGAGGACGGCCACGGGGCTACCGGTACCTTGACTCACGACCAATTGCTGACGGATCCCGACGAAGCCGCACGCTTCGTAGAGGCCACCGGCGTCGATGCCTTGGCGGTCGCGATTGGGACCAGCCACGGAGCCTACAAATTCTCGCGCAAGCCGGACGGTGAAGTTTTGGACATGGGCCGCATCGAAGCCATTCACGCACGGCTGCCCAACACGCACTTGGTCATGCACGGTAGTTCGTCAGTGCCGCAAGAACTGCAGGACATCATCAACAAGTATGGTGGCCAAATGAAGCAGACTTACGGCGTGCCTGTTGAGGAGATTCAACGCGGCATCAAGAGTGGCGTGCGCAAGATCAATGTCGACACCGACTGCCGCATGGCCATTACCGGGGCTATTCGCAAGGTGCTCGCGGAATCTCCAGAGAAGTTCGACCCACGCGACTATCTGAAGCCAGCGCGCGAAGCGATGAAGCAAGTCTGCGTGGCGCGGATGACAGCCTTCGGCCAAGCCGGCAACGCCAGCAAGTTACGCGAAGCCGAGTTGGTTTAGTCGCCGGGTTCATCATCGCCAGACGAGTCAGCGTCGCCGACCCAATGCGCTAGCATGGGGTCTAGCAGGTATCGGTTCCGTGTGAAAACATAGGCCCGACGCTAGCGCGT
>CAKQWG010000005.1 GCA_934278005.1 uncultured Pirellulaceae bacterium | reverse complement strand
CAAACCGCTCAGCTCGAAGCCCCGCCCGCCCAATCGACTGAAACCCAATCGACTGAAACCCAATCGACTGAAACCCAGCTAGCAGACGCAGGTGTCGAGCGCGCGAAAAACCTGCCGGCAGGCATCAACGATAGTTTCCTCGATCCCCAAATGAAAGTCGAAGACTTTGTTAATCGCTTCGAAACGGAAAGTCGGGAAGTCTTTTCATCGCGGCAAGAGATACTCAAGGCTGTGCAACTTAAGCCCGGCATGGCCGTCGCCGACATCGGCTCCGGAACCGGGCTCTACATCGGCGCTTTTTCGCAAGCCGTAGGAGACACCGGCCAGGTATTTGCCGTCGACATTTCGCCTAATTTCGTCAAGCATCTGCGACAACGGGTTAAGGACGAAGGGCTAAGCAATACACAGGTCGTGCTCTGCACCGACCGCGATGTAAACCTCAAACCCAATAGCATCGATCGGGCTTTTATTTGCGATGTATATCATCACTTTGAATTTCCCGAAAGCTCGCTAGCTTCGATCTACGCTGCTTTGCGGTCCGGCGGCCAGTTGATTTTAGTCGACTTCAATAACGATGGTGAAGGCGAGCGTGGCGAGTGGCTCAAGGGGCATGTGCGAGCACCCAAAAGCGTCTTCAAGCAAGAGATCATCGACGCCGGCTTTAAGTTTCAGGAAGAGGTCGACATCGAGGGCTTTAAGGAAAACTACTTCTTGCGATTTGTTAAGTAGATCTACTGATTTGGCTTCCCTGTTTCCTTTCCTGTGACACGTACAACTAGGCGATCATTTTTGACGGCTTCATCATCATCCTCACCATCGCGCAGCGGTGTGTTTTCGGCTTCCACGGACAAGCGTCTGGAGTCTTTCAGCGAGAGCATTAGCTTTGATCACCGCTTGTTCCGCCACGATGTGCAGGGTTCGATCGCCCATGCGCGGATGCTGGCCAAGCAGGGCCTGATCGAGCAACAGGAGTTTGAGCAAATACAGGCAGCCCTGCGCGAGATCGAGCAGGAAATCGAGCAGGGGAAAATGCCCTTCCGTGCAGAGCTGGAGGACATCCACATGCACATCGAGAGCGCGCTCATCGAGCGACTTGGAGATGTAGGCCGCAAACTGCATACGGCTCGCAGTCGCAATGACCAAGTCAACACCGATGTGCGGCTATGGCTGCGCGATGCGCTCGACTCTATGGATGCTCTGTTGCAGGAACTGCAGCGCGCATTTCTATCGCGCTGCGAAGGCGATTTTGATGTAATTCTCCCCGCCTACACTCACATGCAGCGCGCCCAACCCGTGCTGGCTCCCCACTACTGGCTGTGCTACATCGAGAAGTACCAGCGCGATCGCGAACGCTTGGCCGACTGTCGAAAACGCGTCAATGTGTGCGGGCTTGGTTCGGCGGCCTGTGCCGGTACGACGCTGCCGATCGACCGCGACGCGACCGCTGCCGAATTGGGTTTTGACCGCGTGGCGGCCAACAGTCTGGACGTCAGCAGCGACCGAGACTTCGTGCTCGAAGCCGCCTTTGTCCTGGCAATGATCGCCGAGCACCTCAGCGGCTGGGCCGAGGAATGGATCCTATGGTCCACTGTGGAGTTTAACTTTATCAAACTCCCGCACCAGTTCTGTACCGGTTCGTCGATCATGCCGCAGAAGATCAACCCTGACACGCTAGAGCTGACGCGTGGCAAGTCAGCTCGCGTCCTGGGCAACCTTCAAACCTTAATGGTGCTGGTGAAGGGTTTGCCGCTGGCTTACAACCGCGATCTGCAAGAGGATAAACCGCCGCTATTCGACTCAGTGGACACAGTCCGCGCCTGCTTGGAGCTGGCTATCCCGATTGTCCAGGGAGCCAAACTGCAGCGAGAGTCCATCGCCAGCCGACTGGATCGAGGCTATCTGGATGCTACCACACTCATGGAACATCTAATTCTGCAGGGCATTCCGCAGCGGACGGCCCACCACTTGGTCGGGAAGTTGGTGGCTTTGGCACAAGAAAGTGGGGTTTGTTTGGCCGAATTGACCGACGCGCAATTAAAATCGACTCACTCAGACCTCGACGGATCGTTGCGGGAGGTGTTAGGCGCGGAACAAGCGGTAAAGGCGTACCAGAGCTACGGCTCGAGTGGCCCACATCGAGTGCGCGAGCAGATGAATCGGTGGCGCGAGCAATTACAATAAAAGATTAGCGTCCGCGGCAATCTAGTCCCTAGCAGCAGCCTGCGAGTATCGATGAGTCGTTTTTCTAATCCAACTTGGGCAACCTCTTATATTGCCCTGGCGAGTACATTCCGGTGGCCGAAGTGTTTAATTGACTGCCGATCCGGGCGTCTTCCCGTGGCTGGCGCGGCGGGGATCGTATTAGCGCTGGGCTTAGCAGCAACTGTACCGGCTCAGGATCCGTTCGGCGGCGGGGCGGCTACGGACAATCCATTTGGCGGTCCGGCCGATGCAGCCTCACCCTTCGGTGGCTTTGGTCAAGCTGCACCGGCGGCGGAAGCTGCGCCGGCCGCCGCCGCAACGGCGACAGCTCCCACCGAGCAAGATCCCAATCCTATCATTCGCCTGTTGCGCGAGACGCCACCTCAAACGCCCGAGGAAATGGCCGAGGGATTGACGTGGGTCGTGCGTTTGAAGCGTTGGGATGAGGTGCGCCGCCTGTTGGACGAAATCGCTGGCAAACAGTGGGACTTGCCGCAATTGGCTCAGCTTGCCAGTGCGGGAGGCGAATCGCTCTGGTTCCGACTGTCGGTGGATGAAGCGGGATTGAGCGAAGAGCAACGCAAACTACTCGATAGCATTGTGGCCGCCCAAGGCACGCTGGCTCGCGATCCAGCTTGGCTCGATAATTGGATCGAGAAATTAGCGCACCCGCAACCCGGCGAGCGTCGCTTGGCGCAGTTGCGGTTGCAGGAGGGTGGGCCCGCAGCGATCACTCGCTTGCTGGAGCGATTGTTCGACGGCAGTGCCAACGTCGATGCGGGTATGCTGGCTGGAACAATCGCCCAATTCGGTAGTACGGGCCGCGATGCGCTGCGCGCCGCTTGCCTGATTAAAGACCCACAGCGCGCCGCTCGAGTCTATCTGGGCATCGCCGAAATTCCTGGCAGTGAATTTTCCAGCGAAGTTGCGGCCGGCTTGCAAAGCACGCAGCTCACACCCGAGCACCGCGCCGCTTTGGCCGAGATCGTACTCCGCAAATATTCCAAAGTCCCTACGCCCATCGCAATCGAAAAGTATTTGGCTGAGCGTTTCGCAAGTCGCTTAGAGGACTATCAACAGTCGCGAGCGGCTCTGCCTGTGGTTATCGAAGAGCCCATCTGGCGACCAACGGGTGACGGCAAATCGATAGTACAAGTCAACGGATCGCCCGAGGAACGCCAGCTCGAGCAGTTAGCCCGCGTGGCCGCGCATCGCTTGAATCTGACACGCGCTACCAATGACGATCTGGTCGAAAGTTCAGCCGTCATCCTGCAGCGTGCCTATCGCGTCCAGCCGAGTCTGTGGCCGGCTGCAGACCCGGCCGCTTATTTAGCTGATTTAGATCAGGTGGCCTCCGACGAAGCCGCGTTCTGGATTCGCGTGTTCGATCGGGCCAGCGAATTGCAACTGCACGGCGCGGCGGTGCGCTCGGTACAAATGTTGGCTCAACATGCTCCAGGCAACTATTTAATACCGCTCGACTTCCTGACACGCCTGCTGGGTGATTCCCGTCCAGTAATTCGCTACTTAGCGCTCGAGCAGATTGCCAAGCTGGATCCTCAGCAAAGCTTTGGTGGGGCCGAAAAATCTCTAGAGGTTGCCGTTGAGATGGCGCGTCTGACCAGCGGCCCGCACGCTTTGGTCATCGGACGCAGCGCTGAGCTGCGTCAGGCGGCCCAGCAACAATTGGAGCAGCAGGTCGGCGCTCAGGTCACCACCGCCGATTCTGCCCGCAGCGGACTGCTTGCGCTCGATGGCCTGCAGCCCATCGAAATGGTGCTGGTCGTCGACCGCATGTCCGACCAAAGCGTGTTTGAGCTACTGCAGCGGTTGCGAACGGCCGAGCGAAGTCGTGCACTGCCGATTGCTGTCCTGACCGACGAGCTGTACCAGCACGAACGCCGTCTGATCGGTCAAATGCCTGGCGTGGTCTCAGCCCAGCTCTCGCGCGGTCCACAGCAGATGCAGCAGGTGATCGACCGGCTCATGGGACAACTCGATACGCAGCCATTCTCCAGCGAGGATAGAAATCGCTTCGCCGAAATTGGTGGCGAGTTTTTATCTAAGATCGCCAGCGATCGCGACCTCTACGCGTTTTATCCGCTCAACGATTGGCGGTCCGAACTGGGCGGCATCGGCCGCAGCATGCCCATCGCCTCACGCCTCGCACTGTTGGCAGCACTCGGCACCGCGGACAGTCAAATGCAGCTCGTCGCACTGGCTAGCAGTAGCAGTCTGACGGCCGCCGAACGCCTGCGTGCTGCCCATGAATTCACCGCTTCAGTCGATCGCTTTGGGATGAATCTAGGACGCGAGGAAGTGCTTAGAGTCTATGACGTTTACAATGCGCTCGGGGCTAACGATCCAGCTACCGCTGCCAGTTTGGGCGCGGTGCTCGATGCGATCGAAGCCCGCGTTCGATAACGCGCGGAACCCTTGCTGACGTTCCGCTGCGGTGGGCCGAGCTTCTAGCTTGCGAAAAAGTGGCGTAAGCTTCTAGCTTGCGAAAATCTGCTTCCTAAGCGGCAAGCAGGATGCTTACCCCACCGGACGGCAAGCAGGATGCTTAGAACGCTTCGGGCGCCGATGCGCAAAGCATGTTCTACACTTCAAAATGCATGGATGGCCGTTTATCTAGGGCAACTAGCATTCGCTTTCGAGTCAATACACCAGCATGGCACCGCAGTCCACAGCGCGAATTCTTCTAGCGAGCGCAATATTGCTGTGCACTTGCGGCGACTTGGCGGCTTTTGATGGTCTACATCAAGCACTGCATCCCCCTCGCGCCGAGGCCCCGCAGGTCAGCTCCGATGGTGTCTGGACAGATGTGATCATCGATGGGGATTGGCGCATCCAACGGCATGCTATCTTTGGTCATGTCCGCTTGCTCGACCCACAGGAGCGGCGATTAGCTTTCGGCGATATGCAACAGTGCTACGGCGAGCTGCAGCGGTGGCGCGACTGCGGTGCCGTGCCTAGCATGACTGCGCACGTGGTGATCTGCCTGCACGGCTTGCGTGGCAGTCGCGCGAGCATGCAATCCATCAAGGATTACCTGGCGGAGCAAGAGGGCCTGACCGTTCTCAATTTCGGATACGCTTCAACCCAGGGCCCGGTGCAGGAGCAAGCTTACGCGTTAGAGAGCGTGCTCAGGAATTTGCGCGGCGTGCGGAAGGTGAGCTTTGTAGCGCACAGTATGGGAAACATCGTCGTCCGCCACCTGCTGTACAAACTACGTGTGCAGCAGCGCCAGCCGCCGTTGACATTTGAGCGGATGGTCATGATCTCTCCACCAAATCATGGGGCTGATGTGGCTAATGCCGTCGCCTACCGAGGTCTGCTACGGCTGATGATCGGACCGGCCGTGGACCAACTAGCACCGGAACTCGATTGGCCGCTACTCGAACAGCAATTGGATGTACCGCCATTTGAGTTCGGTATTGTGGTCGGCATTCGAGGGACAGCTATGGGCTACTCGCTGCGCGTGCCGGGCGATGATGATGGGCTGCTCTCGCTCAGTACGCAACAGCTAGAGGGCTCGGCTGGACTGTGGAAGACCAAAGGGTTGCATCAGTTCATGCCGCATTACCCAGTCGTGCAGGCCGCCACACTCTCGTTTCTGCGCAGCGGTCAGTTTGAGCAGCATGTTGAAAATCTTCTACCGCTTAACGAGACCATCGATCGCGAACAACAACAAGGCAGCGGCGGCGGCTGAGAGCACGGAGTAATCGAGCGGCGGCTTGGGACCCAGTGCTCCGCCCATCGCCACAGCGAACGCGAGCAGCAGCAGGCTAGCTGCCAGTGCAAACCAGCGGAGCTGCCAGCCGATCAGCAACCCAGCCGCAATGCTGATCTCGGCTATCGTCGCGATCCATCCCAGCACGGGAACGAGGGCTGCCGGTGCGAACCACGCCAGTTGACCCACGTAACTCTCGTAGTTTTCTATACTCCCCCAGGCGACGCCTTGACTGCCCGGGCCGCCCCACAACCCAAAGCGGTCAGCTACCGCGGAAAGAAACGCCGCCGCGAGGGCCACTCGCACCGCCACGCTGGCCCACGCAGTGAGGGTGGCTGTAGGTTGCTTGTGCTTAGCTGCGGTTGGGTCGGACATGCCGGTGACCTAGAATATATAGAAATAGACACTCGCGAGTATATAATTATGCCAAAGAAAAAGCCAGTTGTTTTCACGATCGGACATTCCACCAGAAGCTTGGAGGAATTAGTAGCCCTGCTGCGCAGGTTCGGTGTGCAGCGCCTGGTCGATGTGCGCACGGTGCCTCGCTCGCGCCATAATCCGCAGTTCAATCGCGACGCGTTGTCAAAATCGCTACACAATCGACGGCTCAATTACCGTCACATCAAGGCTCTGGGAGGGCTGCGACACTCGCGGCCCAACTCGCCCAATGCGGCTTGGCGCAACAAGTCCTTCCGCGGCTATGCCGATTACATGCAGACACCCGAGTTCGCTGAAGCGCTGGAGCAATTGATGGACCTCGCGCAAGAAAAGCCGGCGGCAATCATGTGCGCCGAAGCGGTCCCCTGGCGTTGCCACCGTTCGCTGATCGCCGATGCGCTAATCGTGCGCGGCTATGAGGTGCGCGACATCATGAGCTTGACGAGTGCCAAAGAGCACAAGTTGTCCTCCATGGCCAAAGTCGATGGGACCAGCATTACCTATCCCGCCGATGAAGCAGTCTGCGACACGGCTGCGGAGTGAGCTAGGCTGACCACTGATTGCGGTGCAGCACCTTGCCGTCCAAATCGACGATGCGGATCTCAAGCTCAGCCGCTGAGTCGGACTGACTGGATTCGATGACTGTCAGCGTGGCTTGGTCTGGCTTGGGACCACCGCCGACAAATTGAAACACGGGCATGTCGTCGGTGGGGCCATCGAGCCGGTGTGAGTGGGTGTGCCCTGAGAGGATGGCATTGAAGCTGGCTTGCTTGAGCGTCGGCAACCACAGCTTGGCACCGAAGCCACTGTAGTATGCGAAGCGATCGAGAGTCGTTCCATCGGGCTGGCCTTCGAGTCCACGCAGCGGGATATGAACTGTGGCGATCTTCATGGGTGCCGAGGCGATCTCGGGCTGCGCCACAATTTGTTTTAGCCACGCTGCTTGTCGCTCGCGATAGGGTTCGTAGGCGGCGGTACCTGCAAACACCGGATGGTGATCGGGTTTGTCCTCACCGCTGTCCAGCGTGATAATAGCTAGCGGTCCAAACCGCAGAGCTTGGTTGTAGGGCAATTCTGGCGACTCAGGACAACCTGCAAACGACTTGGAAACTTCGCGGGCGCGCTGGCCGCGAACGTCGTGATTGCCATTGGAAAACAATAGCGGCCGCGTACTAGCCCAGCTCAGCGAAAGATTCTGAGCAGGATTCAGTAGGATTTGCTCGGTTGCCTTTGGTTGATTGAAGTCGTTGCAGGTATCGCCATTCCAAATCAACAAGTCGGGCGCGAGCTTCTCAATCTCTTCATGCAATCGGACAATTGTGGGCAAGTTCTCGTGCGTATCATTGATCGATACGACGCGCAGTTGCTCGGCCTGTGGGCTAGGCAGCCGCAGAGCGAATGTTGGCGTGGCCTGCGGATCGCCGCGTTCCAATTCATAAGCGCTAATATATCGCAGACCCTGCACCACGACCCGGTAGAATATCGGGCGATCGGTGGGCAGCACTTGTCTGTGATTGACGCGGATGTACAGCGCTTGATCGTCGGCCTGTATCAAACCATGGTGAGCCGCCCGCGCCGTGTAGCGCAAGTCATCCTCGGCCAAACCATATTCCACCCAGGCGGTCGCTAAACTGTTAACAGCGATACCCACTCCGAAGCTGTCCGGTCTTGGGTTCTGAACGACCGGCGGGCTGGCAATGATTTGTTCATTGTCCGTGGACTGCTGCGCGCCAGCTAAGCGAGGTGTGCCAACGGTCGTGATGGCCAGGGCGCTGGCCGGGATGGCTCCCAGGAAGCTACGGCGATGGAACATGGACTAGCTCCTTATGAAGTGCGACGAGCGTGGTCGTCATCGTTAAACCGCGCGCCCAACGAGCCGCACAGACTGAATAACCTCACACTGAGCGCAGTACTATGATACTCGACTTGCCCACTGCTCGAGCTGCCCAAGACGCAGCGCTAGGTCGAGTACGGTAAAGCGGCGACGAATCATCTGCGCTTGTCGGAAGCTCTGCTGCAGCCGCTCGGCCGTGATACCGATCTGCTCGGGTTCCGTAGGCGCGCCGACTTGGCGCAGCATGTCCTGCAGCTGATCCAGTGGAATCAGTTGTTCTCGCAAGCGATCGCACAACTCGGGCCAACGCTGCTCGAGCTGCGTTAGTTGTACGAGCAGAGCGTCGCGGTCGATCGCTTTGGCCTGCGTTTCTCGCTGGGCTAGCTCGCGCAGGGTCGGATCATCAAACAGCGCGTCGATCGCCTGAGCGTGCGCGGCGGCCGAGGGCCACAGCGCAACAGCTTCGGCTGGAGAGATCGGCATTCTAGGGCAATCTAACAACTGCTCATACAGCGCGGTGACTGCCACGGTGGCGACGCCAACCTTTTGGCCGTGGGAAGGAGCCTGCCCGTTGTAGGTGTGATGCTGCATATCCCACAGGTGACTGAACTGATGCTCCGCACCTGACGCGGGACGGCTGGATCGCATAGCCTGCATGGCGAATCCGCCAAGCATTAAGCCCTCGACTAAACCCGTCAACGCCTCAGGGGTGCCAGAAGCAATACCGGCCGGATCGCACACGGCCTGCCGCAGTCCTCCCTGGACAATGTTCCAAGGTAGTTCGACGATCGGTTCGACGCCTAGCAAATCGGCGACGATCCAATCTGCTCCGGCGGTAACCTTTGCAATCAAATCCGCGTAACCCCAAGCTTTCATTTCAGCGGGCGCGGCCGCAATAACCTCTAGATCGGCGATGACGCCAATCGGCGCTGGGCAGTCAAAGGTCTGCTTGGAGCCTTCGTAAGTGATCGACGATCCATAGGCAGTGTAGCCGTCCATGGAAGCGGCCGTGGCTACGCACAGGTACTGTCTGCCGCAGCGGTGGGCAGCTAGTTTCACCACATCGTTAATAGTCCCCGCTCCGACCGCAATGGGAATAGCTGAATGCTTGCCGAGCGACTCTTCTAGTCGCTGAACAAATCGATGTTCAGCGTACAAGTCGTCGTCGGTAAAGACAAACGGCTCAAGTGTCGGAAGTCCACATTCGCGAATGGCTCCCAGCACCGCCTGACCGGCGGCTGAGTAAGTATTGCTATCCGAGACGACGAGCGCGGCCCGTCCATCAAAGTATTTTTGAAACATGCCGGGGACACACCCCAGAATGTTTTGGCCAAGCTCTAGGCTGCGCGTCTCTTGTGCTGCGGCCAACGCATCGGCGGTGGTCAATCGTTGTGGGACGTTCACTGCGGGTCCTTTGATTTGCTTGGGGCTGCTTGGTAATAGTCACGCACAGCTTTGAGGGTGACATTTGGATAATCGGTAGCGAATGAAGCTAGCCCTGCGTCAAGCAATTGAGTGTAAGTAACTGAGTCAGTCGCACCGTAGGGAAGCGTCTGAAACAGGATCCCATGTTCAGCCAGTTCGCTACTGACTTCGGCCAAGAACTGGCGCGATGGCGAGAAGGGTTCACCGGGCTGAATATCAGTGGCATCGCCGGGCATGCGAACGTGGATTTGCAGCTGCGTGATGCTGTCGAAGTCAGTCTTGCGAAGGGTCTCCAACGCAGCCCGCTTTTGCTTCTCGTTGCCAGGTATCCACAGCAATGTTCCCGACTCAGGCAAGAGCCTCTTCCACTGCCGAAGCAGTTCGTGCTTAGATGAAGCCAAGATGACTTGAGCTGCTACGTCGAACTGCCTAACTTCATTTGCCAGTTGTTCCAGGTCAGCATCTTTGTGATCTAAGTACAGCCGCCGCTCGGGATGCTGTTTCATCAACGCGTAAATATCAGTCATGCGCGACACACGGCGGCCCTTGAATTCATCGCCAAGCCAAGCCCCTACGTCGAGTTGTATTAGTTCGTCGAAGGAAATGTCGGCCACGCCTTTATTTTTCATCTCGGCGTCGATGCCGCGGACCACGCGTGAGAAATTGGCATCGTGAAAGGCTACGATAATTCCGTCGTTAGTGGTGCGCACGTCAGCTTCAGGGATAGTGCCCAGTTGCCAGCCTAGTTCGAAGGCTTCGAGCGTATTCTCCGGGGCCAGCACTCCCGCCCCGCGATGGCTCTGAATCGTAAAATCTTCCAATGGAATGTGATCGCGAACATTCCACTTCGCCTTGAACGGTGTGACGGCTGATTTTTCAGGTCCATCCTGAGCCATGGCCGGCGTGAGCGAGCAGGCCACCACGGCTAGGAGCAATCCCAAGCGAGCAATAGTATTCATGTTGTCACCCTTATGATGATTGAATTTTTAATATTGAGCGCGAAGCTATCGACATATTTTTCTTTAGACATAGCAAGCCAGATGCTCGCCGCAATGTTAACTAGGCACTTCCTTTGGCCGCGGCCAGCAGATCGCCGAATTCGGCCAAACTGGACACGACCAACTCGGGCGCGCGGTCGGCCTGTTCAGCGTCTTGTCGACTGCACTCGCCAGTCAGCACCAGCACGCCCAGCGCTCCGGCCCGCTGGGCCATCAGGATGTCGGTGTATATTCGGTCGCCGACCATAGCGATCTGCGGAGAGCCGATCGAAAATCGGTCGACGATGCCACGCAGCATGTCCGGGTCCGGCTTGCCCATGACTTTGTCAGGCACCCGCCCCGTGGCCGATTCTAACATAGCGCAAATCGCACCACAGTCGACCAGCACAGTCCGCTGATCAGTCGGACAGACGCGGTCTGGATTGGTGGCGATGTACAGCTTACCCTGGCTTATCCACCACGCAGCTCGACAGATTTTGGCGTAGTCGAGTGTCAGATCAAAGCCAACGACTACCGCGTCAGGCTCATCGTCGGGATCGTCCGCGGAGAACGTAAAACCCGCCGCCGCAAATTCGGCTAGCATGCTCGGCGTCCCCAGTACGAATAAGTGGCGCGCCTGCGGATGCTCACGGTGCAGTAAATCAATGGTCGCCATGGCGGAGGTATAGAGCTGGTCTGCACTGGCCGACAAACCCATGTGGCGCAGCTTCTTCAAGTAATCGGCCACGCCCTTGGATGGATTGTTGGTAACGAACGAGTAACGCACCTTCAACTGGCGCAGCCGCTCCAGGAACGGCAGCGTGCACTCGAGCAGCGTGTCGCCGGTGTATATCGTCCCATCCATGTCTAGCGCGATGTGCTCTAGTTGTGCCAGGCGCTCGGTCAATTCCGAACTGAGTGTATCTAAGTTGTATACAGACATATTGCTTTCTTTTTCCGCAGACCGCTCAGCCTTGCGGGCTGGGACATTACTTTCTGTTAATCGAACCAGCTTAGATGTTGGGGTGAGTGTGTGGGTGAATGCTGAGTGTGTGACATTATTTTCTCTTAATAGAACCAGCGTAGATCGCCAGCAGGATAATCACCCCTTTAAGAACCTTTTGCGTATACGGCGAGACGCTCATTAGATTCAGACCATTGTTCAGGACGCCCAACGTCAGTGCGCCGATCAAAGTCCCCACGATCGATCCGCGACCGCCCATGATGGCGGTTCCGCCGAGCACTACTGCGGCGATTGCGTCGAGCTCGAAGCCGATGCCTGCGTTGGGCTGTCCCGACATCAACCGCGACGCCAGCACGATGCCAGCGATCGCCGCGGTCATCCCGCTGAGCGTGTATGCCAGCAGCTTAGTACGCTCGACACGCACGCCCGACAGCCGCACCGCTTCCTCGTTGCCGCCGATACCGTAGATATATCGCCCCACTGGAAACCAAGTCAGCATGAGATACAGCACAACGAAGACGGCCAGCATGATCAAGATAGGTGTTTGGATTCCAAATAAACTCCCCTGGCCAATCCACGAAAAGTCGCTGGGTAGGCCCGACTGCGGATAGCCACCGGTCTTCAGCAGCGCCAATCCACGCGGGATCTCCATCATGGCCAGCGTAACAATAATTGCCGGCAATCGCGCATAGGCAATGAACAGGCCATTGATCGCGCCGCAAGCCGCGCCAGTTGCCAGGCCGATAGCCAAGGCCACCGGAATTGGAAGTTCGGCCAATAGTACGGAGGCGGTGAGCGTCATGCTCAAGGCCATCACCGCACCGACTGACAGATCTATGCCGCCGGTCAATATGACGATTGTCATACCCGCTGCGATGATGGCGTTGATCGATACTTGCCGAGTGACGTTCTGGAGGTTGTCCCAGGTGGCAAATCGATCGGATACGAAAGTCATAGCGACGCACAACAGCACCAAGCCAATGAGGGCTAGTACGCTGGGATTGTCGACCAATCGCCACAGTTTATCCCGCAGGGCTTTAAGCACTTTGACCTCCCGCAGCATATTTCATAACAGCTTCCTCGGTAACGTCTTGCCGCGATTCGAACGTATGCTCAATGCGCTGATTGCGCATAACCATCAGCCGGTCGCTCAGTCCGATCACCTCGGGCAGCTCGGACGAGATGAGCAGGATGGCCACGCCGCGACTGCGCAGTTCGCGCAGCAGTTGATAGATTTCGCCCTTGGCACCGATGTCGATGCCGCGCGTGGGTTCGTCGAGTATTAGGACTTGGCAGTTGGCCAACAGCCACTTGGCCAAAACGACTTTTTGTTGGTTACCGCCACTTAAAGTGCGGACCGTCTGGCTCAGCGAAGTGGCTTTGATGTGGAGCTGATCGGCTTGTCGGTTGGTGGCTGAAGCGACCGCGCGCGGCCGAATAAAACGCAGCAGCGGATGGCTCAGATGCTTTAGGCTGGCCAGGATCATATTGTCTCGGATCGAAGCGTTCAGGACGAGGCCTTGACGCTTGCGATCCTCGGGGATCAGACCGATGCCAGCGCGGCGCGCGTCGGCAACACTGCGAATGGATAATTTGTGTTGATGCAAGCGGATGTCGCGTTGGCTTGCGCGATCGGCTCCCACGAGTGCGTGGACCATCTTGGAACGACCCGAGCCCACCAGTCCGGCCACTCCTAGGATCTCGCCAGCCCGCACTTGGAAGGAAAGTACGGGTAGATGGGCTTTGCGCTGCAGCGCGTGTATGTCCAGCACTACAGCGGCCTGTTCTGACGGCTGTAGAGCGGGAAAAGCCGCGCTTAGGTCGCGGCCGACCATCAGGCGGATCAGTTCGGCTTGCGAAAGATCCTGTTTGCGTCTAAGTCCGACGCTAGCCCCGTCGCGCAGACACAGAATGTCATCGGCCACATCGAAGACTTCGTCTAGATGGTGTGAGATGAAGATGATGGACACGCCCTGCTGCACCAACTCGCGCATGATTGCCAGCAGTCGACGCGTCTCGCCCACGGTCAGCGTGGCCGTCGGCTCATCCATGATGAGCACTCGCGTTTGGCCGAGCAAAGCTTTGGCAATTTCGACGAATTGCTGCTGGGCCACGCCCAGGCGAGCGACAATGCTGTCGATAGAGAAGTCCACCCCCAGACGCTGCAGCGCTTGTTTTGCCTGAGCACGCATTGCCCCGCGGCGGCTGATCCCCAGCAGCGTCGTGGGCTCGCGGCCGAGGAACAAATTATCGACTACGCTTAAGTGAGGCACCAAGCTGAATTCCTGGTGGATGATGCTGATGCCCCGCGCACGAGCATCGCCTGGATCGCGCAAGCGGACCGCTTGACCGTCCAAGTGGATCGAACCGCTGTCGGGTTGGTAGACGCCGGATAAGATCTTCATCAACGTCGATTTGCCAGCCCCGTTCTCACCGACCAGCGCCAGTACGCGGCCGGGGTGGAGTGTCAAGTTCACACCGCGCAGAGCCTGCGTATTGCCGAACCGTTTGTTGATCTCGCGAAGTTCCAGCAACGGCGCATGCATTACCAAGCGAATCCCTGCGCGTTTTCCGACGTCAGCAGTTTGACGTCCAGTGGAATTTGAGCAGGAATGTCGGCCCCCCAGTACTTGGCCAGCCCGAGCCCCAGTGCGACGCGGATTTGATCGCGCGGAAACTGTGCAACGGTAGCTTTGAACGGGCCACCTGCGAGCACTGCGTCGACGACTTCGGCCAGCCCATCCACACTGACCAGCGCGATATCTTTGCCCGAAGCGGCAATAGCTGAGAGCGCTCCCATGGCCCCCCCATCATTCACGCTGAACAGACCATTCAAATCCGGGTTGGACTGGATCATGTTTTCGGTCACAGACATCGCCGCACTGCGTTCTTGACGGCCGTTCTGTACGTCCACGATTGTCATCTCGGGGTGTTTGGCGATGGCATCGCGAAAGCCTTGCACGCGTTCCAAGATGGGCACGACAGGAATCCCATCCAGGATGGCGACCTTCCCCTTTTCGCCCAGCGTCTTAGCCAGCGCTTCGCCGGCCAGCCGCCCCGCGTCGTAGTTTTTTGAGCCGACAAAGCTATCGACTGGACCTTGTGCCTGAGCATCGACGGCGATGACTATGACTCCAGCTTTATGGGCAGCCTGCACCGCGGCTTCAATTCCGACCGAGTCCGTGGGATTGAGCAGCAGAATGTCGATACCCTTTTGAACTAGATCTTCCACGTCGCTGATTTGTTTGGTGACATCGTGCCGCGCGTCGGTAATGTGCAGATCCGCGCCGATCGACCGCGCGGCTTCCTCAGCGGCTTGCTTCATAACCACAAAGTATGGATTGTCGAGCTCTTGGAACGAGACTCCGATTTGAATGGGCTTGCCGCCGGACAGATTAGGGCCTTGCGATCCTGAGTTAGAACTCGATTGAGTACAGCCGATTGCGGCGATCATTAGCAGGGCAGCCGGCAGGAGACGCAGCACAGGGCGCATGTCAAAATTCACAATCAGTCGCCTAATAGAGAGCTCATATCGGTGGCAGGTACCAGCGGAGTGGTTGAGACGCAAGCAACGATAACTGACAGCATCGGGCCGGTCAAGTTGCGTGGACGCGGTGCGGCCGGCCGCTCGCCATGGGCTGCCGCTCAGCCACTATAGGGCGATGACGTGCAAAGCCATGAAATCGCCCAAGCCCCAAATAGCCTAAAACCGCACTCAGCATCTAAACCTAACGGAATTGCTTCACAGCGCCCGGGATTTCAGAACTCAAGGGATTATCTCATAGCTCACGGGACTGTGAATCCGCCTCGAACTGGCACGCTCGCCGATAATCGGCGTAGACAGCATCGTAGACGCCATCCAGCTGCTGGTTGGGTTCGTAGACGGAGGCAGCCTTTAGCGGCGGCGCGCTCATGGCCTCAATGGCTGCCTGGGGCGAATCAAAGGCTCCGGCGGCCAGTGCACCCAGTACTGCAGCACCCAGAGCCGGGCCATGCCGACTGGGGTGAACCACAATCGATTCGCCCAGTACGTCCGCGTAGACTTGCATCAATTCCGGATGGTGATGCGGCAGGCCGCCGGTAGCTATAAACTGCTCGACCAGCACGCCGCCATCGCGCAGAGCATCGGCGATCCACTTAACCCCCATGGCGGTCGCTTCTAACAAGGCGCGGTACAGATGCGCTGGGCGGTGATGCAGCCGCAGCCCACTGAAGCTGCCGCGAAGGCGATCGTTCATCAGTGGCGTGCGGCAACCGTGAAACCAGTCGACGCAGCGCACTCCATCCGCGCCGGCGGGCAGCCCTAAGGCCTCATCGCCCAGCTGGGAAAGCCGGCTCGTTCCAGTCAGCTGCTGCAGCCATGCAAACGCATCGCCCACTGCGGCTTGTCCCGTTTCGTATCCATAGAACCCTGGCAATATTCCATCTCGGACCACGCCCGCCACGCCCGGCACATGGCGTTCCGAGCGGCTGTTGACCATATGACAAGAGCTGGTTCCGAGCACCATTACCAGTGCCCCCGGTTCAGCCGCTCCAGCACCTGGGACTCCCGCATGAGCGTCGATGATTGCCGCACTGACCGGCGTACCCGTTCGCAAATCCAGTCGCTCCGCAAAGCCAGCAGCCAGCCCGCCGGCGGACGTGCCCGGTGCCAACAAATCACCCGACAGTTTGCGTGAAACCACATCGCTAAAGTCGGGATGGGCCGCTGCGAAGTACTCGTCGCTCGGGTAGCCATCCGCGACGCTCCACAGCGCCTTGTAGCCAGCTTGACAGGTTGAACGCGGCACGGTCCTGGGAGTGCCCACAAGCTGCCACACGACCCAGTCGCCTGCCTCCAGGAACAGATCGGCTGCATGGTAAATTTGCGGCGCGCATTCGAGCGTTTCTAGCAATTTGGGAAAGAGCCATTCCAGACTGATTGTGCCGCCGTAGCGGGCCAAGAATGACTCCTTGCGCTCATGGGCAATGCGATTGAGCCGATCTGCCTGGGACTGAGCGCCGTGGTGCTTCCACAGCTTGGCCCAAGCCATCGGCTCATCAGCAAATTGCTCCAGCACACACAGCGGGGTTCCATCGATTGTAGTGGGCAGCACCGTGCAACTGGTGAAGTCGATACCGATGCCGATCACCGAGTCGGCACAAATACCTGCTTGCTGACGGGCTGCAATCACAGCCTGCGCGGCCGACTCGAGCCAGTCGGCGGGATGCTGCAGTGCGAACTTGGCTGGCAGCGCACGCTGCGATCCGGGCAGCCTGTGAGTGATCTGCCGGTGGGCATAAGGGATCGCCGCCGAGGCCAGCTCTCGGCCACCCAAATCCACCACCAGTGCGCGCACCGCCTCCGTTCCAAAGTCTAGGCCTAAGGCTACCTGTAAATGCTTCATCTGTGTGGCACCATGCGAATCGTTTTGATGTGGCTGATTGCAGTGTTGACTGGGGTGGCCCGCCCTGGAGCAACGCGTGAGCCACTTAAAAAGACCAATTGACCAACTAGCCAGTGTAACAGTCGCCAAGCAGCGAGGCGGCCGATCGACGAACGACCAGCTCGATCGAAAATCGACCGGCCGCGTAAAAGCAACCGCGCAGGCATCGAGCAAGTTTCGCTTTTAAAAGGGTGGCACACGAATCGCTGCACTCGTCTTTCCTCATTCTTTACCGCCTAGGTCCTATAAAGCGAGCGAGTACGATGCGAATATTTTTATATGGTGTATTAGTTTTCTTGGCCTGCGGATCACTGGCAACCGCTTCGGCTCAGGACGGCAAGGCTACTGAGTCAGCGCAACCCGACGCCGGAGAGACGGTAGTGCTAGCCAGCCAAGTACTGCAGCGTGCGTCCGAGCACGGCGTCAAATGCAATGAACTGCTGCTGGACCTAGAGACCGCTCATGCGGCGCTATTGACCGTCACCTGCCCCAACGTAGATAAATCGGATTCATTCGAGGCGGTTTTACCCTGGGCCAGCCAGTTGCCAGAACAACCCCTGGATGCAGACTTCTGGAAGCAGCTCTCGCGGATACCGCCTCAAGGAGCTGATCGTGCCTTTGCCGACCAAGTATATTCTTCAGCTAAGCGAGAAATATACTGGGTCGATGAGTTGGCCAAGAGTAAGTCTTCAAAAAAATTCGATACAGAGAAATATGAATTGACCAGCCTCTCGCAGCTGATGGGGCAGGCCGCACAGGATAAGTCTGGGAAATCTCTGGGCAAGATCGTCGACCTGGGCATCAACGACAGCACGGGAGCAATCGTCTATTGCGTGCTCGAATCAAACGACTCCAAGATGCGAGCCATTCCGCTGGCAGCCTTTGTGGCAAATGGCAAATCCAAAGCCTGGACTATTGACTTATCCCGGGAACAGGTCTTCGCATTCGAGCCCGACAGTCTAGCGAATCCTCCGCAGTCGGTGGACCGCGGCTGGCAGGAGTATGTCGCCGTTAAATATGGACGTAATGGCTTGGGACAAAGCGAGGATAAAAAGCAATAACTTTCAACGCATCACGCTTTGAAATAGTTGAATCGCAATGCCCACATGGCAGCAGCGAACTCATCGCTACTTACCATAAAGGCCTAGGCACTCGGACACTTTTGAGCGAGCCGGCTACAAGCTTCAGCACTGAGAGCTTCAGCACTGAGAGCTTCACATCGTGGCGAGGCCAAGAAAATAGCATCGCACCTCGCTGATCTTCTGATCGAGCACGTCTATAATCGTGGTGTTGTTGTTGTCGCACAGTATTATCCACGTTATCCACGTTGAATTTAGGCACCTATGGCAGCTTGGTGGAAGATTTGGCATCCAACTAGGATGGCCAGCGACGAACATCTCGAAGCAGAGCTAGAATCTGAGATTCAGCTGCTGCGCGAGAAGACACCAGTGCCCACGATCTGGATGTTCGGAAAAACCGGCAGCGGCAAAAGCTCGATCGTGCGCTATCTCACTGGAGCGGAAGCGGCGACTATCGGGCAAGGCTTCCGACCGGAGACGCGCACCTCACGGCGCTATGATTTCCCCGACTCGCGCGATCCACTTCTAACTTTCGTGGATACACGCGGACTGGGCGAAGCGCGCTATCAGCCGGATGAAGACATCGAGCGTTTCAGCAACGCTTCGGAACTGATGATCGTGACGGTTCGCTTGACCGATCACGCACTAGACTGCGTGCTCGATCCGCTGCGACGCATCCGCAAGGAACAGCCGCAGCGCCCCGTATTGCTGGTCTTGTCCTGCCTGCACCAAGCTCCTGGGGCGTTCGACATCTCCGCTGGTGAGGATATGTTTGTCACGGCTGACTTAGCGGACGCTTCGATGGGCAGAACTAGTGCCGCTCACTCGGACCATCGCAAACCTGAGACTGACCGTGGGGCTGAGAGCGAGAGCGAGAGCGAGAGCGAGAGCGAGAGCGAGAGCGAGAGCGAGAGCGAGAGCGAGAGCGAGAGCGAGAGCGAGCTTCAAACGCAGTCCGTCCCAAAAGTGAGTGGCCAGGTAAAAAGCCGAGTGCCAACTTCAGTGCAGACATTGATCGATGAGAAGGCGGCGCAGTTTGAGGGGCTGTACGATGTGGTGGTGCCCATCGATCTGACCCGCCCCGAAGATGGCTTTGCCGATCCAAACTTTGGTGGCCAGCGGCTAAAGCAAACCATTCTAGAATATCTACCGCAGGCCTATCGCCAATCGCTGCTAACACTCAACGAGCCGGATGGATCGCTGACGCGGCGCCAACGGCGAGTCCGCTGGCAAGTGCTTGCCTCGAGTGCATTGGCTGCCTCGGCCGGGGCCGTGCCCTTGCCCTGGGTCGACATTCCAGCGGTTCTGGGCATTCAAGCTCACATGGCGGTTAGAATCTCTAAAATCTACGACCAAGAGATTACCGCCGCCGATTGGACCATGCTCAGCAGCGCCGCCGGCTCGCGGATTGCGCTGCAGTTAGCGGTCCGAGAGTTTTTAAAATTCATTCCGCTAGTGGGGATGGCGGTCGGAGCGGCCGCGTCGTTCGCATTCACTTACGCTTTGGGCATGACGTGGGATTGGTATTTTGCAACTCGCCGCCGAGGGCAGATACCAAGCGCGGCGACTCTGAAAAAGGTTTTCGCTGAGCAGTTAAAACGCGGCAACGAACTGTGGCGGGCCAAGTAATGCTACGGCGACTGTTACGACCGCGAGTCATCGTGCTGGCGCTGCTGTGGGCGCTGCCCATCGCCGTGTGCGTGGGCGTGAGCATCATCGCACTCTATCAAACCGGCTGGCTAATCGTCTTCGCTTGGGCCCTGCCACTGGCCTGGATAACCGCTTGGCTGGTGGGCAGATTCTGGCCACCACCCAAACTCAACCAAGCCGTGCACTGGTCGCCGCTCAAAGCCTCCGAATTTTGGACGCCACAGGATGTCGCAGCTATTGAGGTCCTGGAGGAATTTCGACGACAAGTCCCCGATGTCAATCAGCTCACCGTGGCCGATCCGAATCGCTACATCGAGGACGCCCAACAACTCGCCCAACGCTTGGCTCAGCACTTCCATCCGCGCGATGGCCGGCAAGCTTGGGAACCACTGACCATCGTAGAGATTTTGACGGTTATTCACTTGGCGGTTGAAGATCTGGAAGCTTGGTTGCTGGAGAACGTACCGGGCAGCAATATTGCTACCGTTCGACAATTGGGCCAAATCCCCAAACTCGCCAAGGCGTGGGATATTGGCCAGTCGGCATTTTTCCTGGCGACCACGATCGTCAACCCCGCTCGCCTGCTGACCTACCCACTGTGGCGGAGTACTGGAAGAGTTGTGGTAGAGCTGCAAAACGAATTGATCCGATCGTTCTATCAGCAGTATTTGAGCCACATTGGTTACTATCTGATCGAAATGTACAGCGGGCGTTTGAAGGGTGGTTCACGAGCCTATCGACAGCGGTTTGGCTATGTCACCAATGCGCTGCACGCGGCCGGAGGCGATGTGTCGCTGCTGATGGACCTGGCCGACACGAGCACCACAATCGCCATCATGGGGCAGGTCAAAGCGGGCAAATCGAGTTTGATCAACGCGCTGCTCAAAGACGACGTGGCCACCACCAGCGTACTGCCAGAAACGCGCCACGTACATTGCTACCAGTTCTCGCTGCCTGATTCCACGAGCCAGATGCGACTGCTGGACACTCCCGGCTATAGCGAAGCGGGCATATCCAAACGGCAGCGCTCAGAGACCAATGCGGCCGCCGAGGCGGCGGATATTATTCTGCTGGTCATGGCTGCCAATGCTCCTGCGCGCCAGAGCGACGTGGAGCTGGTTCGCGAGCTAAGAAAGCACTATCAAGAGCATCCCCGCTTGCGCCCGCCACCCATCATCGGCGTGTTTACACACATCGATCTTTTGCGCCCAGTTCGCGAGTGGCAACCACCCTACGATTGGCGCCATCCATCTCAGCCCAAAGAGCAAGCCATGGCCGACACTGTGGCTTACGCGAAGGAGCTCTTCGGCAGCAGCCTCTCCGATTATGCCTGCGTCTGCACTCGGAATGAAGGTGCGGACGATACTAGCGTAGGTGACGAACTGGTGCCACTGTTGGTCGCTCACCTGGACCAAGGCCATGCCTCAGCCGTACTTAAAGCCTTCTACAGCCAGTTGAGCAAGGAGCGCATGGCACGGCTCTCTAAACAAGTCGCCGGCCTGCTCAAAAACGTCGCTCGAGAACTTCTCAAGTAGCCCCCTCAGGGCCGCCTGGTCCAGCTTTTACGACGCCGTGCGGAGGGTTTCGCGCGGCAGGGGGGCACACGCTAGAAATGCAGTCCAATCTAAGCAGACGCGGAAAAATAAGATTAGAATCCATGGCTGCCATGTCCAGCCTTACACGCGGCGACGGCGCTCCAGCCGCCCGCTCCACCAACTCTTCAACAATGCGGATTCAATCCATGGCGATATTTAGAGCATCCCGCCGCGCTTTGCCCCCTTGCCTATTGACCGTCATCGGCCTGCTATGCAGCTTGACGGCTTGCCAGCCATCGACCAGTTCAACCGCGGAACACGCGGGCACATCCCAAGGCGGCCAACTGCGGATCGCCGTCATCCCGAAAGGAACCAGCCATCAATTCTGGATGTCGGTGTGGGCTGGGGCTAGGGCTGCAGCCGAGGAACTAGGCGATGTCGAAATCTTATGGAAAGGCCCCGAAACCGAGGCCGATACGGCAGGCCAGATCGCGGTTATGAAAAATTTTATCACCAGCCAAGTCGATGGCATTTGCCTTGCTCCCAACCACTCTCAAGCCCTGATCGATGTGGTCGCCGAGGCCAACGCTGAGGATATTCCGGTGGTGATCTACGATAGTGGACTGGGCAACGGCCCCGAGTATGTCAGCTACGTGGCCACGGACAATTACCGCGGTGGACAATTGGCCGGTGAGCGCATGGCCGAGGTGCTCGAGCACTCCGGCAAAGTCATCCTGCTGCGATACAAAGAAGGGAGCGAGAGCACCGAACAACGCGAACGGGGCTTTCTAGATGCGTTGGCCAAGGAGCCAAAAATCGAAGTCATCTCAGCCGACCAGTACGCCGGCACAACGACTCAAGAAGCTATGGAAAAAGCCACGCAGTTACTCAACAAGTACCGCGACCAAGTAGATGGGATCTTCGCAGTCTGCGAGCCGAACTGCAATGGTGTGCTCGAAGCCCTGGTGCAAACCGGTTTGAGCGGCAAGGTGAAGTTTGTTGCCTTCGACCCTAGCGATCGACTGATCGCCGGCCTGGGAAATGGGAGCGTGTCTGGGATTTTGCTTCAAGACCCGTTCGAGATGGGTCGCCAATCCGTACTGGCCGTCGTCCAACAGATTCGCGGTCAGGCACCTGATGCAAAGATCAACACAGGCGAGTATGTCGCCACCCCCGAAAACGCACACCAGCCACCTATCGATCGCTTGCTGCGCCCCGAGTCGGTATCCCAGTCGCATTAACAATCCGAGTTCTAGTTTGAGCAGTCCACTCAGTCCATCATCCGCACCACCCCATACTCCGCTGCTGTCGATGCACGGCATCTGCAAGCGGTTTGGCGCAACGCAAGCGCTGCAAGATGTAGGACTGGAGGCGTACGCCGGGCAGGTAGTCGCACTGATCGGTGAGAACGGTGCGGGTAAAAGCACGCTGATGAAAGTCTTAAGTGGCGCCCATGCTCCGGATGCCGGGACGATGCACCTGCACGGGCAAGCCTACCAACCTCGAAGACCGCACGATGCGCGGCAAGCGGGCGTGGCCATCGTCTACCAGGAACTTAACCTAGCTCCCGAGCTCTCGGTCGAAGACAATATCATGCTGGGCATCGAGGAGCGACGAGCCGGCTTTGTCTCGCGGCGGCGGCAGCGAGTGCGCGTGCGGCAAGCTCTCGAGTTGCTGCAGCATCCGGCTCTCACGCCACAGCGACTGGTGGGCAGCCTGCCAATCGGCGCTCAACAATTGGTCGAAATTGCCCGCGCCCTGGTGTCTCAAGCCAAAGTGGTCATCTTCGACGAACCGACCAGCTCGCTACCTACCCAAGATGTCGCGCGACTGTTTGAGATCATCCGCCGCCTGCAGCAGCAGGGTATCGCCATCATCTACATCAGCCACTTTCTAGAGGAGATTCGCGCAGTTGCCAATCGCTACATGGTGCTGCGCGATGGCCAGCCCGCCGGAGCCGGTATGTTGACCGATACCTCCGATGAAGCCATCGTGCGGCTGATGGTCGGACGCACCGTCGATACGCTCTTTCCAGCTGTACCGCACGACTTGGGAGAGCCGCTACTGCAAGTCGAACAACTCAGCGGTACTCCCCTGCCCCGGCAGGTGAGCTTTGAAGTGCGTCGCGGCGAAATTTTCGGACTGTTTGGACTGGTCGGCGCAGGGCGAACAGAAACACTGCGGCAGCTATTTGGCATCGATGCCGCACGCAGCGGCCGGATTCTAATCAACCGACGCTCTACAGCACACAGTCCCGCCGCGCGGATTCGAGCCGGTCTCGGGTTTGTCTCGGAGGACCGCAAGGGAGAAGGGCTGGCGCAGTCGATGTCCATTGCGGACAACCTGACGTTGAGCAGCTTGCACAATTACACTCGCTGCGGACTACTGCAACTAAATCGACGCCGGTCTGCGGCGCTAAGCTGGATGGAGCGACTGCAGGTCAAAGCTCGCGACGCTGAACAAACCATCAGCCACTTGTCCGGCGGCAATCAGCAGAAGGTAGCCATCGCGCGCGTGCTGCATCAACAGGCCGAGATCCTCTTACTAGATGAGCCCACCCGCGGCATCGACGTGGGCACTAAGGCAGAGATCTATCGCCTGATCGGCGAGCTGGCGGCCGCCGGTCGATCGATCGTGTTCGTCAGCTCCTATCTGCCTGAATTGATGGCCGTGTGCGATACCATCGGCGTCATGTCGCGCGGACGATTGTTGGAAGCGCGGCCCATTTTAAAATGGTCGGAGCAAGACATATTGAAAATTGCTATCAGCGCGTGAGAGACTTGTGAAGCGGCTGAGCGCGTCGTACAGCGACTGAGCATTTAGAATTTAAAGAACTCAATCTATGGTGGAATCTTTGAAAGCACGCAGCAGCTCGCCACAGCGACTCTGGCAAGCTCTGCGCACACTCGAACCGCTACTCGCTCTGCTGGTCGTAACCCTAGGCTTTGCCCTTGCCGACCAAGTCTGGGGCCAGGGCCGCTTCAGCGAGATGCGGAATTTCCGGGTGGTGCTGGTGCAGGCCGCTCCGGTAGCCGTGGCCGCTCTGGGCATGACCCTTATCATCATCTCCGGCGGCATCGATCTTTCCGCCGGGACCGCTTCGATGCTGTGTGCCACCGTGCTGGCCACCATGCTCAGCGAAGACTACTCGGTCACTGCGGCGGTCGGCGGCGCGCTGCTCGCCGGCGCGCTGTGCGGGCTGGTAAATGGTCTACTTATCGGCCTGCTCGCGATACCGCCCTTTATCGTCACGCTGGGGACGATGACCATTTTCTTGGGAATTGCTAAACAAATCGCCGGTGGTTCAACGGTCTTTGTCGATCGCCAGCGAATGCCACTATGGTTGAATGACCTGAGTTCAACCATGCCGCCCGATTGGTACGGCGGGATGCCGCGTATCGCCAGCGGGGTATGGCTAGCCGCCGTCATCGCTCTGGTAGTAGCCATTGTGCTGCGCTATTCGGTATTTGGTCGCCACCTGTTTGCCATCGGCTCAAACGAATCGACCGCCCGGCTGTGCGGGATAAATATCCTCGCCGTGAAAGTGATTGTCTATGTCCTGGGTGGCCTGCTTATAGGCATTGCTGGCCTGTATTCATTTTCGCTCGTCAAAATGGCCAACCCAGTTGAGGGCATCGGTCGCGAGCTGAAATTTATCGCGGCCGTAGTCATCGGCGGTGGCAGCTTAAATGGCGGGCGAGGCTCGGTGCTCGGAACACTGGCCGGCGCGGCCATCATGGGCGTCATTGCCAGCGGCTGTGCTCAACTAGAGATCCAGAACTCAACCCAAGATATTATGATCGGCGTGATTATCATCGCCGCGGTGACCCTCGATCAATTCCGCACCAGATTTAAAGCGAATTCCTGAATGGCTACAAAAGGTATAAAATAGACATAGGCCTGGATGGGATGCTGCGCTGCTCGGTTCATCTGCAGTGCCCGGCCCGCCTCCAAAATGACGCGTATGTAAAATCAGTTCGATCTCCGCCGTTGTGAATCATTGCAACCCGAAAGCGACGCCCATGACCGACAAAGACAATCCACTGGCCAGCCTCGACCACTGGGAGGACGATCTGCTGCGCCGCTATCCGCAGACATCGCAGCCCCAGCAGACATCGCAGCAGATGACGGCTACGATGCAAGTTGCGGCACAAACGGCTAACTTCCGCAATTACGAAGCCGAGGCTCGTCCGAGCGTGAAGGAGTTCTATCGGCTCAACCATCAGTATCAGACGCTGGAGTTCAATCGCCACAAGCGGGCTGAATACCTCAGCCTTAACCGCCGACGCATGAGCATCTGGGAAGCGATGCAGTTTCTCAACGAGCTGGTCGATGATAGCGACCCGGACATCGACCTACCACAAATCGAGCACTTGCTGCAAACCGCCGAGGCGATTCGCGCCGACGGCCGCCCCGGATGGTTCATCTTGGCCGGGCTGGTGCATGACCTAGGCAAAATCCTCTGCTTGTGGGGCGAACCCCAATGGGCCGTGGTCGGCGACACCTTTCCAGTCGGCTGCCGCTATTCAGAGCGAATTGTGTTCTACGATGCCTTCGAAGCCAATCCCGATAAACGCGTTGCCGAATACCAGACCGAGTGTGGCATCTACCAACCACAGTGTGGGCTCGAGCAACTACTGCTCTCTTGGGGACACGACGAGTACCTGTATCATGTCGTGAAAGATTACTTGCCAGCCCCCGCGCTGGCCATGATTCGCTATCACTCGTGCTACCCCATTCACCGCGAGCAAGCCTACCAACATCTGCTCAAAGAGGGCGACCAGGAGCTGCTCAAGTGGGTCACCGACTTCAACCAATACGACCTCTACACTAAGCGCGATGAGCGCATGGACGTCGAAGGGTTGCGCCCGTTCTACCAACAACTGATCGATCAATATTTTCCACCCCAACTGGCCTGGTAGTAACACCATCCACAAACGCTGACCGGCGCGATTGGCAGGGCTGACACCCATCCGCGTTTGCCTGCGGTTAATGAAGACGATTCACGGTTCGCCCGAAACATCCCCCGTTTCCATTCGGACGCTAGGGACGTAAAGTTGATATAACGGGCCGGGCTTTCAGCGAATCGAGTCTCAGCGAGTCGAGTTTTTAGCGAGTCTCCGGCGCTTAGACACACATCACTGCCAGGGAGCGTATTTTTTTGAATGCTATCAATCGCCGCAGTTGGCTGGTGAGCTCAGCGGCTTTAGCGACAAGTCTGAACCTGCGGCCGGCCCAATCGGCGGCTCAGAGCGGTTCGCGGATGAACCCCGCCTGGGAGCAGTCCATTCGCTCAGGGCTCGACTTCCTAGCCCGCGAACAGTCCTCGCGCGGACAGTGGAATACGCCGGCTTATCCAACGGCACTAGCCGCGCTGGCAGGCACGGCCTTGATCTGTTCGGGATCGACCACCACGCAGGGACCCTACGCCAAACAGATCGCTCGCTGCACTGACTTTCTTATCAGTAAATGTCGCCCCAATGGCCTGATCGGTGATCCCAACTCCGATAACCGCTACACCTATGGCCACGGGTTTTCCATGCTCATGCTCAGCCAAGTACTGGGCGAAGAAGGCTATGAGGACCGCCGTAGCGAACTGATCGAGGTGCTCAATCGAGCGGTCGAATTCTGCGCCAGCGCCCAGACCACCGCCGGCGGCTGGGGATACGTGAGCGCTAAAGATGGCGCGGATTACGACGAGGGCTCGACCACAATCACTCAAGTCCAGGGGCTACGCGGCTGCCGCAATGCGGGCATCGCCGTGCCGGCTGAAGTGATCGAGCGCGCCAAGAAATATATCTACGCGTGCAAAAACCCCGATGGCGGCATCAGCTACTCGAGCAAGCAGATGGGTAGTTCGCGGCCCGCCATCACGGCGGCTGCCCTGGCTGCGCTATACAACGCGGGGGACTACGACGGAGAGCACGTTCCGCAGATGCTCAGCTATGCCCGAGGTGCCTTGCACGACAACTTGGCAGATGAAGGGGTCGCCTTTGGCCACTGGCACTACACCTACCTGTACTATAGCCAAGTCGTCTATCGCCAGGGGGACGAGCAGTGGCTGCCCTTTCGCGACCGACTCTACGACCGCATCGTCAGCGAGCAGCAGAACGGGGGCCTGTGGAACGGACAGATCAGCCCCATCTATATTACGGCTTGCAGCCTGATCATGCTCCAACTCGACCGCGGTCTATTGCCGATCTATCAGCGGTAGGGCTGCTATTTTCTATCGATCATGGCCAAACATGCCCCTCGCTGCGCTAAATGCAGGCGTGCCAGTGCTGGCAAAATGGTAGGGCAGCGGTATTTAGACCAAGGGACCGAGGGCTGCGCGCAGGTCGGGCTTGTAGCGTCGCAGGCGACTGTGCTACAAGCTCACTCAGATCGCGCCTACCTCCCACTCCAGCCGCATGGATGCGTTCCAATGTCTACTACCTCACCCAGTTTGGCTCCACTTGGCCTTGGCGGCATCGGCTCTTTATACGCCGACCGCTTTGTTACAGGCCGCCCGCGCACGACCAGCCGCATTGTCATCCCAGCCCGTTTGGCTTCGACGCGTTTGCCCGAAAAGCTGTTGCTGCGCGAGACCGGTAAGACCGTGCTCCAACATACTTTTGAAGCGGCTTCCGCGGCCGTCCGCCCGGCCGGTATTATCGTCGCCGTCGATTGCGAACGGCTGCTGCAGGAAGTGCATGCCTTTGGCGGCCAGTGCGTAATGACGGACGTCAATTTGCAAAGCGGCACGGATCGAGTAGCCGCCGTGGCTGCCCAGACACCCGGTGTCGACATCTTCGTCAACGTGCAAGGCGACGAGCCGGAGATTTCCGCAGAGGCGATCGATCTAGTTACCGAACTGCTGGAGAGCCGTCCCGAAGCTCAAGTCGCAACGCTCGCCGCCCCGATCCGCCAACGCGAACGATTGGAAGACCCCGCCTGTGTCAAGGTGGTACGCGATGCACAGCAGCGGGCCCTGTACTTCAGCCGCAGCCCAATCCCGCACGCTCGCAGTTGGGATGCAACTCTATTGCAGAGCAACCCACCGGTGTTTCTGCAGCACATTGGATTGTACGCCTATCGCCGCGAATTTCTGATGCAGTTGAACTCCTTGCCAGCCAGTCCGCTAGAGCAAATTGAAAAGTTGGAACAATTGCGTTTCTTACAAGCCGGCTGTGAAGTTTTGGTGGGGCTCATCGAGCACGCCCCTAAAGGGATCGACACCCCGGCTGACTACCGCAATTTTGTCCAGCGGCAATCGCTTTCCATTCGCCGCGCCGGCTAACGCATCCCTTGCTAGCCTAACGCGCTAGCGTAGGGCCCTCTAGCCTCACGCGCTAGCCTAGGGCCCCCTAGCCTCACGCGCTAGCGTAGGGCTCCTAACGTACGGCCCACAGACGCACGCCCTGCCGCACGATTCGATGATCCAACGCGACACTGCTAAAACTGAAAACCAGTTCACATTTGCGGTGATGTTTTGCAGCGGACGGTGATGTGCGACGGGACCCCACGCTAGCGCGTCGGGCTAGCGGGCCGCTCAATGTCACTGCGTGCGTTTGAGCCTGATGCTCAGCGGCCGGCGAGCTACAATACTGCGGGCGAGCGCACTGCGTTTTACAACCGAAACACCTCCTCCTGTGATTGCTAAGCTGATTTAATGAGCACCCCTGTTACTCCTGGCCCGGTGGGCGACGTATCGCTGACCGATTTTCAAGCCAAAATTCGCGACATGTACTATGAAAAAGATGTCCAGCGCGGCGTAGATGGTACCTTCATGTGGCTCATGGAGGAGGTCGGCGAGCTGGCTTCTGCACTGCGACAGGGTTCGCGCGAAGAGCTCGCCGCGGAATTTGCCGATGTGCTCGCTTGGCTCGCCACCATCGCCAACGTAGCAGGGATCGATTTGGGACAAGCCATTACCGACAAATACGGCAGCGGCTGTCCGGGCTGTGGACGGCTGGTCTGCACCTGCCCCATGCAAGAGAAGCCCTGATGATCCGTCGAAGTGAGCGCGTAACATTTAACGGTGGCAGTGGCTTCGAACTGGCCGGTATCGTCGATGTCCCCGATACCCAGCCGCTGGGCACCGCTATCTTCACGCACTGCTTTACGTGCAATAAGGACCTCAAGGCGATCGTGCGCATTTCGCGTGGCCTGGCGGCCGCGGGCTTCCTCGTGCTGCGCTACGATATGACCGGGCTGGGGGGCAGCCGTGGGGATTTCTCGCATACCAACTTCACCAGCAATCGCCAGGACTTGTTAGCGGCTTGTGCCTTCATGTCGCAGACCTATGCGGCTCCCGATTTTCTGATCGGTCATAGTTTTGGCGGAGCCTGCAGTTTGTCGCTAGCCCAAGTGGTCGACAGCGTCCGCGGTGTCGTCGCTGTAGCAGCCCCCAGCGACACAGCTCATTTGGCCGATCTGCTTGAGCGAATGAATCCCCAAATTGCCACTCAGGGAAGCGGCAGCGTCAGCATCGGCGGCCAGGACTTCCATATTTACGATCACATGCTAGCCGACTTTCGCAGTTTCAACCTGCATGCCATGCTGCGGCAGACCACGAAACCCGTCCTGTTATTCCATAGCCCCGTCGACCAGACGCTCGGCTTCGAGCATGTCCTCCGTCTATTTGCGTTGCTGACTCAGCGCAGCGGCCACGACCCTGATCCGTCGCCGACCAGCCTCATCTGCCTGCCCGGCGCCGATCACCTGCTCATGCGAAATCCCGCCGATATCGAATTTGTTACCGCCTCCACCGCCGCTTGGTTTCAGCGTCTGCTGGCTGACTAACGGATCAGATGCATCATTTAACCTTTGTGGAGCAGTTACCAAGCAGTGCTCACAAAATAGCAGCTCGCGGCTCCTCGGCGCGGAAGCCGAGATTGCCGTAGCGATGGTAGTCGATGCACACGCTTTGCTCGCGGACATACCACAACAATTCAATGCGTCCCAATGGACTGACCGGCGTCTCGGCCACATACACAAACTGCTGCGTGGCTGCCTGCCGGACCAGCGCACACACTTGGCCTGGCCGCGCATAGCGCACGCGATCGACCTGCCCTGCACCGATCGCCTGTGCGAGATCCTCGTCCGACTCTTGAACAAGCTCCATATCGCCGGCCCACCCCTGAGTCAACTCGTCAAACACATCGATCATCTGCTCGGGCACTTCGTTCGCAAAGCTCAACGTGGCTCGACCTCCTACTGCTACGACAGCGACTGCGCGAGCCGTTACATCTAACCACGTGTCCTGCGGACAGACGCGAATGCGGATATGTGTCATCGGCAGATAACGCCGCAGATTGTCTTGGCCCAGCAAGCGCAGCGTGTCGTGGGCAGGACGAATTTCCGTGATGGCAAAGCGATCGTAGTCCACAATGGTTGCGAGCAGCTTCTGCCAATCGCCGTCGTCCAGTTGCCGGCGTAGGTGCTTTACCGCGCGACCACCCTGCCCGTGCAGTTGTTGATAGAAGTCCGACAGCGGCTCCAGTTCGGGTGCCTGCGGTCCCTCGCTTGGCGCATCGCTGGCGGACGAAAGTTCAAAAGCGGCTTCACTCACAGGAGGCTCGTCGAGCGTCGCGAAGTGCATCAGTGGTACGACATAGTTGGGCCCACCCGCTTTGATGCCTGGCCCAAAGGCACTCTTGCCTGCACCGCCAAAAGGCTGCCGCAGTACGACTGCGCCCGTGGTCGATCGATTCACATAAAGATTGCCCGCTTGCACGCGAGCAACCCACTCTTGCTGCTCGCGGTCATCCAAGCTCTCTAGACCACTGGTCAGGCCGTAGCCGGTGCGGTGGACCATATCGATAGCCTCATGCAGATGGCGATACGGGAGCACAGCTAGTAGCGGACCGAACAGTTCGGTGGAATGCGTGAAGCCACCGACGGGCACGTCCCACTTGACACCCGGTGAGTACAGATGGGGATTTTCACCTATTTGCTGCGGCTTCAGACCCCAGGTTTCCCCTGCTTCCAACTGAGTCATTCCGCGCAGCAGCGCGCCGCTGGGCACTCGGATGAGCGGTCCCATTTTGGTCTTCAAATCCCAAGCGGAACCGACGGTTAAGCTTTGAATCCCATCGATCAAGCTCGCGCGGAAACCCGCATCGTGATAGACCTCGTCTTCGAGCAGCAGCAAGCTGGTCGCGCTGCACTTCTGCCCTGCGTGTGAAAAAGCCGAATGCAGTACGTTCTTGATCGCCAGCTCACGATCGCTCAGGCTCGATACGATCGTGGCATTCTTGCCGCCGGTCTCGGCTAATAGATGTAGCTCGGGATACTGCGCTAGGATCTTCTGAGCGGTTTGCGTGCCGCCAGTCAGAACTGCTGCGCCTAGCTGCGGCGAACTGAGCAGCGCTTGGCTTGCCAGGCTGCCGCTACATGCGATGAACTGCAGCGCTTCGCGAGGTACGCCGGCCTGCCAGAAACATTCGCATAGTATGCGAGCGGATAACACGGTATCGGAAGCGGGCTTGAGGATAACCGTATTGCCAGCGGCCAAGCTCGCCGCCACGCCGCCACAAGGAATGGCAATCGGAAAATTCCAGGGGCTGATGACCACCACCGCTCCCACGGGTCGAGCGCAACTGCGCACATCTTGCTGTAGTTCCAGCGCGGCTGCCGCGTAGAATTCGACAAAGTCGATGGCCTCAGACACCTCCGGGTCGCTTTCGGCAATCGTCTTGCCCCCCTCAGCCATGGCGGCGCCGATTAAATCCGCACGCCGCACGCGGATCTGCTGGGCTGCTCGCCGGAGCAATTCGTAGCGATCCTGAGCATCCATGCGTCGCCACTGAGCTGGATCGTCGTGAGCGCACGCGACAGCTCGAGCGATCTGCGCCGCAGTAGCTTGCCGAACTCGAGCTACCACTACACCTGGTCGCGATGGATCGTACGACTGGCTTAACTCGCCACCACCGTCGCGGCTACCGTCGACATCATCGCCGATATCATCGCCGACATCAGTGTCGATATCACCGTCGATATCACCGCCAGCGATCGATAGCGGCACGTGCGTAGCGCGCGAGTCGCAGCGAGAGTACCACTGGGCGACGATGTCCTCGGCCCAGTTACAATTTTGCGGCAGTGAAAAATCCGTGTCGGGCTCGTTGACCAACCGGCTCCAGTGCTCGGGAGCCGCCGGCTGCGGAGGCCGTTGTCGCCGATTTTGCGCCCGCCGTGGAGCCGCGGTGACACGCTCCATTTGATCGACCGACTCGAAGAAGATGCGCTCCATGCGCTGCCACTCTGGGCTATCGACCTCGATCTTAAACGCATGTCTTAAGAAATTGTCCGGGCCAGTGTTCTCATCCATGCGGCGAACCAAATACCCTATTGCATGAATGAAGTCTGCTTGCTCGCAGGCCGGCGCGTAAAGCAGCAGATTGTCCACCAACTCATGCAGTGCCCGCCGCTGATGGTTGGCCATGCCTTCGAGCATCTCAAACTGCAGGTGGTCCAGCGGCAGAGCCATACCGAACTGCGGCCGCTCATCGTGAACTCGATTACCACAAGCCGCCAACACAATCGCAAAGGCCACATCGAAAAGATTGTGACTGGCGATTCCCAACCGCACGACCTGTATATTCGCCGACTGCAATCCGTAGCGGACCATACGTTTGTAATTTGCATCGGTTTCTACTTTGGTTTTGTAAGGCGCTTGAGGCCATCCGCGCAGTGAGGCTTCCACGCGCTCCATCTCCATATTGGCACCCTTAACGATGCGGATGGTGATAGGGGATTTACCGTTAGACACGCGAGCGTGAGCCCATTCTGTCAATTCTTGTTGCACGCGAAAGCTATCGGGCACGTAGGCTTGCAGCGCAATTCCGGCCCGCACCTGCTCTAGGCCAGGACGGTCGAGGGTGTTTCTGAACACGTCGGCGGTCAGACGCAGATCGCGGTACTCTTCCATATCTAAGTAGACGAACTTGGGGACGCACGTGCCATCTTGGCGCGTAAAAGCAACCGTTTGAGCGGCTTGGTATAACTGCTCCAGACGATCGCATAGCGTACGCACTGTAGCATCGTGTGCGAGCGTCGCGATCTGCGAATAGAGCGTGGATATCTTAACTGAAATGCACTCAATCTCCGGCATTTGCAGTAGCTTCAAGTTCGCCTGCAAACGCCGCGTTGCCTCGCCCTCGCCCACAACCGACTCACCCAAAAGATTGACATTCATCCGCACGCTAGCAGCGCGACGCGCTTGCAAGTGCTCGCGCAACATGTCTGGCTCGGCCGGCAGAATAACGTTGGCCGTTTCCTGACGCATCTTTTCTTTTACCAGTGGTACAGCCACGCCGGGCAGATATTCTCCGAACGACTGAAAGCCGCGCAGCATGGTGCGCTCTAGGGGACTGAAGAAACGCGGAATGCCCTGCACGTCCAGAATGTGTACCAGTTGATCTGCAGCACGGGCCGCGCGCTCGCTTCGAAAAGCTTGATCTGTCAACTGAGTCAAAATGGCTTTGTCGCGCGGGTAGCGCACCATTCGGTCCAGCTCGGCTTGCTGGCGACGTTCGGCCGGAGTCTGCAGTTGCTTGGCGCGTTGTTGCAGATGCCGCGCCAACTGGACGGCCACGCGGGCCACGCTGTGCATGTCCTGAGCATCGCAACTGTGCAAAGCGGAGCGTATGTACGAGAGGTCCATGATGTTGGGTGACCTTGTAAGTCTCTAGCATTCTCTTGGCGCGACACCGGAACAAGAGCGGCGCGCGCCTATTCCTACTCCATCGCAATCTCTACGGCTCACCCCGCGCGAGAGGCGGCCTGCCGGACTGACATGTGCAATCTGGAACAATTTAGGCTACACGATTTGACCAAGCCATGCTGGCTGCTTGACCTAGCCATGCTGGCAGCGTCGACCAATTGCCTACGACCGTTATTTCCGCGCACGCCACCACAGAAATTGCACTGGCTAGTCTAGCAATTCCAGCTGTGGCCAGCCATGATGTATCAATCAGCCGCTTTGGCGTTAGCCACGGTTGATCAGCCGCTTTGGCGTTAGCCACGGTTACCAAATACCCAACGATCAGCCCAACAGCCTGACCTTGCGTTTGAGCCAACTTTAACCCCTGTGCTTGAGATCCCGAATTGCCTATTGCAGTAACTCCAACCGATGCCTTTGGCGTGCTCGAAACCAAGGGCTGGACTCCGGCCATGGTGGCACTGGATGCTATGGAAAAGGCCGCCAGTGTGCGATTGTGGCAAGTCGAATTGAACGATTTCTCAGGAACTTGTATCAAGCTCTTAGGCCCCATCGACGCAGTCCGTGCAGCCATCGACGCAGGCTACGCGATCGCCCAGCAGATGCAGGGTGAGCCGGTCTGCACCGTTATCCCACGCATGAGCGACGGCGGCTTTCAAGGCATACGCAGCCCCATCGAATTCAGTCCCTTGATCCAACAGAACGTCGTCAAAGAACTTCCAACGGCAACTGATTCGCCGTCTTCCATATCTACTGAAACCACTTCCCAAACTGAGACTACCCACGTGAGTTCCGCACCGATTCAAGCGTTAGGTTTTATTGAAACACAAGGCTTCACGGCCGTCTTCGAAGCCATCGACACAGCTTGCAAAGCTGCTCAAGTCGAAGTCGTTGGCAAGGAGAAACTGGGCGGAGGCTACGTGACCATCGTCATTCGCGGCGACGTGGCTGCCGTGCGGGCAGCCGTCGATGCAGCCAAACCCAAAGTCGAAGGCCTAGGCAAGTTGATCGCCGCGCACGTCATCCCACGCCCGAGCGAATCGGTCATGGCGCTGCTGCCCAAGTAGCGCGGCTGGGCGACTTCCGCTCTCCATGGACGAGGCGAGGCTCCAAAGAAATTGCACATCGACTCTCAGGTACCTAGCCTTCGCATCCGGCCGCTCAACGCCCGGCCGATTCTCGCCGAGGGCCGCTGGGTAGTCTACTGGATGACCGCCTTTCGACGAACGCGCTCCAATTACGCTCTGCAACTGGCCCGCGACGTGGCCAAACAGACTCAGCGCCCGCTGGTTATCCTGGAAGGGCTGCGCGTGCGATATGGCTGGGCCAGCGACCGCCTGCACCGTTTTGTAATCGAAGGCATGCGCGACAACGAAGCGGCCTGTGCCTCCCGGGGTGTGTTGTACTATCCCTACGTTGAACCACATCCGGGCGCCGGCTCAGGTTTACTTGCCGCGCTGGCAGATCAAGCTGCGGCGATTGTGAGCGACGACTTCCCGTGCTTTTTCCACCCGCGCATGCTGCGAGCGATTAGCGGGAAACTGCCGTGCGCGCTGCTGGCCGTGGATGCAAATGGGCTGATGCCTCTGCAGGCCGCCGAGCGAACTTTCACAGTGGCCCACTCCTATCGTCGCTGGATGCAGAAGGAGCTGCCCCAACATCTACAGCACCCGCCCGATCCCAGTCCGCTCGACGGACGCGCCCTGCGCGGGCTGCCAGCCCTAGAGGAGTTGCCCGATGCAATTCGCAGCAGATGGCCTCGGGCGGTACTCAGCGAACTGCTGGCCGGCGGTGGACTGCGACATTTGCCCATCGATCACAGCGTTGGTCCGGGGGCGGTTCGCGGCGGCGCCAAATCGGCGATGCAGTCGCTAGAGCGGTTTATCAAGCGGCGACTGCCCACTTACGATTCAGCTCGCAATGAACCCGACCAGGAGGGCTCTAGCGAACTCTCCCCTCACCTGCACTTTGGTCACATAAGCCCGCACGAAGTTTTCTTTGAAGTTATGCATGCCGCGAGTTGGAACCCACACAAGCTCAAGCCTGCCAATGGTAAAGTCAACGGATTTTGGGGAGTCGACGGAAATACAGAAGCCTTCCTCGACCAGCTCTGTACGTGGCGCGAGATCGGCTTCAATATGTGCTGGCGCGAGCCCAACTACGACGCCTTTGAGTCGCTACCTCCCTGGGCACTGCGCACGATCGAGGAGCATGCTGATGACGAGCGACCGATCGTGTATTGCTTGGCGCAGTTCGAGGCAGCGCAGACGCATGACCCGATTTGGAACGCGGCCCAGCGACAGTTGGTCCGCGAGGGACGCATGCACAACTACCTGCGCATGCTGTGGGGAAAAAAGATTCTGCAGTGGAGCTCGTCAGCTCAACAGGCCCTACAGATAATGCTCGAGCTCAATAACAAGTACGCCCTGGACGGTCGCGACCCAAATTCGTACAGCGGGATCTTTTGGGTGCTCGGGCGCTACGATCGAGCGTGGGGGCCCGAGCGCGAAATCTTTGGCAAGCTACGTTACATGACCAGTGAGAACACAGCTCGTAAGCACGCGTTGAAAAAGTACTTGCAGCGTTACGCCGCCGAAGCTTGGAGAGAGTCAACTGCGGGCGACCATCGAGGCTGTCAATGATCCCCCGCAGACCGGCGCGGAGCACGACCGCGTTCCGCGCGATACAGAATCACTCGTAAAAGATTTTAAACCGCTGCATCTGGGAGTGGTTCATTTGAGAGCGGGCCAGGGCACATTGATGCTGCGCGCTAGCCGCTTGCCCATCACCGCTGGCAATGAGACTCTAGAAATGCGACTGTTAATGTTCCGTCGTGTGCGTTAGTCGGCCCCGCTGTGTTCTCTAAGCGGTCCCGCTGTGTTCGCGTGGAAGTTTAACCGCGGCCAACGCGAAAGGGATGCAAGTCGATGGGGTTGGCAATGCCTTCCATCTCGTTAGCCATGAGTACTGCGGTTGCGCATGAGAGATGGATCCCGCTGCGAAAGTGGCCAGCCGCCAGAAATAACTGCTCGTGGCCGGGGACTCGTCCCATGTAGGGGAAGCCGTCGTAGGAACCAGGGCGCAGGCCGGCCCAGGTCTTCTCGATCGGCTGATTCTTCAACTGCGGCAGAATGCCTTCAGCCCAACTGCGAATCTGAGCCAGCCCCTGTTCGGTGGTCTCGATGACATAGCCCACCTCCTCCTCGATACTGCCTGCCAGTAGTCGGCCATCGCGGCGAGCGACTAGGTAGCGATGCCCTTCGTTGACAACCGAATTCAGCAGCGGCCGGTCGCAGCCGTACAAAATGATCTGGCCGCGAACGGGCATAATTCCGCTGGCCTGTCCCAGTTCCTGCAACATGCGGCGCGCCCACGCGCCCGAGCAAATACAGACCTGATCGGCTTGGTAGCTACCGCGATCGGTGTGGACCTGCACGCCGCCTGAGCTGGTCGATTCAAACCGTGTGGCCGCAGTCTGCTCGATCAACTCGACGCCCGATTTGCGACAGGCCGCCTCTAAAGCTTGCAGATGGTAGGGGTTGCGAATCTGGCATTCGTCGGGCAAAAACCAAGCGGAGCGAATGGCGGTCTGCGCTGCGGAGGATGGCGCTGCGGAGGATGGCGCTGCGGAGGATGGCGCTGCGGAGGATGGCGCTGCGGAGGATGGCGCTGCAGAAAACTGCGATGAAGCAGCCTGTCCGGCAACTGCGCGGCCTTCCATCAGTGCGGGTTCGTGCTGCAGCAGCTGCTCCATGGTCCAGGCCTGATGCTCGATGCCATGCTCTTCCCACCACCAGCGATTGGCTGCTAGAGTTGCCACTTCGGCCGCTGTGCTCGCCAGATAAACGCCGCCGCAGCGCGAAAATCCGTTGTCGATATCCGTCAGCGTGCGTAGACGCTCGGCCCACTGTGGATGCAATTCGTGGCTCATTCGCCGAAACTGCTCGTAGGGGTCTTGCGTACCGTGCTTGGCCGTGGGCGGCAGGATTCCCGCCCCGGCCCAGGAGGCCGCTCTGCCGACTCGGGCCGACTCCAGGACGATCACAGAATGCCCTCGCTCGGCCAACTCCCAAGCCAACGACAGACCTATGACGCCACCGCCCACTACGATCGCCGAGGCACGCTTGCTCATCCTTGCCGACTCTGCATTCTGGTTGTTCTGGCTACTTGCATTGCTCAGTCTCTCCTAAAATATTCCATTTCGGCCCGTTATTTGCCGCGTTTCTGATGCCATTCTCGCCGGCGTTTGAAGTACACTTGCTTGTATCACAAACACGCTCACTGTTTATAATCTAATTTGCGTGCAGTGGAATATTCCTGAAATCATTGCAACTGCGTTTCCTTGGTGCATGGTGTTATCATTCTTGTGGACTGCGTTGGATGGGATGTAGTAAGTTGCCCTGGTCGATTGCGACCGCGTCAAGACAAGGGCCATAATGGCGACAGTCACTGCAGATAAGCTCGTTGAGCTGGTACAGAAGAGCCAGTTGGCGACCCCCGAAGTGCTTGAAAAAGCTCTCGCGGCCATACGTGCTGAGCACGGGGGAGAATTGCCGGCCCATCCCGTTGCGATGGCTAAGGCATTGCAGAAGCAGAAGGTGATCACGCGCTGGCATTGCGAGAAACTTCTGCAGGGAAAATACAAGGGGTTCTTTCTGGGCAAACACAAGCTGCTTGGGCACATCGGCAGCGGTGGTATGAGCAGCGTCTATTTGGCCGAGCATACGCTGCTGCATGACCTGCGAGCGATCAAGGTATTGCCGCAAAGCCGGCTAGGGAAATCCTCGTACTTGGCGCGCTTTCAGCAAGAGGCCAAGGCCATCGCTTCTCTGAACCATCCCAACGTGGTGCGTGCGCACGACATCGACAATCAGGGCGATACGCACTACATCGTCATGGAGTATGTCGATGGAGACGACTTGCAGACGATCGTTAAAAAGAAGGGCCCACTGCCGTTCAAACTGGTCGCGCATTATATCGCTCAAGCCGCACATGGACTCCAGCACGCGCATGAAGTCGGCCTGATCCACCGCGACGTAAAGCCAGCCAACATACTGATTAATTCGCAGGGCAAAGTGAAGATCCTGGACTTGGGTCTGGCGCTGTTCGCCGACGATGCCCAAGCTTCACTGACGATCGACTATAACGATAAGGTGCTGGGAACGGCCGACTACCTCGCCCCTGAACAGGCCCTCAACAGCCACAAGGTCGACCCGCGCGCCGACCTGTATGGCCTGGGCTGCACGATGTACTATATGCTCACAGGCTCACCGCCATTTCCCGACGGAACCATCGCCCAACGCATCGCCAAACATCAGCGGGAGATGCCCAAAGAGATCCGCAAGATCCGCCCCGAGTGCCCCGGCGAATTAGAAGGCATCTGCTGGAAGCTGATGCAGAAGGATCCCAAGTTTCGCTACGCATCGGCCGCCCAGACCGCAGAAGTACTCGAAGCGTGGCTGGCCAAACAAGAAAATGGAGCCAGCGGCAGTTCGCTCCGCTTGGGCGACGAACACGATCCGCGCGGTTCCTCATCGCAAACCGGTTCGAGTCTGGCGGCCAGTGTCGACACGGTCAGCAATCGTGACGGCGACACCCTGAGCGGCAAATCGGGCAGCCTGATCTCCAGCCTCAGCACGTCGGACAGCGGCGTGTTGGTGCGGATCGCCAAAAACGCTAGCGCGTCAGACACCAGCAGTCAGATCGATTTGGAATCCGAGATTGCTCGCCGCAGCCAACTGCGCTCCGGACACGGCTCAGCCCACGGTGGGCAATCTGTCGTACGCACCAAGACCCAAAAGCCGTTGCCGACCCAGCCTCTGCTCCCCGCCACTCCTCCCATTCCCGCCGAGGGTGGCCGACGAGTCCTGTGGATCATTGGTCTGGCCGTGATGTTTATATTGGCAGTTTTATTGGGCGTGTTCATCGCCTACATGATTCTTCCGCGCGGCGGCCCGAGCGACGCTATCCTTATCCCCGCCAGCCAGTCGCTGGGAGTCAAGCTATCTGTGAATCCGTGATGAAAAGTATTATCGTTTGGCTAGTACTCCTGCTGCCAGCCGTGTGCTGCCACGCAGAAGTCACCAATCAACAGCGCAGCAAAGCTAAACAGTTGACGCAAGCGACGCTCGAAGCCGGCGAGCTATTTGCTAGTGGGGCTTATGCACAGTCGGCACAGCAGATCGCGGTCACCCAACACGAGTTGATAGAGCTGCTTCAAGCGGGCGATGCTGAAGTGCACGCTCTGCTTGAGCCCATCTACCAGCGCATCGCACGCGCCCATGCGCTGCTGAAGAGCAAAGATGTGCAGCTCCAACTGCTGCCCAGCTGGCAGGAATTAACCGCTGCAAAGCCAGAGAATGCGCCGGCCGCTGCACCGACGTCCATGCCACAGGCCGCCCCGCCAGCTATGGCCAGCGATTCACAGGGGGCCGACCCGACACCAGGGCCCAGCGCAACACCGGAGCCTGGCGAACAAAGCCACAGCGATCGAGCCATAAGCTTCGCGCGCACCATCGCTCCTATCCTGCGAGATAACTGCCGCGGATGCCATATCGGAGGTCGACAGGCTTCGGGCGGCTTGCGAATGGATAACTTCGCACAGCTTTCCAAAGGGGGCGACAGCGGCGAGATCGTGAGTGCCGGCAGCTCCGGCGACAGCCTCCTCGTCCAGCGACTGAAGGGCGAAGGTGGAGATCGCATGCCCGCCGGGGGTCGTCCCGCACTGTCTAAGGAGCAGATCGACACCATCGCAGCTTGGATCGATGCCGGCGCAGCCTTCGACGGCCCTACGGTCGACATGAATATCCAAACCGTGATCGATCAGGTGTGGGCCGACTCTTCGACTCATCAAGAACTGTTCGAGCGCCGACAACAGCTCGCATTGCAGCGCTGGGGACGAGTGCTACCCAACGACAGCCCTCTGACAGCTTCCAGTGATGAAATATTCGTACTGGGGAACGTTCCACAAGAGCGTCTGGACGCAGTTTTGGAAGGCATGCAAGCCGCTGCCAACACCACTCAAAAACTGCTCAAAGCCCCTGCAAACCAGCCGCTGATCCGCGGTGGATTTGCGGTCTTCGTGCTTAAAAGCCGCTACGACTATAGCGAATTTGGACGCATGACGGAAAGTCGCGAGCTGCCCAAGCAGTGGCTCGGACACTGGCATGCCGATCCACTGGATGCCTATGGTGCACTGGCGCTGGACAGCACCGGCAGCGATGCCCGAGCTGCGGAGAAACAGGCCCAGGCCTTGGCACTGCAGATCGTCAGCGGCGCCTATATCGGTTCGCTCGCGCAGGTTCCCACCTGGTTTGCCGAGGGCGTGGCTCGCAACCTAGTCAAAAATGCCTTTCGACGCGGCGATGCGCGAGTTGCCCAGTGGCAGCAAGCCTATCCCGCCGCACTGCTCAAGGTAGAAAACGCCAAGACGCTGCTAGAAGGTCGCTTGGATCAAGAGGCGGCCGGCCTAGTCGGCATGGGGCTGACCGGATTCATGATGGAACGCAACAATCGCCGCCGCTTTGATCAGTTGTTGGACATGCTGCGGGCGGCGCAAACCTTCGAAGCCGCGTGCACCGCTACCTTCGCCGCGCCCGAAGCCCTGATTACGACTTGGCTGGGTAAGTAAATGGCGCGATCTGCGCAATGCGCCGGGCAGATCTTTTATCGGTGGACCGTCGCCGCGCTCCCAATTTACACTCGCCCACGCCGCATCAAATACAGACCGGCCAGAGTCAGCAAGCCACCAAAAATCTGAGCCAGCAGCGGCTGTTCTTTGAGAATTACCCAGCCACCGACGACAGCGACCAGCGTCACTACGTTCTGATAGACGGCCGCGTGAGACGCTCCCAGCGCACGCACGCCCATGTGCCACGTGGCATACGCCACGCCGGTCGAAAAAACGCCCGAATAAATAATAGCTAGCAGCATGGCAGGCTCCAGCGCTCGCGGCAACGCGGCGGGCAGCTCTGTGGCGGCCAACACAAAGTGCAGTGGAGTAGTGATCAAAGCGCTGATAAACGCCAGGCGCAGCGGAGTCATGGTTCGCAAAATGGGGCGGCTCACGACAGTCCCTGTGGCCCATGCTAGAGCCGCAACCATCATGAAGACATTGCCCCAAAAATAACGGCTGGCTAAGCTCACCGGACCGCTCCCCTGAGTCGTCACGATGATGGTTCCCACAAATGTCACCAAGAGCCCCAACCATGTGACCCGCGGCAGTCGTTCGCGCAGAAAGAACGTAGCTAGAACGGCCGTCCACATGGGCATCGAGGCCAGAATCAAAGCCGTATTGCCAGCCGTGGTCAGCGAAATGCCTTGCACAAATACTATCAAATAGACGAACCCGTTGAGCAGTGAGAATAGCAACACGCGCCACCAATACACGGGCTCTCGCGACTTGACTGTGGGCGCAAGCCACGTTTCTCCCAAGGCGAGAATCCCCAGCGTAAGAGTCGCGAAGACGAGTCTCAGTGCGTTGAACACCCAAGGATTAAAGTCGGTTATGAAGCTCTTGAACACCAAGATATTGGTGCCCCACATCAGCGCTGTTGATAGCAAGCAGATGTCCGCACTCCACGATGCGCGAGATTTTGAGCGCGTCTCAGCAGGCACAACAAGCTCAGCGGAAGCGGGTTTGGAAAGCGGCTGCGCAGAGCGTTCACTGCCAGCAGTCTGAATTAAATCGTTCACAAGACCTCAATGCTTTCTCCACCCACGAACTGCGACCACCACATCGCCAGCGCTGCGACCAACAACCAACAACCAACAACCAACAACCAACAACCAACAACCAACAACCGTGGCGAAGACAATTGACGCTAGAA
>CAKQWG010000004.1 GCA_934278005.1 uncultured Pirellulaceae bacterium | reverse complement strand
CGGCTAATGCTCATTTAAGGCGTTTGATTATGTGCCAGCCGAAGGGGCTGCTGACCGGATCGTAGGGCGCCAAACCAACCTGCCCTGTGTCCAGTTCAAACCCCACATCGCCGAAGGCGGCTACCATCTGGCTGCGCGGCATCACATGCTTGCTGGGAATGCGACTGGTGGTATCCCCCGGGAAACCATTGTTGGCCATCCGGTAGATACCCGGTGCGGAATCATCCGTGTGGGCCACGACAATCTTGCTGAAGTCCTCTCCGGCCTGAGCTTTGGCAAATAGCTCTTGGGCCAGCGCTTCGGCTTCGGCCTGCGAACGCGAAATGGATTTGCCCTGCACTGAGCCTTTGAAGCCAATTAAGCAGTGCTGCACGGTGATGTAGCCGGGCTGGCCGTCTTCAGTTACTAGGCCTTCGCGGTAAACGCTAGTGCCCTGGGGCTGCATGCCGCTGCAGCCGCTCAGGCTCAATCCCCCTAGGAGCAGCCCGCAGAGCACCAGACATCTCAGGGCTAGATTTTTCGAGGCTAGACTTTTCGGAGCTAGACCTCTCGGAGCTAGACTTCTCCCAAGTGAGCTGCCCGGGCCGTGCCCGCTGCGGAGCGGATTGACTAAATCCGATCGCCCTTTTTTTTTCGATTCGACCATTAGCATCTCCAGCGAAAAATCTACTTCCAGCGTCCGGAATCATAAAAGGCTTCCGCCGCGTCGAGCAAGCGTTCGGGCCCGTCGCGAATAACATCGACCACGGGCAGTCCCATTTCGGCCTCAATTGATTGGGCCAGCTCAGCGGCTTGCAACTTATTCAGGCGGCGACCGTTCATGGCCAGGCCAATCGTCTCGCATGGCTGGTAGATACTGGCCATCGTCTCGAACAGTTCACGCTGCTTGTGCAGGCTGGGCAGAGCCACGTGTGGCAAGCCGCCCACGGTGTCACGCCCCGCTTCGAACACAAATACAAGTCCGTGTGGAGCGCAGCCATGCAGCAGGCCCAAGGTAACAGACGAGTAGGAGGGATGCACCAAACTGCCCTGGCCCTCGACGACGATGATGTCGTGGTGTTGATTATCAAGCACCAATTTCTCAGACGCGCCGTTGACGAAATCGGCTACCATGCAATCGATGGGCAACCCAGCTCCGGAGACCATAATACCCGTCTGGCCGGTTGCGACAAAGCATGCGTCGCGTCCACGGGCGGTCAAACCTCGTGCCAGTTCCAAGCTGACGACCATCTTGCCGACGCTGCAATCGTGTCCCACGGTGTGCAAACGGCAGCAGGTGTGGTTGAAGGCGTCGCGGCGAGCAATATCCTTAAACGTATTCTTGCGCACGTCAGTGATAGTGACTGCTGCCGCCTGAGCGGCTGCTACTAGCTCAGCATCATCGGACAGAAAGTCGTGCAAACCGCTGAGAATGTTCATGCGGCGATCAATGGCTTGCATGATAACTTGCCGCCAGGCCGGCGGCACCTTGCCACCGGGCGGGGCGATACCCAGCACCAGCGTGTCTGCGCCGGGAGCTTCATCGAGCGCGGCGATGATGGGCGTATCGCCGCCGGTTTCCAATAGTTCTTGGGCCGGCTTGCCCGCCTGATCCGGATCGAGCACCGCGACGCATTCGTCCGGGCAATAGCGGAGCAATCCCGTTGCGGTCTTGGCGGTGCGCGGATTGGAATGTCCCCAGGTCAATAAGACCATTTTTCGTGGCATATATTACGCTCCTCCAAGCGCGGTGGCGTAGGCAACCGCATGGCTTCGACAATGTGAAATACTAATCATAATTTCTCGAATCCCGAGTTGCTCGCTAATTTCCTTGGCTTTACCGGCGAGTACGATATTGGGTTTGCCACCCTGTTGATTGACTACTTCTACATCGGTCCACAGGATGCCGTGGGCCCAGCCTGTACCAATGGATTTCAGTACGGCTTCCTTAGCTGCCCAGCGGCCGGCGTAGTGCTGCGCGCCGGCTTTGCGATGGGAGCAGTAGTCGATTTCGCGGGCCGTATAGACGCGCGCTAAAAACACGTCGCCGTGCTTGGCCAGCATCTGTTCAATACGCTCGCATTCGATGATGTCGGTACCGATACCCAGCACGGCACCGGAGGCCTGCAGCGGCCGAGGGCCAGCTTGGCTCATGTGGTGTACTCGGAATTGAAGCGTACATAGTCGACCCCCAAATCGCTCGTCCAGTGCGTGCACTGGCCCGGGCCCGAGCCGACATTCAGCTCGATCAGCGTAGTATGGTTGTCGCGAATCGACATGCTGGCACGCTGGGCATCAAACACCACCGGTTCGCCCGCCGAGAAGAGGACGATGCCATTGATCTTCAGGCCTAGCTGAGCGGTATTGATGGGCGGTCCGGCATATCCGGCGGCTGAAACGATGCGCCCCCAGTTGGGATCGCCACCGTGCACGGCCGTCTTGACCAGATTGCTACTGGCCACAGCCAGCGAGATGATGCGCGCGTCGGCATCGCTGGCTGCTCCACGGACGTTGACCTCGATCAAGTGTGCGGAACCTTCACCATCGGCCGGAATTTGCTTGGCCAATTCAATGCACATGGCCTGTAGATGCTCTGCAAACTGAGCCTCTTCGGCAGCATCCAATTCATTTCCTCCCGAGCAGCCATTGGCGAGCAGAAGCATCGTGTCGTTGGTGCTGGTGTGGCCTTCGACGCTGATATTATTGAAAGATTTATTGGCCGCCGCGGTGAGCAGACGCTGGGCCTGTTCGGCCGACAACCTCGCATCGGTGGTTACACAGCACAACATGGTCGCCATGTTGGGGCCGATCATGCCTGCCCCCTTGGCCATGCCGGCGATATGAATCAGCTTGCCACCGAGCTCCGCGCGGCGAGTGGTCACTTTACGAGCCGAGTCGGTGGTGAGAATCGCTTCGGCGGCATCCAGAAACGCCTGCTCGCCCGTCGCGAGAGCGTCGGCCGCTTGAGCGATGCCCGCCTCAATCTTCTCCATTGGTAGAAAGCGACCAATGACTCCCGTGCTCATCACCAACGTCTGGTCGGCAGTCACCGGCCGAGTACCCGTTCCAATTGCCGTGGCAACCAAATTGCACATCCGCCGCGCATCGGCCCCGCCACGCGCCCCGGTGCAGGCATTGGCATTGCCGCTGTTGACAACCACCGCGCGGGCCGAGGTCAGTGGCGTTCGACCACGGCACAGCACGACCGGCGCCGCGACTACTTGATTCTGTGTATAAACTCCCGCAGCCACCGCGGGAACATCCGACACGATGAGCGCGATGTCCTTGGTGCCGGGCTTCTTCTTTATAGCGGCACTTACGCCGGCGAAGCGAAATCCCAAAGGTAAATGATAAGTCATACTGGTTTAGGCTCCCAACCCTTCGGCTTGATCGCGTTCAAACATTACGTTCATACACTGCACGGCCGCTCCCGAAGCTCCCTTGATCAAGTTATCCAGGACTGAGATCAGAACGATCCACTCGCCGTTTTCACGGACGGTTATATCGCAGTAGTTAGTCATGGCTACTTGCTTAGTCGAAGGCAGGTGCGGCACAATGCGCACAAAACCGTGGGTGCCGTCGTAGAATTCGGACAAGCACTCGCGGACTTGATTGGCCGTTACATGCGACTTAGGGCGGACGTAGATCGTGGATAAGATACCACGATCCATGGGGACTAAGTGCGGTGTGAACACCAGATCAGGCTCAGCTCCCGCAAAACGGCCCACGATATCCACGATCTCTGGCTGATGCCGGTGGCTGCCCACCGAGTAAGCCGAAATCGACTCGTTGACCTCTGGAAACAGGTTGCCCATTTTGGGGGTGCGACCTGCCCCGCTGACACCGCTCTTGGAGTCGACCACGATCCCCGATCGCTCGATAACGCCCTCTTTTATCAGCGGGGCCAGCGGCAGGATGGCGCTCGATGGATAGCAGCCGGGGTTGGCGATCAGGCTGGCACCACGGATCTCGTCATGAAATAGCTCGGGGATACCGTAGGGAGTCTGCCCCAAGCGACCTGGATCGGCGTGCTTTCCCCCATACCACTTTTCGTAAAGCGCCGCATTGCTCAGCCGATAATCGGCGCTTAAGTCGATGACTTTGCAGCCCGCAGTGAGAATCCGCGATACGATCGGGGCGGAAGCGGCATGAGGCAAGCAACAGAAGGCGACATCGCATCGCTCAGCAATCTGTTCCGGAGTTAAATCCTCGACTACCAAATTAATGCGGCCGGTCAACTGCGGATGCATGTTGCATAGCGTCGAACCATCGGCTTGGCGACTGGTCGCTGCTACGATTTGCACATCGCGATGCCGTAGCAGCAATCGAATCGCTTCAATGGCGGTATAGCCTGAACAACCAACAATGCCGACTTTAATCATGATTTGCGTCCCCTGTGCTAAAACTGACAGCTTTTGCCAATTGTAACGCTTCCACAGCGATTCTTTCAGGGGTCGTGCGGTGGGGCATGCATCCGGCTTGCCGACAGGAACAGAGGAGCGCAAGCTAGCAGCTTACGCCACACGCAGGCTAGCAGCTTACGCCACCTAATTGTTCAGCGCCATGACGGCTTGCTGGATCGACTCGAGGGGCGAGCCTAGCGGTATAATGCTTTGATTGGGCAGCTCCATAGCGTGATCCACGTTCAAGCGTCGATTAAGCCAAATCCTGAAACACTCGACGATCTGCGCGTCCCACTGCTGGCCAGCTCCGCTGGAAATAATCGCTGCGGCCTTCTGCACTGGCATGGCGTTGCGATACGGCCGGCAGCTTGTCATGGCGTCGAAAGCATCGGCGACGGCGATCACGCGCCCCATGATCGGTGTGGCCTCCGCTTGGAGTCCATGGGGATAGCCCTTGCCATCCCACCGTTCATGGTGATATAGCACGCCGGGCAGCGCGAACTGCAGATGCCCCAATCGCTCGACGATGCGATGCCCAATGGTTGGATGAGTTTGAATGACTTTGTATTCTTCATCGGTCAGCGGGCCGTCTTTCAGCAAGACGCTGTCGGGAATTCCAATCTTGCCCACATCGTGCAAGATACCCGCAAGGTAGATCTCTTGGCAGGCTTCGTCGGACAGTCCGTATATCTGAGCGAGTTCAAAAGACAGTCGCGCGACGCGCTCGCTGTGCCCCTGCGTATAGGGATCGCGTGCATCGATAGCGCTGCTCATCGCGTGCAGCGTCCCCAGAAACAGCTGGTTGCTTTGGACCAGCAGATGAATATTGTGAGCCTGCGTTGAGAGCAGCACAGCCGCTTCTTCGAGCAACCCCACATCGCCGCTGCCAAACTCTGGATCGTAGACTGGCAATCCGTCAGCCGCTTGCTTGGTGGAGCGATTAATCGCAGTTAGGTAACCCAAGGTCCGCCCATAGCCGCACACCGGGACTAGGATGAGCGATTCGATCAGGCCGTCTGTGGTCTGCCAAACAACATTGTTTTTGACTACGGGATCCGAGTTGTTCTCGATACCGAGTTCGCTTAGCAAGTCTCGAATAGTGGCCGCTGAGAACTGCGAAGATCCGTATTTGGTATCGACGAGTCCCGAGCGAGCTGGTTCTTCGGCGTCGACCAGCAAGTACACGTCCTGGGCTCGCAGCAAATAGCCCAGCGGACGCAAGATGCCGTTGGCCATTTCGCTGGCAGAATTGCGTCGCGACAAGCTGGCCGCGCTTCTGGCGAAGTTTCTCAGCCAGTTTTGCTCTTCGAAAATCTGGGCCAACTGCATGGCCGACTCTTCCAATGCCTGCTGATTGGCCAGCCTTTCGCAGCTCAAGTCCCAGCACTCGATGGCCGTACGGACAGCCGCACAAGCTGCTTGGGGCGGCCCATGGTGAATCGAGACCAGCACACCAGCGGCGGAATGATCGACGGAAATTTCGGCAAGTACCAAGCAGCGTTGGGCGTCCAGCGGCCAGCTAACAGGGCGACCGGCAGCGTGCAGCTGGACGATCGCGGGCTGCCATGCAAAGGTCTCTGGTATAGCATAGCGCGCTGCATAATCGCTGAAATCGTCAGGCGCCTGCGCAGTGGATACTTCCATGTAAAGCCGCAAGAGAGCGGCATCCAAGCGTTGGCTCAGAAACGCAACAACGTCGTCGCTAACTGTCGCGGCAGAGTCCGCCATTTTGTTCTGCCCTGCTAGTTTCTCATCGAGTCCCGTTAGTCGCGTCGTGTCGGACGCTATGCATACCATGCATTTCTTTCAAATCCTGTATCGGTCCGGGCAGCCTATTCCTGCGTGGCATTCATCAACTAGCAGAATTATTAAATTTTTGCGCAAGTGCTTTTGCTAATTGTAAGGCGTGGGCTAAGTTTGCGTGTTCAAGCTCGTTCAGTGCTCCCAACCCGTAGCTCGCGAGCTAAAGATACGTCGAAACCGAAAACTTTATGGGGGAATGTTTGAAATGTGTAGCTCTCTAGCAAATCGCCGTAAGGGCTTTACTCTGATCGAATTGGTGGTCGTTATTGTAATCATCGCGATCTTAGCAGCGGTGGCCGTTCCTAAATTCAACGATCGTACGACCAGTGCACGCGAAGCAGCCAATCTGCAATCGTTATCCACTCTGCGCGGTGCGGTGGAACTATATCGTGCTGACACCGGAGCCTATCCATCCTCGTTGGCGACCGACATCGTGGCCTACCTCAAGGGGCCGTTCCCACAAGTCAAATCGGGCGGCGCATCGAGTGCTGCGGTGAAGTTGGTGGCCAGTTCGCCAATGACGGCCGGAGATGCCGACGGTGCCGGTGGGTGGATTTATAACGCAACTAGCGGCGAGTTGCGGTTGAACGTGATTAGCCAGTTTGACAACTAAGGCGAACTAGGCATGTGCAGAATTTTAGTTGCCGAAGATAGTTTTGCGTTGGCTAACCTGCTCACCTTCGTGTTGAAGAATGCTGGTTTTGAGGTGGATGTCCATCGAACCGGCGCATCGGCTTACGAGGCGCTGTGTCGGCAACCCTATGACATTCTGTTGCTCGATCAGCAGATGCCGAAAATGACTGGCTTGGAGATCATCGAGGCTATTCGCCATGCGGGACCCAACATCGACACTCCCGTGTTTTTGTGCACGGCCAAGTCGCATGAAATCAGCCTTGAGGCCAAGCGCATTGGCTTGGCCATCTCGGCAATTATACATAAGCCTTTCTCCCCCAAAGATCTTGTCATCCAGTTAAAGAGCGCGCTAGAGCCGCTGAAAGTCTAACCAGGAACGCTGTGATAACCCGATACAAAAACCAGATTCACCGCGATGGCCTAGCCACGTTGTTAATCATCGGCTTGTCGCTGTTGTCACTGGGGTTTGTGGTGGCTCAGTGGCGGCCAGAGCATACTCTGTCGTCCTACCTAACACTTGCGTTGGTCATGGCGGCCGGCTTAGTGGTCAGCCTGGGTGTGCAGCGGCTAAGCTACTCGATGCGGGCCGCAGAGGCCCTGTCAGTACGACTCAACTCATTCGAACAGTCTGCCAAGCTAGAGACGCTGACGCCAATCTTCGAAGCCGGCGCGATGGGACGCGGATGGAATAGCCTCGTCGAACTGCTCGGCAAACAGCAACTCGATCAACGCGTCGAGCGGCGGCTTGCAGATGCCGTGGGCAACGTGAGTGGAGAGCGCTTCGCCCGGGCACTGCGCAGTATTTCTGACGGTTTAGTTATCAGCGATCGATATGGCAGGCTCAACTATGCCAATCCGGCTTGGCTGAGTTTGAGCGGCAGCGGTGGGACCGCTGAGGAACTGATTGGCCAATCCCTGACGGCACACTTGGCTGAAAACGGCTACCGTAACTGGGAGCAAGTCTCTAGGGAGCTACTCGAGGGGACGCGTCCGGTTAGCTGGGAGTTGCGTTTCGGTGAAGCCACGACCGACGGAGTCTTGCAACTTTCGCGGCTCCCCTTGGAGGGCCGCATGCATGAAACCGAGGGTTTTGTGTGGAGTCTGCGCAACATCACCCAACACACGCTGGCCCAAGAAGCTCACGAGAGCTTTCTTGCAGCCGCCACACATGAGCTCAGAACGCCGCTGACGAATATCAAAGCTTACTCCGAATCTTTGCTTGAGATGGACGAAATTCCTCGCGCGCAGCAGCAGGAGTTTTTTAACGTTATCCATTCCGAGGCTGAGCGCCTGAGGCGTCTGCTGAATCAGTTGTTGGACATTCAGCAATTGGAAGCAGGTTCGATGACCGTCGACACCGCTACGTTTGATGTCCAGCGAATGCTTCAAGAAGTCCAATTGCACATTCAACCACTGATCAATGAAAAGCAGTTGAACTTCACTTGCCGCATTGCGCCTGACATCAAAACGCTTCAGGCTGACAAAGAAAAGGTCATCTCGTGTTTACTGAATCTATTAGGAAACGCGATCAAGTATACGGGCGAAGGAGGCGAGATCAACCTGGTCGCCGAACAGCAAGAATCGGCCGTATCGATCTGTGTTGAAGACACGGGCATCGGCATCGCCGAAGACCAACTGCCCCATGTCTTCGACCGCTTCTACCGTTGTCAGGATGAGCGCGTCACAGACATTGAAGGCAACGGTCTAGGACTTGCGTTCGCGATGGAGGTAGCCCGTTTGCATCATGGCGAACTGCGCGTTGAGAGTCAGCTTAACGTGGGATCGCGGTTCATACTCCGCTTACCCTTGGCGAGCAATCTATGAGCCAACCACACGGTACAACCAATGTTCAGACGGTGGGTGCAGTGAGCATCATCAAGGCCAGCAGCTCGCTGGCCGGAGACGGTTTGAACCAATGTCGCCAGAGCGTGGATGACTGTCTCGCTCAGCGGCGGGCTCTGATCATTCTGGATATGAGCGACAGCCCACTGATCAATAGTCAGGGCCTGGAGTTTATTATCAATGCTCAGGAAGGCTGCCTGGCCCGAGGTGGCAAACTAGTGTTGGCAGAGCCGCAGGCGCTGTGCGCCGAAGTGCTGTACATTACTGGAGTCGACCAGTGCGTGGCCGTCTACGACAACATCCGCAGCGCTCTAGGAGACTTCGCACGCTAGTGCGACATGTGCCATGCCAGCTACAATACTCAGCTCCACCGCCACTGCAGTTGCTCCGTCGGCACCGCTGCCGCTAGGCCAGCGCTTGTTGGCAGCCGGCCTGATCAACCAGTCCCAGCTCGAAAGAGCGCTCGACCTGCACGAAAGCCGCGGTATGCGCCTGGGCGAAGCTTTCGTTACGCTGGGGTTGATCTCCGAATCCGATATCCTGCCGTTGATCGGCCATCAACTCGATTTTCCGTGGGTGCGGCTGCGCGAGGGCTTGGTCGATCCGCAAGTCGTGCATTTGATTCCTAGAACGTTCGCCGAACAATTCAATTGCCTAGCATTGTTCAAGGTGCGCTCGGAACTGACAGTTGCCTTTGCCGAGCCGCAGAATCTAGAGACAGTCGATCTCCTGGAAGAGATGACCGGCCTCCGTGTGCGGCCCATACTGAGCCTGAGAAGCTCCATCGAACGCCTAGTGCCGCGGTGCTACGAAGACGATTTTAAGGTCGACGCGGTTACCGCCGATCTGGACGATTCGGCCATCGAGCTGAAGTCTGAAGAGGTCTACTTCGATACCGACAGCATTCAAGTGCTGGCCGACGGCAGCCCGGTCATCAATTTGGTCAATTACTTGATCGTGCAAGCGGTGCGACAGGGCGCTAGCGATATTCACATCGAACCGTCTCAGCGCTCGAGCGTAATTCGCTTTCGAGTCGATGGTCGCCTGCGCGAAATACTCAAGCCGCGCAAAGATCTGCATCCGGCTATGGTATCGCGCATCAAGGTTATGTCTAAACTTGACATCGCCGAGCAGCGCAAGAGCCAGGATGGGCGCTTTCACGTTCGCGTCGACGATCGCGACGTCGATCTTCGCGTGTCGTCGCTGCCCACCGTGTTGGGTGAAAAAGTGGTGATGCGGATCTTGGATCGCAGCTCGATCACTTTCGATCTCGATCGTTTGGGAGTTCCTGAGCGACAGTTGGGCAAGATGCAGAAGATGCTCCGTAGACCGCACGGGTTAGTGCTGGTGACTGGCCCGACGGGTAGTGGCAAAACAACTACGTTGTATTCTGCCGTGGAGACTATTAAACACTCCGGCTGCAATGTGGTCACGGTGGAAGACCCGGTTGAGTACCAGTTAGAGCTGGTCAATCAAGTTCAGGTCAATACCGCTCGGCAAGTCACCTTTGCAGCCGCGCTGCGAAGTATTTTGCGGCAGGATCCAGACATCATCTTAGTTGGAGAGATTCGCGATGCGGAAACAGCCGAAGTAGCCATACAGGCCGCTCTGACCGGGCACTTGGTACTGAGCACATTGCACACCAACGACACCGCTTCGACCATTACGCGTCTGCGGGATATGGGCATTCCGCCCTATAAAATCGCCGCCTCGATGGCGGGCATTATCGCCCAGCGTTTGATTCGTAAAATTTGTCCTAAGTGTCGCGCGTCTCACTATCCAACACCTGAGCAGAGTCTGCTGGTGGGCTACAGTGAGCCGCCCAATCGCGCCTTTACGCATGGCAAGGGTTGCACCGACTGCTTTGACACCGGTTATGCGGGCCGCCAAGGGATCTATGAGGTCCTGGCCATCAATGCTGACGTCCGCGAAGCGATCTCGAGCGAGGGTGGCGTCAACCAGTTTCGCGATCTGCTCAGAGCCCAGGCCGGCACGACTTTGCTGGAAGAATCTCGGTCGCTGGCCGAAGCGGGTGTGACGACGATCGAAGAAGTTATCCGCGTAGCCCTTACGGATTAATCGGCCAATGAATGTCAGCTCGACACTGTTCTCCCCGACTACCGGCGACAAGCCGGCCTACAGCGGCATGTTGGCTGTTCCGCAAGACATCGCCGCCGAACCTGCTGCGCGCATGAGCGGCTTAGCTGATCGCTGGGGGCTATTCGTTGGTCGTCGCGCTTCGAGCCGTAGCCTGTTGGTCGTCTTTCGACAGCTGGCCCTGCTGATTGAAACGGGCATCGATATTGCAGAAGCGATCGAATTGGTCGCTAAAAGTTGTCGCCAGGCAGCTTTGCAACAATGTCTCCTGCAGATTCTCGATGACATCAACAATGGTACAGGCCTGGGGCTGGCCGTGGCTGAGCAAGAGCATATGCTGGGACATCAAGTAGTGGCCAGCATTCGCGCCGGTGAAGCCTCAGGACGGATGACCGATGTGCTACGTCAAATCGCCGCGCAGTTGGAAGAGAATCAGAGCATCCGCGCCTCGATCATCGGCTCCTTGGCCTACCCCGCCATCCTCTGCGGAGCCGCGGGGGTCGTGGCCTCAATCCTGGTTTGGTTCGTGCTGCCGCAGTTCGAGGAGTCATTCTCGTCGATGGGAGTCGTCCCGCCGATGCTGACTAAGCTACTGTTCGCAGTGTCAGGTTTTGTTCGTGGTAACTTGGCGATCGTCGGCATCGGCAGCGCACTGACCGCCGCTGCCATCGCCTTTGCTGCTACTCAGCCGAGCGTCAAAAAAGTATTCTATCGACTGTGCTTTCAGAGCCCAGTGTTGGGACACGCTCTGCGGAATTTGTCGGTAGGACAACTGTTTCTCAGCTTAGGTCACTTGCTGGGCAATGGCATCGCCTTGCTCGAGGCCATCCAGTTGGTCAAGAAGTCAACCAGCGGCGGTGTGCTGGGTACGCTGGTAGAGGCTTGGGAGCACGATGTCCTGGAGGGACGCGGCCTGACGTATAGCTTGGAAGAATTCCAATTTCTGCCCGAGGGGGCCGACGCGATGCTGATCATGGCCGAGCGGACCGGCAAATTGGAAAGCGTGCTCGTTACAGCTGGAGCCTACTACCGCGACGAGGGTAGTCTGCAAATGCGGCAAGTGCTCAAGTTGAGCGAGCCGTTGATCATCATCGTGCTGGGCGTCTTCGTCGGTATTGTCGTTGCTTCCGTACTGCTGCCAATTTTAGACGTACAGGCCGGGGCCGCAGGCTAAGCGCCGCGTGAAACTGGCATTCGGTAGCGATCCCTCCCCTGCCCCTTCGCGGACACAAATATCTTGCCAAAAGAACGCTTGGAGTGGGTGCGCCAGGCGTTTTTTTCTAGACCGACGCTAATTGCAAGCTATGGTTTGCTGAATGGCCCTGCGCCCCCACTGCGGCGCACGGCATGTGGTCGCTAGCGCGGGACACCCTATGCACGTCAAATCGGTAAGTTACAAACACGGCCCTATTAGATTTGGCTGGAAGCCGCGCTATACGTGCGGTTTAGGTATCGATATTGGACAACGGCTGACCAAGATTGTCTCTGTGGAGCGGCAGCGCGACACCATTCATGAAATTTGCGCAGTGTCCATACCTACTCGACCTGCGGCCAGCGAGGATGCAGGTGCGCAGTGCAACTGGAGCACCCGCGAAATAAAAGAATTGTCGCGCGTCGTTCAACGCGTGCTTAACGGCCGATCGGCTTCTCGGCGGACGCGCGTGGCGGTGACTCTCAGTATGGCTGCCTGCGACTATCGCACGGTCTACGTTCCTAAGGACACACAAGTCAATCTGCGCGCCGTGCAGGAGACGATCGCCTCAGCCAAGAACGATCACCGTGCACGATGCATCGCCGTGCTGCCCAGTCCGTCCGCGAGCGATTCGAAAGAGGCCCAAGACAAGCTGCGCTGCTTTAGTCTTCCCGAGGAGTTGTCTTGGTCGATTGCCCAGTCGCTGGATGAAGTTGGTTTGACGCCAACCGTGCTCGACGGTGTACCGTGGTGCCTGGCGGGCGCATTGCAATTAGCTGCTGAGCCAGCGGATCCCAACTGCATTAATATTGCGCTGGATTGGAGTTTCGGTAGCCCTACTTTAGTGGCCGTTCAAGCGGGACAGATCAGCTACGTGCGGAGCATGGTCCATGGCTCGATCCAAGAGCTGATCGCTACGGCCAGCAGGGACTATCAAATGGATACGGCCGAAGCCGTGCACTGGATCGCCCAGTGCCTAAAGCACGCGGCATCGACTGTTGCCGATGCCGCGCAGATTGAAACCTATGACGCCGTGAGCCGTATCTGTTCGCAGTTGGCCGAAGAGCTGCGGACGGCCATAGAGTACATCACCTGGCGGCATCAAGGCTGTAAAGTGGGTACGCTGTGGTTGATGGGCGGTGCACCTCGGATCAACGGCCTGAGCGATCTGCTGCAATCCAAATTGACTTGCCCTGTCGCCCAGTGGCAGGTCAACTCCGGTGAGACCTGTCTAACGGCCGAATATGCTCTAGCGGCCGCCTTGGCTTGGGGGGAGGTGCAGCGTGCATAGAATCAATTTACTGCCACCGGCGGCCATCCATCGCTTTCGGCAGCAACGCCTGTGGCAGGCCTGGCGAAAGGGCCTTGTGTTAGCCTTGTTATTGACCGCTGGCAGTATTATCTGGGGTCAAACGACGGCTGCAAGCAAACTACGCAAACAAGCGATGCAAACTGCGTTGGCGGAACATCCACGCCGGATACGCCAAGAGTGTGGAGAGTTGAAAGCGCAGCTACGCGAACTACAGAACGTCGTAGCTCAGCAGCTCATCGCGCGTGGTCAGCACTCGCCCCTGGTAGCTATTGCACTGCTGCACGACCTGAAGCAGCAACTCGGCGGACAGCTGCAGGTGAAATCCTTCGGGTTTGTCGACCAGGGGGTGGTGCCGACGTCGACCGCACCCAACCCTGTTAACGGTTATGTAGATTTGCAATTGCTCAGCACGGGCTCTGCCAGTTGCGCACGCGTGATGCAATTGCTGCGCGAAACGCAGTGCTTCTCGGCAGTCAGCTTGAGTAGCTCTTTGGAGAAAGTCGATGCCAGTTCTGATACTTTGCAGTATTCGCTGCACTGCGAGTTTTAGCCGGACAATTTTTAACACGGGCCCAGGCACTTCCCGCGCATAAGACTATCCAGCTTGGAGATCACACACGTACCTGAACGGTTAACCATGAACGATCATTTGAAAACCCTGCGCATAAACTTGATCGGAGTCTCCGTGTTGACGGCTTGTTTGCTGTGCAGCTATTTCGCCGGTCTACGGCCGGTTTTCGTTGCCGATCAGCAGCTTCAGCAAATCGCTCACGAAGGAGAGTGGTTGCAGGGCATTCTTCCACAGATGGAGCAAGAGCTGTCAGAGTTAACGCTCCAACTGCAAGACAAGCGGGAAACTTTAGCCGACAAATATTCGGTCGTCACCGCCGGCCATCAACCGCTGATCGGGATTGCCACCGAACTGCTCCAGCGGCACGACATCGCATTAGTGAATTTGCGCGAAACATCCACAGCCGATGGAGTCGCCAGTCTAGCTTTGCAAGTCACGGCTAGCTACGAAGATCTGGTCAGTTTTTTGCACGTCGTCAGTCAGCTCGATCGCCCGGTGCGAATCATGTCACTGAGCCTCGCGCCCGAGGACGATCAGGCCGCCCGCTTCAGAGTCGCAATTACTCTGAAATTCCCCGTCGCACCAGCTTCACTTTTCGCTTCGCGCGAATAACTGCTGTGGCGACACAGAGCGTTACGTTCGCCAAGTCGATGGCGACACTCGACAATCCACCGTTTAAATTTGAGTTCCGATGAAAGCCACGCCAAACGTCAAGCCAGCAACCAAGTCGGCAGCCAAGTCAAACGCGAAGCGGATCACGCACCGCAAGCCACCCGCCAAGCATCAGCGCCTGAAAGTAGCGCTCGTCCCAGTGTTGTTGTTGGTGCTGGCTTATGTAGTTTTTGCGCCGGCTAACGAGGCAGACTTTGAGACCGTGCCGATCGATAACAGAACTTCTCATGTGCCTGCGCCGACTAGTTCGCATGGCGCACCGAGTGTGGCGGGCGCGGCAAAGCAGGCTAAAACGCCAAGCAAAAAGTCGGCATGGCCCGACGTCGACCTGCAGTTCTTAGCCAGCTCAAATCCGTTCAAAAGCCTTGCAAGCAAGCCCGCAGATGCGCTGCAGCGAAGTTCCGTCGGTAGTTCGATTGAGCCCATCGGTGACGATCCGAATAGCGGTTTGCCGGGCGAACTGACGGACAATCTCGTGGGCAGAGTAGATGACGGAGCCGGCGAACGCTCCGCGGACCACTTGGCGGATATGGCTGATGAACTTGAGCGACGTCCGGTAAAATTCGTTTTTCGTTCGAGCAAGCAGAATGTGGTTATGCTCGGAGATGAAGTCTTGCGGGAGGGTGCTCAACTCTCACCAGCGGTCCGACTGCAGGACATTGGAGATAACCGCTTGCTGCTCAAGCTGCAGCCGTAGGCATGCCCAGTCTTTTACACCTGAGATTACCCCACGCGCCGCATAGGCTAGAAAGTGCGTGGCCGAGTCACACACCTAGGCCTTAAGGTTTGCGTTTGACCTTCTTGCGTTTGGGTTTACCGCCAAAGTAAGACCGACCGGGGTCGACCAACATCCGCCCGCGTATCGCCTCGCGGCCCAGCAACATTCGAAAGCCCATTTGGTCGCGGTTAGCGAGTGTTAATTCAATTGGCCAAGCCACACCCATCAGTTCTACCAGAGTCACGATCACGGGCCGCACGGACGATTCGCCGCTCGAGCTTTTGACGCGTCGCATGTCAAATACGGGTGTCTCTACCTCGACAATCCTGGTGTCATTGCGTTGTATGGGATGGATCTTAAATCGCACATAGTCCAGCCCCTTGTGGGAAAAAAGCTCCATCTCAAACGCATGCAGGCTGGACGAACGCGCCCCGGTGTCGACCTTGACCTTGATGGCGGGTATTTTTAAATCCGGCAGCGAAACATACTCACGCCAGCCGATCGTGGGCAATGAGGCAGGTGTGTCTTTCATGCGCTTTAAACTTTGTGTTGTTTTAGCTGTCGTCATTTTAGTCGTCGTACACGCCGAGCAACTGGCAACGCTGAACTGTCGCCGCGGATGGCTCAGCAGCCAAAGCCGCGACGTGTCGCAGCAGTCCAGGTTGGCTACCCGCCTTGTTTCGCCGCCTTGAGTCTCTGCCGACCCTCAATTGATTAAGCTGCCACGGCGGCCGCTGCGAGGCCAGCCGTCGGTAAGCCGGGTTTACTTGCCTGGAACAGCACCGTCCATGTAACGCCAGCCTTTGATAAAACCGATCAAGTCCGCCATGGACTGCGGGTCAATCTGCGCTTCAAGCCCGTCGGGCATCAGCGAAACACCGGTGGCTTTCATTGTGTCAATGTCCTCGCGCCGAATCAACTCGCGCCGGTCGTCCTGGCCCCGAATTACCAAAGCATCTGCCGTCTCCTCCGCAATAATCCCTTCAATTACTCGTCCGTCTTCGGTGAGCACTACGTAGCGAAAGTAATTATTGTCAATCGCCAAGTTTGGATTCAAGATCGAAGTCAATAATTCGAGGGGCTGCTTGGTGCGCGAGTCGGAGATATTGGGGCCGACATCCACGCCGACCTCGCCGACGCGGTGGCAGGATGCACAGTGCTTGCGAAAGACCTCTAAACCACGCTGTACATTCGGCTCCAAGGCCAAACTCGATTTGTATAGCTCGACGGCCTGGGCGCGATCGGAGTTGGCGATCAGCGACAGCTGTTTTTGCAACTGTGCTTTGGCATCGCCTGTAGCTCGGGCAACAAGCTTGGTCAGTTCAGCAACGCCAATCTGCCCAGCGGTTATTTGGCCGGTTTGCATCTGTTCTGCCAGCAGTCCCAAACGCGTTTCGCTGGAAGCCACCAGAGGCAACAGTTCACGCTGCAGTTGTGGCGTAGCGCTAGTCAGCCGTTCGATGAGCAGCGAGTTGGGCGCATCGCCGCGGATGGCGCACCAGGCCTGAAGCAGTGGTCCAGTCAGGTCCGGGTCAGCCGTGGCTGAGACCATCTGGCTCAATCGCTGTGAGGTGTCCTGCCGTGGTGAGTCCGCCAGCAGCGCAATGGCCGCCACGCGCATGCCCATCGCTTGCGCGGGGTCTTCCGCCAGCGTGGCCAGATTCTCCCACAACTCGGGTGCGAGCTGCGATTTTAACTGGGCGTGTTTAGCGATGGGTTGCAGGCACTCAAGTGCAGCCAGCCGCAGCGCACGCTGGCCAGCTGAGGCCGGTGTCCCAGCTTGCACCGCCGCGCTTTGAGAGATCGCCTGTGACGCCGTGTGTATAATTTGAGTCAGCTGATCGCTGAGCTGTGCAGCGGGCTGCGTAGCCTTATCTTGCCCAGCGCTCTGCTCAAGTAGTGCGGCAGACTGGCGGAGAGTTGCAGCCGTCAGGGCCCGAGCGATGTGCGGTACTTGCTCGGCCGCTGAGAGGTTGATGTCCGAGCTTTGCGCGAGCCCGCGCAGCCAGCTTTGCAACAAAGCGGCGGGTTGATCGCGCAGCCCGCTCGCAGCAGCCATGAGCACATAGCGGTCCCCGTCCTGTAGCCAGCTCTTGGTCACGGCGTCCACGTGTGCCGCGTCGATCGGTTGGCCACTCGCCTCAGCCTTTGCCTCGTCGCTTCGTTCGGCTGCTGCGCCAAGGCACAGCCAGGCTGCAAACCGCACACCGCTGCTAGGTGCGGCCGTGGCAAGCTCTAGCAGTTTATCCGGATGGGCGGATGCAGTCTCTCCGCGTTGGCTAATGCTCAAGGCGACCATTGCCAGAGCCTGCTGGCTGGGGAGGCTCAGGTCGGCATCGAGAAAGGGAGCAACATCGATATTCGTCGACTCGCCTTGGCTCAGTAGACTTGCTAGACGTAGTGAGTCGCAGCGCGCATTAGTGGGCAGGCTGGTGTCGGCCGCCATGCGCTGCAGGGGTTGACTGGCCGATTTGGCATCGCGTTCCAGCAAGAGTCGGCTGGCAGTCTGTCGCAGCCACGGATTGTCGGAGCCAACTAATTCGAGCAGTTCGGCATCGGTACGGCCTTTCAGGGGCCGGTCGCGCAACTCGCGCCATACGTTTGAGGAATGCTGCTCAGAGCCAACCCAGACGATTCTTCCCGCATTATCCCCCCAGCGTTCATCCGGACGCTGCTTGAGTTCCTCGGGCACCCACTGAGGATGTTCAATCACCGCGCGGTGCATGTCGACGACGATCAGTCCGCCGTCGGGAGCCAGTCCAACGTTGACCGGGCGGAACCACGCATCGCGACTGGCCAGCCACTCGCGACCTGCCGGATCGAGCTGTTCGGCGGCCGGGGTTAGCCGCGTACCAACGCGCGTCGAACGCTGACGGTGCACCAGCGAACCGGTCGGTTCGCACGTGTAGATGTCGGTGGCGCCGTCGGCCGGGCCGCGGGCGAAGACTCCGCATGCGGCTGTGAATTGTCCCGAGTGCAAGTGCGATGTGACCCACGCGTCGACCAGTGGGTAGACGCGCGAGTCATCGCCGGCGGGAACCACATCGACGATGCTGGGGGCCAAGCCGGCCAGTGGATTGCCGTTTAAGTCGGCTTGTTCGAAAATGACCTGCACCGCCGGATTGCGATTGCTGCAGAACAATCGCTGTCCCAAGCCGTCAAAGACCAATCCGAACTGAGCTGGACCGGTGATTAATTCGATTGTTTTGGTAGCCAAGTGGAAGCGCACGTCGCGGCTGCCGATCTCCAGCGGAGCCGCGGGCGCATCGCCACGCAGTTCAGGTCCCAGTTGCACCGCTCCGCCACGCAGACCGCAGGCGATATACCACCAGCCATCGGGCCCCAGTCGCGGATGGTTGGCACGCAACTGTTCGTTGTCTTGTTTGAAGCCCTCGAGCCAGACTTGCGTTTCATCAGCTCGACCGTCGCCATCGCTGTCGCGCAGATAGACCAACTTACCGGCCACCGTGGCCACTGCCCCGTCTTTCCACAGCGCGATTCCGGTGGGCATTTCCAATTGGTCCGCAAACACTTGCGAGTTGTCGTACAGCCCGTCGCCATCGAGATCGCTGAGCACGACGATGCGGCCCTGTGGTTGCTCCTTAACGCGGAACGGATAGTCGGGCATTTGGACGACCCACATTTGTCCCGCGTCATCGAAAACGGCCTCGACTGGATCGACAATCTGCGGCTCATGAGCCAGCATCCGCGCCTGCTCACCTTCGGCCAGTGCGATCATCTCGAGCGATTCGGCCGGCGGCAGCGGCGCGCGACGCGCCTCACTCGGCGGCTGCGCTGCTAGACGAGCATCTCCGAAAATAGCACTGCCAGCTATCCAGCAGCAAGTCAATCCCATCCAGCAGCAACCCGGCCAACGCATCATCATAAGTATCTTCTTCTAAGGCAACGAAAGTCGGGCGAATTTCCTGGAGAAACTCGCTTCCGCGAGACTCTGAGTTTACTCCCCAGCGCCACCGATCACAACAACGGCAGCGCCAGCGCGTAGTTGTTTGGCCGATTGATTGGTAGATCAGTCGCTTTTCTTTAGAGCCGACAGCTACCTGGGCCGGCGGGGCACTCAAGAGGCTTTCTAGCTTTCCAATTTTCAAGCTGCTGAACCCACGCCGAGGGATTTCTGTCGTATCCTGGTACTCACCAAAAAGCCCCGCCCCGACCCTTTATCAGATAAGGCGCGTGTAAACATGTCTTCGCTACCGATACAGCAATCGCAAGGAACGCAGGAAACGCAAGCATCGCAAAAGTCGGCACTTGAGAGTGCGGTTTCGCTGGGCAAAGAAGGCATGTTTCTGGATGCGTTGGAGGAGCTCAAGCGATGCGGTCCGCTGGATAGGAACTGGACCGCTGCCGAACGCTGCGACGTTTCGTGGATTGTCGGTGAATTGGGTGCACCGCGCTTAAGTCGCTGGCATGTGCTCAAAGCGAATCGTGAAGCCCCCGAGTTGCCGGTGGTCCGCGGTTACTATGCACAGCACATTGCGGATGTGAAAGGTCCGCTGGACACTTTGGAGTTCATCGAAGCTTCGCCGCAGCCCGATGCAGCGGACGATCCAGAGGAGCGTTTGAGGTGGCTGTGGCTGCAGCTCTCAAGCTATACACTGCTCCGTGATTTTTCCACCGCAGCCGGCTTGATCGAAGCCATGCAGGCGGTCGGGCATCGCCCGGACTCGGTCCACTTCGCTCGCGGCATGTACTGGGAGAGGCAGGACCAGCCCGAAAAGGCCATGCAAGCCATCGATCGGGCCATTGCCGAACGCGAAACCCGCGGCTCGGTTTGTTTCAAAGCCTACCTGCTGATGAACGCCGGTAAGGAGGACCAAGCGTATGAGATGCTCAGCGACTTTGACCAGCGCAAGCAGACTGCTGCGGTGCCATGGATGATGTCTCTGATCGCTTACGAGCGTCGAGATTACGTCGATTGCGTTCGCACGCTCAAACGCTTCGAAGCTCTCTCGCCGTTGATGGAGCGTGGCTTCGGCCAGCAGTTTACCCTGTTTCGTTGCGAGCTGGCACGGCGCACCGGCGATGATGCCCAAGCCATCGAGTATGCGTTGCAAGCCAAATCGGCGACCGGTAATAAATTTGCGCAGCGCTTGGCCGACCCACAGCGACTTTCACGTGTGGACAAAGTCCTGCCCGTTGAGTTTGTGCGGCAGCACGTGATGACGTGTGCACCCGCGACACTGTCCGCTATTAGTCGCTACTGGAATCGTCCAGCGGAGCATTTGGAGGTGGCTGAAGAGATCTGCTACAACGGTACCACCGATTTTGCCGAGCGCCAGTGGGCCGAGCAAAACGGCTATACCACGCGCGAATTCACCGTCGATGAAGCGGCCACGGAATCGCTCATTGCCCGCGACGTTCCGTTTACTTTGGTGACGCGCGGCCCTGGCTTTGCGCACTTGCAAGCCGTCATTGGCTACGATGGCCGCACGGGATCGATCTTGGTTCGAGACCCGTCGCAGCGCGTGCGTGGTACGATCGGCGCCGATGAGTTGTTTGAGTTGCAAGCCGCCAACGGTCCGCGCGGGATGGTGCTGGTACCGCAGGACAAGGCTCCTCTTATCGATGATTTGCGACTATTGGACTCAGAGCTATATGATTTGATACACCAGATCGACGGAGCGCTCATCCAACATCGCCGAGAGCAGGCGATCGAACTGCGTGACAGGCTGATCGAGCTGGCTCCAGAGCACCGCCTGCGGTGGCAGGCCGAGCGTCAGATTTCGATCTACGATGGCGACGAGCAGGGGATTTTGGATGCGGTGCAAAAATTATTGATACTCTATCCCGATGATGTGCCGCTGCAGATGTCGCAGCTGTCGCTGCTGAGCAATCTTGGTCAAACTCAGCAGTTGATCCGGCGCTTGCGAGAGCTGGTCGACCAGCCGACGCCTCATCCGCTCTTCCGACTGCAGTTGGCAGACTTACTGGTTCTTGACGGTCGTTATCGCGACGAGGCCCACGATCAGTTGCGGGCGGCGATTCGGGCGGGCACTTCGTTCGCGCGATGCTATGTCGCCCTGGCGGATCTACTGTGGCAGCGGCTCGATCGCCAACGGGCGCTGCGGCTGTATCGATTTGCGGCTTGTCTGGAGGACAAAGATGAATACATGGCAATACGTTACGTCGACGCTCTGTCCGTGCTGGGTCGATCTGAGGAGGCTATCGACTGGCTGAAAAGTCGATTCGAGCGGTTCGGTAAGCAGTCGATGCAGCCAGCGGTCACTCTGCACCACGCCTTAACCAAGCTGCGGCGGCATAGCGAGGCTATCGAAGTACTTGAGCAAGCCATCGAGCTGCGCCCCGACGACACGGAACTGGTTCTGTCAGTGGTTAATTGTTTAGCGACGACCTCCAGCGACTATTGGCCGCGTGCCGAAGCGCTGCTGCAGTCGGTCAAGGGCCAAGCACAGGAGCGAGGCTGGAAGGAAGCCGCTTCGCAGTTGGCCGTAGTACAGGGCGACTGGGCCAAGGGGCTAGAGCACCTGCAGGATCTGCTGCCTCGTAGCCCGCTGTCGATGAGCCTCAGAGAGAGTATCGCCGAGCTGATGGAAGAGGTCCACGGCGAAGAGGCCACGCTTGAGTTTTGGCGATCGGCCGCGGCCCAGTTTCCACACTATCAGCCGCTCATCGAACGCCATGCTGTCGCCCTGCGAATGCGGCCTCTGGAAGAAATAGAACCGGTGCTCAACCGCATTTTGGAACTGGACCCAGACAATGCGTGGGCGGTTCGCGAGCTAACACAACATCTGCTTGCCGTGGGCAAGTTGCTGCAAGCCGAAGCCATGCTCGCGCGGTGTGCTGAGCTGGACGCCGAGCACCCGACCACGAAGCTGCTGCAAGCAACGCTCGATTCGCGACGCGGTGATAATGCTGCGGCGCGCGCCAGGCTGCGCGAAATATTGACCAATGATATCACCCAAGTACATGCAGTGCCGCATTTGATCAGCTACTGTGAAACGCTCGAACAACGCCGCCAAGCGCTGGAGTGGATCTTGTCGGAATTGCGCCGCCAACCGGTTAGCGGCGATGTGCTGTTGGTTTACCGCGAATATGCCCAAGCGATTCTTCCTGAGGATACGATTCTGCAAGCGTTGCAGGAGGCTGTCGAGCAGCGCGGTGAACTGTGGCCGGCGCATCAGGCCTTGATCCGGCAACTGATCCAAATGCAGCGACTGGACGAAGCACGCCTAGCGGCCGAAAACGCGGTGGGACTTTTTCCGCTTGAGCCTGACGCGTGGTACGAACTTTTTCAAGTAGCTATGGCGATGGGCGATCCAGCGCTGCAGCGAGCTTCACTGGAGCAGTGTCGATTGCTGCGTCCCAGTAACGCGACGGTCAGCCGCGCCCTAGCGGATTTGCTGTGCAGCGAGGGAAGATTCGCCGACGCCCGCGAGATGCTGCAGTCGCTGGTTGCGGCTCAGCCGCTGGATGCCGTTAACCGCGGCTACCTGGCGGATGTGCTGCTGGAGCTGGATGAAAAGGAAGCAGCGCTGGGCGAATTCGCAACGGCAGCCAGTCTGCAGCCAGACTACGATTTCGCGTGGAGTCGCTTTGACGATTTGATCTGCGTCCTTGAGCGCCCAGAGGCCCGATTAGAGCTCACGCAGCGATTGATAACCGAAAAACCTCACTCTGTCGGCGTTTGGCTGCAACATGCCCAGAGTTTACTTGCTAAGGAACGCTTCGAGGAAGCGCATCAAGCGCTAGACCGCGCCGAGACGCTCGACCCGTACCGCGAAGCGGTGCACTGCATGCGCGCTCAAACGCTGGCCAATGCAGGTGATTTTGATGCCGCACTTGCGGCGCTGCAACCCGAAGTTTTTCCCGTGATTCCTCCAGCTCTGGAATTGACTCGCGCTCAATTGCTGTGGGACATCGGAGCTCAAGATGCCGCTTATGAACTGCTGCAGAGCTCTGCCGAGCAGAATCCCGATGAAGTGAGTCTGTGGAACCGTCTTGAGCACTGGGCTCAAGCCCGCGAAGATCGCGCGACAGCGGTTCGCGCTGTGGAACAGCAAGTTAAGTTGCAGCCGCACAATCCCGATGTGCTCGACGCCGCGGGCCACGCTTATATGAGTCTGGAAAATAAGTCTCAGGCGATTGATGTCTTTCGGCGCGTGGTCGAGCTCGCTCCAACCTATGCGGGCAGCCGCTGCAATTTGTTCGATCTGCTAGTCGAGCGCGACGAGTGGGACGAAGCTGCGCGAGTGATTCGCGACCTGCCGCGAGTCGAGCAACACCCTTCCGTGATCGCGAGGCGGCTGCAAGTTTCCTTGCATGAGAAGGATCTCGAACAAGCTAATGCGGATGTCGTGGCGATTTTTTCCGATTCCGAATGGAGTCCTTGGGCCCCCGACCGCGCCGCTGAATTGATGCAGGAGGCTGGGCTGACAGCCAGACTCGTGGAGGAAATCGAACAGCGACTGCTGGACAAATCGTTCAACGAAAATAGCGCTCGCACATGGGTCAGCATCAAGATGGACGACGCGGAGGTACCCGAGCAGCAGCGGATTAAGATTGTCACAGACCGTATTGACGGCTGGCTAGCTGGCGAAAATCCGGCCGCCGGCCGATCGGCCATATCGATGTTGATAAGCGTATTAAACGCACGTAGCTCGTCTAAAGAGCTTCAGGAATTCATTACCAAGTACGAGCAGACGCTGTGTGAAGATCCGAACAATTGGTCCATGGTTACGTTTGCTTACGCGGACAAACCTTCGCTCTATTCGGCCACCGCGATGCGTGGCTGGCTCGAGGGCTGGGAGGAGCGCAGTGACTATGATGCGTGGATGTTCGCCAACATACATGAACTGTGTCGCCTGGTAGGCGATGATGCTGGCGGCAGGCGTGCGGTGCAGACGGCACTAGCCATGCCTCCCGATCACATGCAGTCCCAGTTTAGATTGTGGGCGGCCCATGATGCACTTGTCGACGGGGACGCTCAGCTCGCGCTGCGGCACTTCATGCAGGCCAGCAGGTTGGAACATTTGAGCGGCCACGAGCGGCTGATGCATCACTGCATAGAGGCAGTGCTACACATGCACCAAACTCCCGATAAAGCCGCAACGTTTAAAGTGGTTCGCAAGCAGATCGACCAGTTGCAGCTCAACGCTCAGTTTTTCACGGAACAGCCCGTGTATCGCTGCGTCTACGAAAACACGGTCAAGTCCATCGCTCGCGCCGCCGGTTCACTTTCGGCTCGCGGTTGGCTGGTTGCCAAGCTGGCGCCATTAAGACTGCGAACGTTTGTAACAAGCAGCGTGCGGCCACGGCCGGCGCGCTAGTGTGGCCCGACGCTCCGCGTCGGAAAGTGTGGCTCGACGCTCCGCGTCGTACCGATCTGAGCAGACCGACGCGGAGCGTCGGGCCACACTGGTCTGTTCTTGTTTGGGGCAAGCCGATAAGGCTCTTTTATTGTATGTCCACCGCCCGATCCCTAAAAAGCTTGACGCAGCAGCACTGGAGCGACTACACGCTCCGCACCCGCCGGTTGAACTGTCGCTTGAGCTTCCCCCAGGAGCATACGAAGTCGTACGGATCAATCCGGTCAGCGGCGAACGCGGCAATTTGCCCAGCCTTTCGGTAAAGGATCGGCGGGTGGATTTGACGTTGCCTAACTTTCACATGGATGCTGCTCTGCTGCTGACTCGTCAGCAGCGCGTGGCTCGATAATAATTGTATGGTGAGAGCGTGAGTGTGGCCCGACGCTCCGCATCGGTATGCTCAGACCTGTGCGACGCGGAGCGAGTGTGGCCTGACGCTCCGCGTCGGTATGCTCGGACTTGTACGACGCGGAGCGTCGAGCCACACTTACGACGCGGAGCGTCGAGCCACACTGGACGCGGAGCGTCGAGCCAAATTCAAAGAAAGATATTAAAGCGTGCCTCCACCCATTCGAGATCGTTGGCCTACCGGCTCGCCTGCTTGGCAATGGGAGCTGACCGATGACGGCAGTCGCACACTGTGGGACGCCAGCCTGGATGAGAGCTTTCACAGCGGCTGCGGCGCAGTGAGCGAAACGTTGATCGTCTATTTGTACAACAGCCAAGTGCTCTCACGGCTGCGGCAGCAACTGCCCTGCGCGGTGCTCGAATACGGGCTAGGCACCGCGACCGGCTTTCTGTTGACGGCCGCGGTGGCTGAGCACTACCGCACGCCACTGGTCTTCACTGCGCTGGAATGCTCTCTGCTACCCAGCGAAATCTTCAGCCAGTTGCAACTCGCCGAATCGGTCGCGCAGTGCATCTCGCAGGAGCTGGCCAGGACGCCTGTCAGCGATCCAGGCTTTGCGCTCACCGAGTTTGAGGCGCTGCCCAAATTGTGTGAAGCATTCTGTGGTCAGGTAGCTCGCTGGCAGCAGACTCCGCAAGCATTAGCGAGTTCCGCGGCGGGCGAGCTGATGACGGCCTGCGTAGGTGACTACGTCGAGCTGCGGCTGTGGCTGGGCGATGCACGCGATTGGTCACCGCCCACCGCGGCGCTCGCTGTGCAGGCTGCCGACAAGCCATGCCTCGACAGCTTCGATGCGATCTACTTCGATCCGTTTAGCCCTGAATCCAATCCGGAACTATGGACGGCGGAAGTGTTTGAAGTTGCCGCTCGCGGGCTGCGTCCAGGTGGGCTGTTGACCAGCTACTGCGTTAAGAGTGCCGTGCGCAAAGCTCTGCATCAGTGTGGCTTGCAAGTCGATAAGATGGCTGGGCCAGTCGGAGGCAAACGCGAAGTGTTGGTAGCCCGACGCAATTGACTGAGCTGCTCACTCAATCTTCATAATGACCACAGTAATGTCGTCCTGCGAGACTCGTTGTTCGGTAAAATCGGTAGCGGCCTGGAGCAACTCTTTGGCGATGGTAGCCGCAGATTGCTGACGGAACTGGGCAACGGTGGCCAGCAGGCGAGCTTCGCCAAACATTTCCTCGCTGCCGTTGCGCGACTCGAGAATGCCATCGGTCACCAAAATGAGTATCTCGCCGCCTTGCAGTCCGTTGAGCTGGCGAGTTTTTACGGTGAGTTCGCTGAGTATGCCCAGTGGTGGAACATCCGCTTCTAACAAGTGGCTGGAGCCGTCGTTGCGCAGCAAGTAGGCCACGTGCCCTGCCCCTGCATAGTGTAGCGATTGCGTGGCTGAGTCGTAGCAGGCGGCAAAGAGGGTCACGAATTCGCTGGGCGAGACGCAGTCGAATACCGCTCGATTGCCATAGGTTAGCAGCTCGCCCACGTCGTCCAGCGTGGGGGCTAAGCCGCGCAGCGAAGCCCGTGTGGAGGACATCAATAGCGCCGGGCCAATACCGTGGCCGCACACATCGGCGATGACCACAGCGGTTAAACCGCTGCGGAGGGCGAGGTAATCGAAATAGTCACCGCTGGTCCATTCTGCTGGCTGAGAGACGCCATGGATGTCCACGTGCGGCAGTTCGATGTCGCCTACTGGCAGCAAGCGACGCTGAATGCGCTGGGCCAGTTTGAGCTCTTCTTCGGTCGCGCGAACAAACGTGGACAACTGCCGATGCTCGCGACGCAGTGATTTGTCCGCCTCAGAGATGCGCACGAAGAAGGGTTCAATGAGCGCCATGCCACCGAGCAATAGAATCGATGCGAGCAGGGCGGCGAAGGAAGAGAGCCAAAGATTCCGGTCGTCGAACAGCGTGGGAGTCTGCATCCAATGTTCGGTGAGCGTTGTCAGGCGAAGGATGGCCCCCACGCTAGCCGCCGCGGAGAGCAAAAACCAAGCTGAATAAATTCTGTACCGAAAATTGATCCGCAGCGCCAGCCCGGCAGCCAGAAGCTGAGCTAGGGCGGCGAGAATCAGAATTGTTTTGAACGCCATCTTGTCGGTGCATTCGCGCGTCAGTGAGGAGACCATTAGGGCCGAATACTGGGCAGGCGAATCATGAACGCGGTTCCCTTGCCCACCGAGCTCTCAACGCGAATGCGGCCACCGTGCGCGTCGATCACTTCTTTACAGGCAGACAATCCTACTCCAGTCCCTCCCTTGCCAGAAGAGTCAGGACCGCTTTTCGTAGAAAAGAAAGGCTCGAAGATACGCGGTAGTGTCTCAGGTGCGATGCCCGAGCCCGTATCGCGAACTGACAAAATTACGTCTTGTGACTTGGGGTCTAGCTGCAGGCCAACCCGCACACTGCCACCCTCGGGCGTGGCTTGTCGCGCATTGACTAACAAGTTGATCAACACGCGCTGCAGGTCGCTAGCCGAACCATGAACCTGCGGCAGCGCATCATCCAAGCTAATCTCTAAGTGGATGCGATACTTGCGAAATTCGCGTTCGAGTAACAGCAGTGTGTCCTGCACGATGCTCTTCAGGTCGACCGGCTCCATCTGGCCATTGCGATTGCGGGCCAGTGAGAGAATGCTGCCGGTGATCTTGGTCGCACGATTGGCTGCGTCGAGTATGCGCGTGAAGGCCTTGTCGCGCGAAGCATCGTCGGTGTGTCGCTGGCCCAGTTTGGCGTAGTTTAAAATTGTCATCAGCAAGTTATTAAACTCGTGAGTGGTCGTGCTGGTCAGCTCGCCGATCACGGCCATGCGCCGGCTGAGCTCCAGCTGGCCGCGCAGTAGCTCCACTTCGCTTTGCAGCTGAGCAACCGTCGCCGAAGCGGTTTGCTTGGGCGGCAGTGGCGCCGCCACGTGGGCCACGGGGAGGTCGGCGGCAGGACGCGCGGAAGCAGGTGTGGGTACGGAATGCATACGACAGCCTTAATGAATACGGGCTTACCATTCGAGACAGCTGGCCGACTTCAGTAATTCTGTGCCGGTGCTACCGATTATCTATCGGCGCGCCGCTTGGGCAGTCTGTAACGAACCGCTGCGACTTGGACCAGCCACCTATAATGTGGCAAGCACCAATTGCCCTGCGGACCCTAACGACCAGTTCAGCAAGAACTCTCCAGCTTGCGTGCTCGCCCAGGGGTTCGCGGCTTAACAGGCCGCCCGCCGGCAGAAGATGCACATGGGCAAAAATCAATCAGACCACTAACAGCTGGCTGTTGGCAAACTATGCCCAATTCATCGTACGACCTTAAGCGGGTGAGCAACTTCGGCAATTCCGTTGAGAATGATTCAAGTTTGGCCCAGGTCCCGGTCGTCCTCAGCGGTCGATGGGCCGCCGGGCTGAGCCAGTCCCAGTTGTTCGATGCGGCGCAGTAAGCGTGGGCGGCTGATTCCCAGCAATCTCGCTGCCTGAGCTCGATTGCGTGGCGAGAGCTGTAGCGCGCGGCTGAGCATGACGCGTTCGCACTGCAACAGAACTTGATCCAGATCGATCGACTTGATTTGACCGAGCTCACTGCGCTCGCTGGCACTTGAATACGAACGCACCTCAACTGGCAAGTGGTTGACTTGAATATTGGCGACGAGCACTGCGCGCTCTACCGCGTCGTCGATCGCGTGGGCTAACTGTCGGTAATTGCCTGGCCAGGGGAAGGCTTCGAGCAGTCGTAGGGCGTCGGAAGTAAAGCCCAGTTGCGCGCGTTGTTGGGACTGGCACGCTACAGCCAATAGATGCGTGGCCAGTGGGACGATGTCTTGGCGACGCTGGCTCAACGCAGGCACCACAATTTCAATCGTCGATAGTTGAGACATCAACTGGCTCCAATTCGGTCCGCGACTGGCGAGCTGTTCCGCGCGAAATTCGCTTACGGCCGCAGCCAAGCAGTGCTGGCCATGGGCTCCGAACCACTGGCTCAGGTATTGGGTCGAGCCGCCGTCGAGTTGCTCGATGTGTTCCAGCATCAGCAATTGGCTCAGCCGAGGCGTATCGGCATGCAATCTGGCCGTAAACAGATCGAGCATCTCTGCCAGCCTCACCGCATCGACTAGGCGGCAGTCGACGGGAAACAATTGTCCCGCCAAACGCGACAAGCCAGCTTTTTTCAAGCGTCCGAGGTACACGCTGCGAACGATGTCGGCAAGGTCCAGGCCCATCGCTCCGCAGACTACAAGATTGCATGGCTGAGCGATGGCTAGTTGAGCACGAGCCATGGCCAGCTCGATGGCAGGGCTGGTGCCGAGCAGCGAATGGAGCCCGTCCAGCGTCTGCCAACGGCTGCGGATGCGAGTTAAGACGTCGGACTGCATTTGTCGGCGCTGCAGGCTGAGCGGTTCGGCGACCGCCAGCTGGGCCGATAACTGCGACCATTGGCCAAGCACAACGGCAGTAGCGTGGGGTGTCCCTTCGTCGTCGAGCAGTGGCAAGAAAAGCTGGCCGGAGTGGGATGAGCCGAAAGCGATGGGAGTCGTCAACTGCCGCGCCACCAGCTTGCCTTGTAAGGCTCCGGCCGGCGGAGCCAAGGCGGTCCGCAGAGCTGCAAACGGGGCGTCATCGTCGGCCACTTGCCAGCTACAAGCTTGGCCGACGAGCTGAGCCGCATCGACTTGGAAAACTTGGCACAGCGCCAAATTCACAAAGACGATCACGCCGCGGCGGTCGAGAATGGCCAAGGGTTGCCCTAATTGGTCTAGAGTTTTGGCCAGCAAGCGGCTGTTGCCGCTGCGAAAATTTTCAGTCATAGAGCTGAGTTGCCAAGTGAGCGAGAAGGACCCGCCGTTGTCTGCAGGACTACTTCGGGTTAGCCTTGTGGAGCTAGGCGGCTTCCGCCGGGGAGCGTCGCCCTCTCATTAAACCGTTTTCATGAGTCCAAGTGTGATGGCTGAACCATATTTCCAGAAGCTTTTCGCTGAACGCATCGGTGGCTCGAGCTACGGTACGGGGACGGAGATCTACAAGTTCGAGAAGATCAAGCGGGCCAAGCGGCAAGCGTTGATCGACTATCCGGACCGCGCACTGATCGACTTCGGCATTGGCGAAAACGATAGTATGGCCCCCGAGTCGGTTCGGACGCGGATGGCCGCCGAGATCAACCAACCCGAGAATCGAGGTTACGCCGATAACGGCATCGCGGCTTTTAAAGCCTCCGTGGCTCGCTTTATGGATCGCCGCTTTGCTGTCGCACTCGACCCGGCTAGCGAGATTAATCATTGCATCGGTAGCAAGACGGCCTTGGCGATGTTGCCAGCCTGCTTCATCAATCCAGGGGACATCACGTTGATGACCGTCCCCGGTTATCCAGTGGCCGGCACGCACACCAAATACTATGGCGGCAGCGTGCACGCTTTGCCGCTGTTGGCTGAGAACGATTTCTTTCCCGACTTCGACACTGTTACCGACGATGTCTGGCAGCGAACGCGTTTGTTGGTCCTGAACTACCCCAATAGCCCAACTGGTAAAACGGCCACTCGTGGCTTTTATGAGCGAGTCATCGCGCTGGCGCGCGAAAAGCAGTTTGTAATTATTCAAGACGCGGCCCACGCGATGCTAACTTTCGATGGCCCCCCGACTAGCTTTCTGTCGGTGCCTGGAGCTAGGGAGGTTGGCGTCGAAGTGCATTCGCTGAGCAAAGGCTTTAACATGATCGGTTGGCGCATGGGGTGGGTGTGTGGGCACCCGACTTTGGTGCGGGCCTTTGCTGATGTTAAGGATAATAGCGATAGCGGTCAGTTTGCCGCTATCCAGCAAGCTGCCGCTGCGGCCTTAGACGACGATTCCATTCCCACCGCAGTGTGCGCCAAGTACCGCCGGCGACTGGAGAAATTGGTAGCTACTCTGCGGAGTTGTGGGTTTAAGTGCACCATGCCGGGCGGAACATACTTTCTGTATACCCCTGCCCCACGCGGCATTCAGGGCGGGGTGCGCTTCGATAAAGCGGAGCAGGCGAGTCAGCATCTAATTACAGAGCAATCGATCGTCACCGTTCCGTGGGATGAAGCGGGTGCGAACCTGCGTTTCTCGGTGACTTATGTGGCTCACACAGAAGCTGAAGAAGACGCCCTGATGGCGGAGACCGCTCGACGTCTCAAGCACCTTAAGCTGGAGTTTTAGCCCCAGCCGGAACAATGCGCTCAATCGGTCTTAGACGGCAAGGCCGCGCCAATTGGAAACCAGTGAGACCTAGTGATTGATAGGCCAATCGGGGGACGATAGTTGCCGTATCAGTGGAGAACATTCATTGATCACCTGAAAACTATTCAATGGATTGAGACATACAACCACAAGTTGGATCTTGGAGAAGGAGCGTTTAGATGTTGGTGCTGTCGCGACACAGAGACGAGAGCATCATGATCGGTGATGACGTAGTCATTACGATTGTCGATATTCGCGGTGACAAAGTGCGGCTGGGAATTGAAGCCCCGCAACACATTCCGGTTCACCGCCAAGAAGTTTACGAAGCGATCAAGCGTGAGAATCAAAAGGCCGGACACATCCAGCCTGGTGAAACACGCTCGCAAGTGGACAATCGACGGAAGTAATCAACCGATCTTGGTGATCAAGATAAATAGAGCGGATCGAAGCGGATGCGAGGGCTTAGCACTCGCATCCGCTTTTAGTTGCCAATCAAGTACTTCAATAGCGAAGCCAGCTGATGGTCATCGAGCAATTCAGCGAAATTGCTGGGCATTAGCGATTGTAGGCTATCGCGTCGATCTGCTACGCGCGCGGCGGGGATGTGCACGGCCTGACCGTCCTGCCCGGTAACGGATAAGCTCCCATCTTCATTCTCGCGAACCATGCCCGTCAGCACTGTATCGTCATCCAGCAGCAGCGCGGTGGTGCGGAAGGCTGCGTCTACATTCGCATTGGGCTCCAAAATGTCTTCGCCCAAACGTTGTGCGCCGCGGACAATGGTTCCGTCGAGCTGAGGTCCAACGAGGGCGCCCTGACCGCGCAGTTGATGGCAGCTGGCACAGTGTTGTTGCATCAACTTCTTTCCCAACTCCACATCGGCCGTATCCCAGTTGAGTTGGCCGATGCGCGCGGTCGCAGTCTGTTGACTAATGGGCAGTTGCTGAGCTTGCTGCATTTGTTCTCGCAGGAACCGCTCGGTTTGCTCATCGATAGAGGCGGGGAGTAGCACATCGGGCTGTCGCATGCACTGCGGCGAGAGCACGGCTTGCTGCAATAACTGCTGCAGCAAGCGGCAGCCCTCGACCGATCGCATTAGCTCGCGCGCCAATTCTCCTTGCTGGCTAAGCGTCAACGAGGCCGCCAATGGCTTCGTCCACTGGACCAAGTCGAGCGGCGGTTCAGTCTGGGCAGCTGTCGCGGCCGCTTCGTTCGAGTGGGCAAGTTTGACGCTCAGCAACTGTGGACTTATCAAATCTTCGCGACCGATTTTCAGCGCTTGCTCGGCCAGCGTAGCTGCCGCTCGCTGACCCGCCCCTGCCAAAGCTGACAGAACAATTTCAGCCTGTGGCCGCGAGCTCAGATGCAGCGACTCTATGGCCGCAGCATCCAGTCTCCGTAGGCCGCGTTTGACTACGGACCCATAGGCAGCCAGCCAAGCTGCATCGTCATTCGCATTGAGGGACTCAAGCGAGAATTGTCCGACTGCTAACCACGCATAAGCGCTGCCCGCATCGCCATCGACGACGACCAGCCGCACCATTTGCTCCTGCCAGTCCGCCAGCGACCACTGGATGCGCTGCGCAGTGTCGCTGCGTGGAGGGAAGGCTTGCATTATTGACTGGCCAGTGGCCGCGTTTTGCAACTCGATGTAATTCTGCTGCGGATCCTTCTGCCCCGGAAGTGCATTATGACCCGCAATCAGAAACTGCAGCTCGGCCGGACATGCAAATGGCTCACTCGCCAGCTCCCCCGTGTAGCTTTCACCAAGTGTAAAGCTCGAGCGCAACGCGGCCGATTTTCCGCCCGCAGTCTGGCGAGCTTGAATTCCCCAGTCGTTGCCAGCGGCATCGCGCCAAGTGAGCCGCTGTGGCTGCGCGCGTATGACCTGCTCTATCTCCGTTTGCAGTTCAACGCCGAACTCGCGCAGTGGGGGCGACAGGGCGTCATGCTGCGCTAGATATATCTGGCACACGCGTTCGAACTGCTGGGCTTGTTCCAGCAGGCTGTCCGGTTTGACGCGTTTGAGCACCACCAATAGGCTCTGCAGTAGATCGGCATCGGCTTGTTTTGTCACCGCCGCCAGCGCGGTGTCAATCCATCTGGGGTCGCTTGAGGGATGGGCTGCCACATAGTCCAGTAAGCGTGCCGCCGCTTTCAAACTTGGCACCGCTAGCAAGCATTCGGCAATCAATTTGTCGCGTGCCGCTGCGTCAGCCGACGCGGGCGTTCTCAGTGCGAGCTTTTCTCCGCGCGACGCGGCTGTCGAAAAGACTGGCCAGCTGGCAGTAGCCGCAGCCAGCTGTGCATCGTCCATCAAAATGTCCCGAATGGCAATCCGCGCAGTGTGACTGAGTGCCGCGTCGTAACTCGCATCGCCCGGCTGGCTAATCATGCTCGCCAGCCGCTCGATGTCATCGGCTGATTGGACTGAGCCCAGCAATTGGCAGGCGGCCAAATTGGCTTGCGGATTCTCGTAAGGAAGCTGCCGCCGCACCTGCGCCGCGGATGAGACCCGCTGGGCCAGCGGTAGCTCAGTCGCCAGGTCCAACAGTCGCACGAGCAGGTGTGGCGGCGCCGTTTCCGAAAGCAATTCCGCAGCTACTTCCAACTCGCCACGCTGCAGCAGTATTTCCAAACAGCTGATCCGCAGAGCTTCCTCCTGCTCTGCATCCAGTAGCACAGATCGAGCCCTGGCAGAGCTAAACTCCTCTGTAGCCGGCAGGGCTAGGCCGACAGCCAATTCGCGGCGGGCGACGTTGGTGCTGGCCAGTTCCTGTTTAAGCTGTGCAGGCTCGACCCGCAAGCTGGTCGCGGGTTCGGCAGGCTGGTCACCCTGGTAACTAATCCTCCAAATTCGGCCGCTGGTTCGATCGCGGCCTGGATGTTCCAGCGGAACTTCGTAGTGTCCAATGATACGATTGTAAAAATCGGAGACGTACATGGCTCCATCGCTGCCCAGTTGTATATCTACCGGGCGAAACCATGGGTCATCGCTGGTCAAAAAGTCGGGTAACTCGCGGGCCTGAGCAGTCGCACCTTGCCACTCTAGCGCATTGCAGTTAATGCGGCTGGTCATCACATTGCCACTGTAAAACAAGTGGCGATAGGCAGCCGGGAATTGTTGGGCTTGATAATACAGTAGACCGCAAATCGCTGTGCTGCCATGCAGGTGGTGCATCATCGATGGCGCAAATCCCAGGCCGTCGTGGGGCCGCCCAAAGCTGGGGTAGCAGGCACCGCGCAGCAAACGAGTAAGCGGCTTGCTGTGGCAGTCCGCCGAATACCAATTACCCCACTCGTCCCGGGTTACGCCGAACGGATTGACTTGACCACTGGTGATCTGTTGGATGCTTGAACCGTCTTCGCGAAAGCGGAAGGTATTGCCCGAATTAAGCTGCACGCGCGAGCCATCGGCGGCGGTGACCAGCGATTGATTGTTAAAGCCGTGGCAGGCGTAGATCCACCCGTCCTGACCGCGGCGCAATGAATTGATCATGCCGTGCGTATCGCGCGACGTATCAAATGGGCCGAGCAACAGCACGCGCTCATCGACTCGGTCATCTCCGTCCACATCGCGCAGCAACCACAGATTAGGAATGCTAAAGCAGATCACTCCATTGCGCACTGGCAATAACCCCATAGGAATATTCAAACCATCGGCGAAGGTAGTCGATTTGTCCGCGCGGCCATCGCCATCGGTGTCTTCGAGAATCTGAATTGTGTCTCGTCCCTGAGCACCATCGGCGGCCGGATAGGGATACTCGCGCGAGCTGGTTACCCACAGCCGGCCGCGCGCGTCCCAGGCCATGTTCATCGGTTTGGCAATTTGTGGTTCGCTGGCAAATAGATCGATCGAGAACCCGGGCGGCAGATGGAATTTCCGCTGCGCTTCGGCGGGTGACAGCCACTCGGTCTCACGGACCCCTTGGCCGTATATCGCTGCGGCGGTCGTGGGTTCTGCGGCACCTTGATAGACGGCTTCTTGGCTCGCGCATGGCGCGACAACCACGCACCAAACAACGCTAAAAATGGTAAGCAATGGCAGCAGTGGCACGGCGAACCTCGCAATGGAAATGGTCATGGCAGGCAACCCTGGTGGTTGTGAAACGAAGACTTGAGGGGGATATCCGCAGAAGTGCGCGAGTGCAGTTAAGCACCCGCGCATAGGTTTCCTGTTTTATCAAGCAACCGTGGCTAATGCCAAAACGGCTAATTATATGCTGAAACTTATGCGCGGGTGCTTACCAAAAAGCTGGACATAAGTTGACTAAACCAGACCGCGATTGGCAAAGGCGAAGAATCCGCCGGCGCGAAGTGGATGCCCTAGCCTGGAGCCTGGTAATACTTTGGAACCCGTCGCATCGATGGACTGCACGCTAATATTGCGCAGGCCTGCATGGCGCAGGTCTTGTCGCAACTCTCGTTGGCTATAGATGTGCAGGAACATCTTGGGCAAGCGACGATAGCTGTAGATGCGATCGCCAAATTCGCTGTGGCGATCCCAGCGACTATTCAGCCAAGACCGCGCCAACCATGCGGGACCGCCTGGATCTAGCAGGCTGCGGTAGCGATTATGCACGTGGACAAAGAACGTACCGCCTGGCTTTAGGGCCTGCTGCACACCACGTAAAAAACGTCGGCGATGCGGGCGTCCACGTATCATTCCTAGGCTGCTGAACAGGCAGACTGCCCAGTCCAGACTGGCAGGCTCGAGCACCTGGTCGATCTCGACTAAGTTGGCTGACAGGCAGCGACTATGCTGACGGTATTCGGGGGGCGTTTTGGCCTCTACCTCACGCAGCATAGCTGGGCTGAGGTCAACGTTGAGCATGTGATAGCCCAGCGGCAGCAGCTCGCGGGCGACTCGACCGGTACCACACCCTAGATCGGCAATCACGCACGGTTGGTCGGCGGTCACCACTGGCAATCGCTGACGCAGGATCTGCATGTCCAGCCGCATCAAAGCGCTATCTGCAAAATACTCGTCGTATTCGCCGGCGATATGTTCCGACTGCAGGTAGTCCCAGGTGGCGCGGCTAACGCCAGTCGGTAGCTGCCAACTGGGCAGCGGTTTGCCGCTCACGGATTGGCTCGCTCGAGCACGGCAGTCACCGGAAAATGGTCTGAAGGGTCGCGTCCATCAAACTGACGGCGGTCGATTTCGGCTGAGAGCACTTTTAGCTCGGGGCTAGCCAACAGCCAGTCGATGCGTGCGCCTCCTGTTTCACCGCGAAAGCCGCCAAAGGTCCCTTCCTGCTGAGAGGGCTCGGGATGTGCGACGCGATAGGTGTCTACCAAATGCTCGTTGCCTCGCAACAGGGCTTGATAGGGGGCGCTGTCGGCCGCCGTATTGAAGTCTCCAGTGACGATGACTTGCGCGTTGTCCGCAAGGCCTCGTAGGGCGTCGATGCGCTGGCGGATGAGTTCGGCCGAATGCTTGCGAGCTTGGCTGCCGCGATGGTCAAAATGCGTGTTCACAAATAGAATCGGTGGCGCAGACTCCTGCTGGTTATCGCTGAGCAGCACCCAGCTAACCATTCTCGGCAGCGACGAATCCCAGCTTATGGATTCGGGGATCTCTGGCGTTTGACTCAACCAGAAATGCCCACCAGCCAGCCAAGTGAAGCGATCGGATCTGTAGAAAATCCCACAATGTTCGTTGGGAGTTTTCATTCGCGACCGACCGAAGTAGGTGTATCCGTTGAGATGTTGGCCAATGAAGTCAGCTTGGAACTTGAGCGTTTCCTGGGTGCCCAGCAGATCGGGATCAAAATCGGCGATGGTGGTGACTAAGTTTTGCTTGCGCTTGTCCCAGTGATTTTCGCCGTCCTGGGCGGTGCCATAGCGGATGTTGTAGCTCATGACTCGCAGCGTTGTGGGTTGTGCGGCGGCAATTGGCGAAGAGCCGGCCGCGCACAGCAGCCCGCCGATGGTTGCGAGCAATAGCAGTCGCAGAGAGTGTGACGTGCGCAGAGTTAGCGACATGATGGAAACCTGTGTGTAAGTCAGTGGAGGACGAAATACCTCAGGGCGATTAAAGCAGCTCTGGCCTCCGCAGTAGGCCTTCAGTGGAGACTTGTGCTCCATCTTAGGCCGGGCCCCGATAGCTGACCAGAGCCTGCGGCGCGTCGGTCGTTGCTGCAATGCGAAACGACTAGTATAATTTCGCGCCAAACCAAATTCTGTACTGACCGTGTTCCTTTGAACTCAGGCCAGTCGAATGCCGGCTGTTGCCGGAATCTGTCCGCGGTCGTTTATCTTCAGGAGCACAATTATGGCAATTCGCATTGCAATTAACGGTTTTGGTCGCATCGGTCGACTGACCTTTCGCAACCTCATGCAGCGAAAGGACGAATTTGAAGTAGTCGCGGTAAACGACCTGACCAACAACCAAATGCTGGCCACGCTGCTCAAATATGACACCGTTCACGGTCGATACCCGGGCGACGTCAGTTCCACTGATACCCACTTGGTGGTCAATGGCGAAAAGATTCTGTGCTTGTCGGAACGCGATCCACACAAGCTGCCTTGGAAAGATCTCAATGTCGATATCGTGATCGAGAGCACTGGAATTTTCACTGGCCGAGCTACCGACACCAAGGCCGGTTACGATACTCACTTGACCGCTGGAGCTAAGAAGGTCGTCTTGAGCGCTCCAGCCAAAGACGGTGCCGATTTGACTTGCGTTCTCGGTGTCAACGATGACAAATTGACCAAGGACATGAAGTGCGTTTCCAACGCCAGTTGCACCACCAACTGCTTGGCACCGGTAGCTAAGGTGCTCAACGATACGTTCGGCATTGAGTCGGGACTGATGACTACAGTTCACGCTTATACCAACGACCAGAATGTGCAGGATCAACCGCACGCAGATCCCTACCGCGCCCGCTGTGCGGCACAGAACATCATCCCAACTTCCACCGGTGCAGCTTCGGCCGTCGCCCTGGCCATTCCTGCACTCAAAGGCAAGCTGACGGGTATCGCCATGCGTGTTCCGGTAGCCACTGGAAGCGTCGTCGATTTGACGGTCAACCTAGGCAAGGAAGCTACTGCCGAGTCGATCAACGCAGCCATGAAGAAAGCTGCGGAAGGACCATTGAAGGGCATTCTGTGTTACACAGAGGACCCGATTGTCAGCTCAGACATCATCGGCGATTCCCACAGCTCGATCTTCGCCGCCCCGTTCACTCAGGTGCTAGGCGGCAGCGGCAAACTGGCCAAGGTAGTTAGTTGGTATGACAACGAGTGGGGCTATAGCTGCCGCACCGCAGACCTGTGCGCGCTATTGGCCAAGTTCCTTTAGTAGACGTCGCATAAACGCACCTGCCGCTCTCTGTGTAGATGGCGGCACTGCTGCGTGAGAGCTTCAATAACCCGGCCGTGTCGCGTGCATCGCCGGGTTTTTTTATACGCGGCGCCGGCATTTCGTCTACAATGCCGACCTGTATCCATGGCTGGCCGCCTCGGCGGTTTTTGCCACCGCCACTGCCCGAACGACCAAGGAATACGCACATGACCAAACCTCAGCGCGGCGGAGAACCGCTGGTGTTGGCCGGTGGCGAACTGGGAGATCTAGCTTTTGACTGGGTCGGTGACCGCTATCAGCACACTTGGCGTTTCCCGACTGCTGGTGTTGAGCAGGCGGACTTGCAAGTCGGCTTGCAGTCGATCGAATCCGACAGCGACGTGACTTGGCCGGTCAGCCCGCCACTGCAGCAAATCCATCGCCAGTCGTTTGCCGATGGTCGCGAAGTGGTGTTTGGCGTGGGTATGGCCGGCCGCGGCCACTGGTCGGCCAGCTTCACTCTGGTACCCGACTTGCGATGCTGGATCGTCGAATTGGCTTGTCGAGCTTCGATCGCTCCCGAAGCACTGCTCAGCAACTACAGTTTGCGCGGCAAGTGGAGCGGTGACGAGCAAGGTGTCGCGCACTGTCTGCAGGCGGAGCGGCCGCTGCGAGTAGAGGCCGCCGGCGCGGCTTCCATTGCCGAACTGGACGCTGATCGACTGAGCATTCGGCCTGCCCAAATCACCACAGCGACAGCCACGCAGCAGTGGGCTTTCAAGCTATCTATCGCCCACTGACGGCCGGCCTCCTGCTGAATCCGGTTGCGATGTTAGCGTTCACGGCGCTGGACTGATATATTTTGAGATAGAGATCGAGACACGAGCTGGTGGTTTCGGGCTCAGGTCCTTTTTGGTTCTCGCAGAGGCACAAAGCCACGGAGAGCTGCGCGGCCACAATCATGAACTGTCCAACCGCCTCCCGGTGGCGACGAGCATGAGCCGCTGTCTAAGGGAACGTTGCAAAGGCGCAGAGACGTTAAGAGGGCCTGTTGGTCGGTGGCTGCAGGATGGCGGCCGCGTAGCCGAGTAGATCATTGCGCTGCTGGCAGATCTCGAGCATCGGTGCGAACTGGCCCAAACGCTGGCTGAGCTGCAGCAGCGACGGGGCGATGCCGATGATTCTTGCACCCACCGGGATGCGCCGCGCGTAGACTTGCATGGCTTCGGCGTGCCGTCCGCAGCGCGACAGCAAGTCGATCAGGACCTCCACGGCTACCGTGCCAAACTGTTGTTGATCGACCGAGTCGGCTTTGTGCGTAAAATATCGAATTCCCGCGTCGACCTGCTCGCCAACCAGGGCTTGAAAGAAAGCCACAGAGGCTGGATAGAGGTCGAGGAACGGTTCTTCGCCGGGATACTGATACTGAGGATGCAAGCGGCGGCCGTAGTATGCTAAATCGAGAGCCAGGCGAAGATGCTGGGGATCGTCGAGCACGCGAGCGAAGCGGACGGTCGAGCCAATGTGGCTGGTATCTAGGTGGTAGGCCCCATCGCGGAGCAAGTCGCTACGCGATCGAAGTAATTCATCAAGGCTGTTCTCAGGCGGTGGGCTCCCCTCGCGTTTGGCGATGTCTCGGCGCACGTTTTCCAGCAGTTCGCTATGCACGTGTGCGACCAGCAATTGTGCGGCGACTTGCTGATCGGCACGCGGGCGGGCGGCTAGCGACGATTCGAACATGGTGATGCTGTTGCAGGTTCCCAATCGCTCTAGAACTAAGCGATAACCGCGAGCGACGTCCACCCCTTCGTGCAGTAGTACTTCGAGCAGTTCGTCGATGTTTGCATCCGTCGGCTCGACGCTTGCCAGAGCCGCCGCGGCCACTTCGCGATCTCCCACGGGGCGCAAGTACATCCACCCCTCGCGAATCTTCCCCCGCTGCATGAATAGCTCGCCGACGACGCGACAGGCATCGAGCAAGCCCCGTTCGAGCTGCAGTTCGGTGGCCTCGTCAAATTTCTCCTGCCGGTCGGCCTGCGCGGCTGGCAGCCCAATCCGCATCCGCATTTGCATCTTGAGGGCTTCAAACAGCTCGTGGTACTGGCCCTGCTGGCGCAGGTAGGCAATCAACTGCTCAATCCCCAGCTCTGGCTGTCCAGCTGTGACGGCTTGTTCTAGCTGTGTGTAGATGGACTGCGCAGCCTTTGAGGAAGGGGTCGTGTCGGAGGCGGTTTGAGCAGAATTCATGCGGCAGTTTTTCTAGTAGAAACAGTTTCTGGTAGAAACGGGTGGTTAAAACAGCTCCTTCGGCCAGGAGGACTGAGCATTGCGAGCGGGGACTAGGTAAAACTGGGAAAACGTGGACAATTCATTATGGCACGCAAGTTTCGCTCGCCCGTCCAACCCTCGCACCTTGGGCCAATTATAGCATCCATAGCCGTGGTTGGCGAACGAGCCTCGGCGACGCCGTTTGGTTCCGCTTACCGTTCGGTTTGCCGGCGCTCGCGGTCTACCAGTGGACCTGGCAGGCGATGCAGCGAGTCTGAGCACGGGGGATCGCTATGGATGTGAGGGCGGTAGGGACGGTGGGGCATCCTTCAAATAATTTGGCTTGCTTTGTTTGAGTACCGACGCGGAGCGTCGGGCCACATTGACCGACGCGGAGCGTCGAGCCACATAGAGTGGCTCCGCTCTCCAGCATTTTTTTTCAAGCACTTTCACCCAAAGAAGACGATTTCACTATGACGGATCAAACTGCCGCCGTGGGACCTGGCGCGTCCCCTTCGTTGAAGGGCTTGCGCATCGCAGCGTTGGAGAGCCGCCGAGCGAGTGATATGGAGCGGCTGATCGCCAAGCACGGTGGAACTCCCTTTGTTAGTCCATCGATGCGAGAAGTTGCGCTGACCGAGCATCGTGAGGCGATCGACTTTGCCTATCGCGTGATCACCGGTGAAATCAACATCGCCATTTTTTTAACCGGCGTTGGCTTTCGCCATTTGCTGGCTGCCATCGAGCGATCGGTGGACAAACAGCGTTTTCTTAATGCGCTGTCCGATATCACGACTGTCGTCCGCGGACCCAAGTCGGCGGCTGCATTGCGCGAAGTTGGAGTTACGGCGACGGTCAAAGTCTCTGAACCAAATACTTGGCGAGAGCTATTGGCGGCCATCGATGAGCAGGTACCGATCACCAATCAAAAGGTCGGTTTGCAGGAGTACGGCAAGTCCAATAGCAGTCTGATCGCAGGGCTTGAGGCGCGTGGCGCACAAGTGATTCCGCTGCGCGTCTATAACTGGGAGTTGCCAGAGGATACCGCGCCGCTGGAAGCCAACATCCGCGGCTTGATCGCTGGCGAGCGGGATGCTCTGTTGCTGACCAGTGCGCACCAAGTGGCTAACCTGCTGCGGCTGAGTGCCGACTTGGGCTTGGAAGAGGACCTGCGGGCGGCGCTGACGCGCGTTATCGTAGCCTCGATTGGACCGGTCACCAGCGAAATGTTGCGTCAGAACGATCTGCCGGTCGACTTGGAGCCGGAGCATCCCAAGATGGGCCATCTGGTCTTGGAGACCGCACAGCGAGCGCAGCATCTACTGGTCGGACGCAGCGCACGTGCGCGCATTATTGATGTTGGCGGCCCGCTGCCCTTGGACACTCAGGCGGCTTGGTACGATAGCCCATTCATGCGCGCGTGTCGCGGCGAAGCTTCTTCCGTCACACCTGTATGGTTGATGCGACAAGCCGGCAGATACATGGCTGAGTACCGTGCGGTCCGCGATAAAATCGATTTTCTGAGCCTGTGCAAAGATTCGGCGCTGTGCGCTGAAGTCATGGTCACGGCGGTCAAACGATTGGGCGTCGATGCGGCCATCATCTTCTCCGACCTGCTCCCCATCCTGGAGCCCATGGGCCTGGATTTGGAATTCGCCAAAGGGGACGGTCCAGTTATTCACAATCCGCTGCGCGAGGCCAAAGATGTCGATCGAGTAAATGAGCTGCATTCCATGGAGTCATTAGACTTTGTGATGGAGACGGTGCGTCTGACTCGCCAAGAGATGGCCGCCGACATTCCGGTGATCGGCTTCAGTGGGGCTCCGTTTACTCTCGTCAGCTACATGATCGAAGGGAGTGGCAGCCGCAACTATCTGCATACTAAGAGCTTGATGTATCTCGACAGCGGGGCTTGGCATGAACTGATGAGCAAGACGTCGCGGACCATTGTGCGGTATTTGAACGCGCAGATTGCGGCTGGCGCGCAGTGCGTGCAGATTTTTGATTCGTGGGCGGGTTGCCTATCGGTCCAGGACTATACGCGATACGTGCTGCCGTACGTCAAGCAAATCATCGATTCCATCGTACCGGGTGTGCCGGTCATCAATTTCGCCACGGGAAATCCAGCCCTGTTGCCGCTGCTGCGGGGCGATAGTCGCACCGTGGTGGGCATCGACTGGCGCATTCCGCTGGATGCAGCCTGGGAGCAGGTGGGCTACGACCGAGCCGTGCAGGGCAATTTGGATCCGATCAGCCTGTTGGCCGAGCCGGAGACGCTGCGCGAGATGACGGCCGATGTCCTGCGGCGGGCTGGCGGGCGGGCTGGACATATATTCAATCTAGGGCACGGCATCTTGCCGCAGACCCCGGTCGATAATGCCATAGCGCTGGTCGACATGGTGCACGAGATGAGTCAGCGCTAGCGCTAGTGCGAGTGCGGCTGCTCGGTCCAGTGCCGCGGGTTCGAGTCCGGTCGGCCTGGCTTTGTTTTTAACAGGCGATACGTTTGCAAAATCTTGCAGGTGTCATACCCGCTATGCAGTTTTCCTGGGCCTTAGTGTGGACAGCCTGCCCAACATTCGTTCCAGAAAGACGTTCTAACACGAATCTGCGGCAGTGGTGGCATGTTACTGTCGGCATCACGCACCTGCAGCGTCAGAGGAAGGAATGGCGTAACGTTGGCTTGTGCGGCCAGGAGCGCAGCCTGATGACGTCGGCCATCAGTGGCACGACCCGCTAGCAGTCTCGGCCCTGGTCCGATGCCCAGTTCTTCGGCCAGCAGCGCGACCGCTGAGCCTTCTCCGGCGCAGGGGTCCACCAGGACTGCCCCTGCATCGGCCCGGGTCCGGTCTTGCCATGCTTTGTGTTCTCCTACTCTTTAGGCTCACAAAGCGGAGATAACGAGCTTAAAATGAGTCCCGGCCACGAATGGTCCGCTCTCACCATTAGGCTCGCCGCCAGCAGACTACGGCTTTCGAACTGCGACTGCTAGCATTGCAGCCTCGCCGTCATCCGAGGACAGAAGCGTACGGCCTTACCGGCCATTCGCCGACTGAACTCTGCGTCTCGCTTCAACCACCCCCTCGCCAGGGCCAAATATCCCTTTTGGATTCCCGAGTGATATCCAAGAAATTGTTTGACTCAGTCAGGTGATATTGGTTAAATTGGCGGTTACCCCCGAAGCTGTTCGGGGAGAACTATATCGTTCGTCGTGCCTAGTTTTTCGCGTATCCACGCTCTCCACGAATCCATCGCTGGTTGATCGTCCCGATAAATTCGT
>CAKQWG010000003.1 GCA_934278005.1 uncultured Pirellulaceae bacterium | reverse complement strand
ACTCTTACTCGCAGCCCGTCCCATCGCGCTGGCGATAGTAGCGTCAGCGTCAAGTCATCGCGCATGGTGCGAGCTCACCGTTCGCATCAACTACGATACGGTGGCTTCCATCGGATCGTGTTGCGAAGGGTCGATGAAGACGCCGATCCGCCGAAACTTTTCGTAACGCTGCTCGACCAGACTATCTGTGGGCTGAGCGACCAACTCGCCCAGCGTGCGGACGAGGAAGCTCTTCATGCGCGCCGCCATCTTGTGGTGATCGCGATGAGCACCGCCGAGCGGCTCTTCGATCACGTCATCGACAACTCCCAGCTCGCGCAGGTGCCGTGAGGTGAACCGCAGCGCGTCGGCCGCCTTGGGAGCGTGTTGATGGCTCTTCCACAGAATCCCCGCGCAGCCTTCCGGGCTGATCACCGAATAGTAGGCGTACTGCAGCACGGCGATGCGGTCGCCTACGCCGATTCCCAGCGCGCCGCCGGATCCGCCTTCCCCAATCACCACGCAGATTATCGGCGTTCGCATTTGGCTCATCTCGAACATGCTCTCGGCGATCACATGGGCTTGTCCACGCTCCTCCGCCCCGACGCCGGGATAGGCGCCCGGCGTGTCGATGAAGCAGATGATGGGCATGTTGTACTTTTCCGCCAGCCGCATTTTGCTCATGGCTTTGCGGTAACCCTCCGGATGCGCGCAGCCAAAATTGCAGGTGGTGCGCTCGCGATAAGTCCGTCCTTTTTGATGCCCGACAACCATCACTTTGAACTGGTCGATTTTGGCGAAACCGGTCAACATTGCGCGATCATCGCCAAAGTGCTTGTCGCCATGCAATTCGACAAACTCGTCGAATGCCAAATTGAGATAGTCGCGCGTGTATGGCCGGTCCTTATGACGCGACACCTGCACGGTCTGCCAGGGAGTCAAATTGCCATACACGCCGGCGGTTACTTCGTTCCACTGCCGTCGCAGGGCGATGATCTGTTGTTCGACCGCACCGTCGCCCGGCCCGCGCTGCAAAAGCTCTTGGATTTTGGCTTCTATGTCGAGCATGGGCTGTTCAAAATCGGGGCCGGTAGGTGTCTTGGACATAATGTTTTAGAATCTTCTAATAATGCAATTAATGATGTGGTTTTTCAGTTGATATAATCGCAATTCCAGCTTGAATTACTCTTGCGACTCTTTTTTCTCTGGCTCAGGTGCGGCTTGCTCCTGATTCATGACTCTTCCCGAAGTCGGGAAATCATCGAAGATGCTGGTCTCGGGAATACGTGGTTGTTTTTTAAATATTCTAGTGCCGTGCACGACCTTCAATAATTCCCACATAGATTCAGGGCGATCCTGAGGACGCTTGGCCATTGCCGTTCTGATGACCGCTGCAAATTCGGGTGTGACATTTTCGTTGTACACCAGCGGCGACGGCAACGGTGCGGAGATATGCTTGTTGAGCAAGTCATTGGGGCTCTCTCCCGTGTATGGCAATTTACCAGTTACCATTTCAAACATCACACAGCCAAACGAATAGATATCTGTGCGCGCATCGAGGGCCAAGCCGCGGATCTGCTCGGGCGCCATATAGCTGCGCGTACCTTGGATTTGTTTGGTCTTTCCGCCAAAGAACTTGGACAAACCTTTCTTTACTTTATGTGAGATTGTGAAGTCAATCAATTTAACATGGCCATCGCGACTGACTAGAAAATTATCGGGCTTAACGTCACAGTGCACGTAACCTTGGCTGTGCATGTGATACAGCCCCTCGATCGATTCCTCGAGAACTTTGTCTAACATATAAGCGATCGATTCGGGGCCCCGTCGCAAGGCTTGTTTCATATTCAGTTCACTGAACAATTCAAGCACTAAGAAAGGCGCTTTTCCACTTAAAACCAAATCATACATTTTGATGATGTTGGGGTGGTTCATGCTCTTAGCAATTTCAAACTCGCTGCGTAAAAAACCGACTTCCTGTTTATTCTGGCGGAAATCTTCACGCAATACTTTGAGCGCATAACGCTCGCCAGTTTCGGTCTCAATCGCTTCCCAAACCTGGCATGAACTTCCCATGCGGATCAAACGTGCCAGCCGATAGGGGCCGAGAAAGTCGCGGATTTTCGTCATCGTATGCTCTATCGCTGGTGGAACTTGTTCGAGGTAAACATTCATTCTAAGTCAATTAGCCGCAGGCCGTGAGGCGAGTTGCTCCAGGTACAGTTGCCGAATCTGTTGCGTCATATAGCGGTGGCGGAATTGTTCGGTGAAACGCTTCGCGCCCCCCTGCCCTAGTCGTTTTCGCAGCGACTCGTCGCCGGCCAGCTTCAACATAGCGTCGGCCAAGGGTTGCACACTTTTCGGTGCGAGTAAAATACCGGTCTCACCTGGCAGAACCACTTCGCGAGCGCCATCGATGTCGTAGCTGATGACCGGTTTGCCAGCGATCAATGCTTGAGGCAATGTGCGAGCTAGTCCCTCGCGCAAACTAGTGTGGACCAGCACATCCAAGGCGCTCAAATAAAAGGGGACACGGTGCGGCGGAACTAAACCGGTAAATCGAAAGTATTTCGTCAGCCCCAGTTCGGCGATGCGCTGCTCGTGGGCGGACCGCAGCATGCCATCGCCGACTAGCACGAAGCGGACGCGCGGCTGGCAAGCTACCACTTTCTGGGCCGCTTCAATTAAATACTCGTGCCCTTTCAAGTGGAACAAACGAGCGATTTTTCCGATGACGATGTCGTCGGGAGCAAGTTGCAATTCTGCCCGCGCGGCGGTTGCCCATTGGTGACAGGCTGCGAACGGTTTGACATCCATGCCAGAATAGATAGTGCTGAATTTATCGCGCGAGGCCACCCCTGCCCCAACCATGAGGTCGGTCATGGCTTCGGCCACGCTGATCATGTGATGGCAGCGACCGGCGGCCCAGCGTTCCAGGCGAATGAAAGATTGTCGGGCCAATGGGTTTTGATAGGCATGGAACGGCGCGCCGTGCACGGTGTGTATGACCAGCGGCGTCCGCAAATTCCAAGCGGCAGCGCGGCCGAGCAGGCCCGCTTTGGCGCTGTGCGTATGCACGACGTCGGGCTTGAATTCGCGCAGAATGCGTTTGAGGGTGTGATAGCTGAGCAAGTCTCTGGCCGGGTTGATCGGTCGCCGGAGCGAGTCGACGAAGCGAATTGGCAGCCCCTCTGCCCTGCTCTGCTCTAACAGTTTGCCTTCCGGCCCCAGGGCTGGCCCGGTGATCAGCAGCACGTCATCGCCGTGCTCGTGCATGAGATCCAGGCAATTGAACAGCGTATTCTCTTGCGCACCGCCAATGATCATGCGCGTGATGACATGGGCCACGCGCATTAGTATTTGACCTCTAATAGAAACAGCCCACAGGCCGGCGCCGTCTGTCCAGCTTGTCGACGATCGCGCGAGGTCAAGACCTCAGTCACCCACTGCGGTGGCTTTCTGCCCACGCCGACTTGAACTAGCGTCCCTACAATATTGCGGACCATGTTGTAGAGGAAACCACTGGCTTCGACCTCGATGGTAAACCGCGTACCATCCATGTGCTCGGATGCCTGGATCGTCAACTCGCGGACCTCTCGCACAGTCGTCGTGCGCGGACTTCCCGAGGTTTGAAAGGCGGCGAAGTCGTGTGTGCCGAGAAATAGATCAGCCGCCTGCAGCATCGGAGCCAGCTGCACTTGCTGCGGCACCCACCACTGCGTTCGCGCGCCGATCGGATCGGGTTTGCGCGCAGAGTAAACGTGATATCTATAGCGTTTACCCGTACTCATACGCAATGGGTTGAATCGCAAGGGAACTTCCACGGAATCGCGTACGACGATGTCCATCGGCAGCTTGGTATTGATAGCCAGCGGGATCCGATCGGCGGGAGCTGGCCAGCCCGCGCTTGTAAATACAGCCGACTGTCCTAGGGCATGCACCCCAGTATCCGTGCGACTGCTGGCCCAGGCATGCGTTTGCTTATCGCCAGTAATCGCACAGATTGCCTTTTCCACCGCGGCTTGAACGCTGGGGTGGTGCGGTTGGCGCTGCCAACCAAAATAGCTAGTGCCGTCATAGGCTAGGGTCAATCGGAAACATCGCAGCGCAGGCGAGTCTTTAGCACTGCCCGGTAAATCACTCAACTCGCAAGTCTCGTCGATTCGATCAACTCGCGACATTAGCAAATTTATGAGCCAGCAAGTTGGCGATCTGCACCGCGTTGGTTGCCGCCCCTTTTCGCAGGTTGTCACTGACGCACCAGAAGCTGATGCCACACGGATTGTCGAGGTCCTTGCGAACGCGTCCTACGAACACATCCGGCAGGTCGGCGCAATCTCGCGGCATGGGATACTGCTTAGCCGCCAGATCGTCGATCAGGCTTACGCCCGGGGCGTTGCGAAACAATTCGCGAACTTGCTCAAGCGACAGTGGTTGCTCGGTCTCGCAGTAGATCGATTCACTGTGGCCGATCAGCACGGGTACGCGCACGCAGGTGGCATTGATGGCGATGGAATCGTCTCGCAAAATCTTATGGGTTTCGCGAACCATCTTCATTTCTTCTGAGGTGAAGCCGTCCTGTTTGTGCGAGCCGATTTGGGGGATGAGGTTCAGCGCGATATCGTGCTGGAACATCTTCGGCGGCAGCGGCTGGCCGCCCATGCGAGCTTGGGTGTTTTCCAACAGCTCGCGCTGCGCGGCTAGGCCCGCGCCGCTGACGGCCTGGTAGGTGCTGACGATGACCCGCTTTAGACCAGCCGCATCGTACAGTGGCTTGAGAGCCACCACCATTTGAGTGGTACTGCAGTTGGGGCTGGCAATGATGCCTTGGTGCTCATCGACATCCTGCGGATTTACCTCGGGGATAATCAGCGGCACGGTGGGGTCCATGCGGAAGAAGGCGCTCTCATCGACGACTACCGCACCGGCGGCCACCGCCCATGGAATGAACTCTGCCGCCACCTCATCCGGCGTGCTGGCGATGACGACATCGACTCCCTGGAACGAATCGGGAGCGAGCAGTTCGACGGTGATATCGCGCCCGGCGACATTTACTACTTGCCCGGCAGAACGGCTCGACGCGAGCAGCCGCAGCGTCTCGTACTGCAGCCCTTGTCGCGCGATTTCCTCGAGTACAATCTGGCCTACCGCACCGGTAGCACCCACCACAGCCAATGTTTTAATCACGAATACGTTTCCGACAAAAAAACATGAAATCCCGAAGTTAATAGTTTAGTTGAGCTGGTCGCTATGGGGAAGCGGTAGCGGCTCTAGCGAATATTCAGCCGCTAACGCACGACTCCAGGTTCGCCCGGCGCGCTGGCGATGGTTGGAGCTGGCGGAAGGTAGCGGTCGGTGTCATCAAACAGCGGTTCGTTGCTCGAAGGTGGTTCAAACAGCGAGCTGGGCATCTGTTCGGCGGTCAGCAGAATCGGAGTGGCCCATTCAGTAACAATGTGCATCTGTTCACTGCGAGCACTGGGGCTTAGGTCCTCTGCTATACGCCCTTGCTCCATCTGGTAGAGCCAATAGGGTAGTTCAGCATCCGCTCTGCCGACGGCAATTTCAATTCGCGTTGGAAGCAGCCCCGAATGGTTCTCCGCGAACATAATGTTGTCAACTTCGGCGACGGACCGCACGTTAACCGGTTCAGGCGGGACGCAGCCCTTGAGCCACCACACCGGGATGTCTCCCAGTTTTCCTTCGCGGACTGAGATCCAGTCGTATTTCTGATAGATCTTGCGAAGCATTTCCGCTTGTCCACCGATGGCTAGATACATGGCCACGACCGGATCACGCAGCGATTCGTTGGTGAATACCAAGCGTGGGCGGACTTTGCCAAGGTCCACTTCCGTTCGCTTTCTGACATCGCCGATAGCCTCGATTGAGAGCAGTCGCTGGCCATCGCTGACCTGAAGCAGCGTATTGATCTGATCGCCGGCTGGCATCCGCAGGTCGAACTTGAGTTTGCCACTCCCCCGCCCTCCTCTGACGTATTTACCCACGCCATTGAGTTGCTTGCCGAAGATATTGACCGATTGCCGCACCACGCAGTAGGCCGGCGGTCCCCATACGCTCTGCAAAATCGACTGCTGCAAGATTTGTGCAGCCACCTCGCGCGACGAATGCGCGGCGGGAATCGGCCGAGGTGATTCCTGGGTGGCGCTCGGAAAGGGCACTTGAGCGGGAACTTGAGCGGGCACCTGGACGGAGTCTTGGGAGACCGCCCGTTGAGCGGCTACGTGGGCGGCGGCGAGTGTACAACACAGCCCCAACAACCAGCGCGACGTAAAGCAGCCTAAAGTCCAAGCGATCACGCGCTGCGTAAAAGCGGTGCTCAGCGGCAAACTCTGGCTAATGCGCGTTCGCTCGCAGACTGGGCGAACTGGGGTGTCTGAGTGGCCGCAACACACGCCGGTGTGTTCACCAATGCTGCTATTCGCTTTGGATAATCTACTCCACATAGTCGGGTTATGCCGGATTTATCAAAGAAAGCAGTAGTACTAGGACGAACATATAGCCACGGACACAGCGCAAGCGCGGAACTTAGGTTTACGCGTGAACTGCGGACATACCGCTTGGCTCGGCGTGAATACTACGCGCTGAGCCGACGGGAAGTCCAGGTGAATCAGACGGGAGAATGCATTCTTCGGTGGCTCATCGTGTCTAAAAACTCACTCAGGAACGTTTCGATTGGCGGCGGACGCCCGACTCGAAAGCGGTCGTTTCGCCCATTTTTAGGGGGTAGAGCATGAAAATGCGTGTTTTCCTAACGCTAGCCGTAGTGGCCTTCGGCTGCTTCACGGGCTGCACACCGGTCAGGCACAACCTGCCGCCCGCGCAGCGTTTGCTAGAGCCTGGCCCTGGGGTCGGTGGCCCCGGTCCCGGTGTGCTTGGTATGCAGGGCGGTGCAGCCATGGGAATGGCCGGCGGAGCTGCTATGGCCGGTGGTCCGGGCATGGGAGGCGTCATGCCAGCCAGTTGCTCTGCCTGCGTCGGCGACGGCGGTGCCGGTGGCCCAGCTATGGGCGGCATGATGGTTGGCGGCGGCCTGGGCGCTAAAGTCCAGGTGCTCTTTAATCGCCCCGACGGCATGCAGATTCACTACGATGTGATCGGCGACGGGAGTTTCGGCAGCGAACCGCTGTACGTGCCCGGCCGATTGGAGTTCCCTCAAGGGGGAATCTATCGCATGAAGCTGACCAATATTCAAGGTCGCGAGGGAGTCGAACTCTACCCCACGATCGAAGTGGCCAACGGCACACCGCGCACAGCAGCCTACTTGGCGCACAATGCCATTCCAGTCCAGTTCACCACCGACGACTTCGAACAAGTCCTGTCGGGGAACTTTGTGACCAAGGTCATCTACCTGCCCGATCCTGAATTCCAGGGCGACGCATTGGTAGGCGTCGACGTACTGGTCAGCAACCGGCTGGAGCCTGGTCTTGATCCAATTGTCGAAGCCGATCGTCGCGGTTCTATCTTGGCCATCGTTCGCGTGGGTAACAAAGACATTGAAATGTCCGGTGCCAGCGCCGGCGGATTGGGCATGATGGCTGGTATGCCGATGATGTGCGGTCCCGACGGCTGCCCCGTGCCTGGTAGCGTGCCCGCCTCATTGCCCGGCTACGTGGCTGGTGTAACAGCACCCGAGTACGGCATGACCTACACGGGTACACCGATCGGATTGCCAGGACCACCTCACATTCCACTCGGATCGCCGGCTGGATTGAAGAGTCACACGATGCGCAATCGCACCTCGATGCACATTCCTGATCCGGTCGAAAACGTCAAGATCAACGTGCGTCAGACGCCGGGCCAAAGCTATCCGCACCCAGTTAGCCGCGTGAATATTCACGAGCGAAACGTGCATGCGGGACTACCTAATGGCGTGCCTGCCTTCAACCGTGGCAGCCAAGCGGTACCCGGTGCCGCCGGTGCAGGTGGAGCCGCCGGAGCGGGTGCAGCCTATTGCCCTCCTGAGTAAACCAATCGACTCGACCTGTCTGGTACCCTGCCAGCAGGTGGAGTGACCAGCGGCTCGGATTGCTTTGAGCAAACGAGCCCGCCGCCAAACGTCGTTCAATGAGTGGGGCGGGCGAGAGGTTTTACCTCTCGCACCGCTTTTTCATCTCGAACCACGCCCTGTCGCTGACAACCAGCGGCACAATGTCTTAACTTTTTCCGTCTCCAATCGCTCGCCAGGCTGCTGGCCGATGATTGGTAAATTTCTTGGGGTCAACATGTACAAGCTGCTGACACTGCATTTTGTCAAGTTGTGTTGCCTGATCGGCGCGACCGCTCCCCTGCTCTGCCCCGCCGTGCAAGCTCAGACACGCGGGATGCCTAACGTACATTACTTTCTCAACGCCAATCAATCGCCAGGGGCCGTTGCCGCTGCACAGGTTGCCCGCGGTGCGCGCGGCGTTGGATCGTTTCAAGCCGTATCACTATCTGGACCGGCCGGGTTGAAGATTGCCTTGGCCCAAGATGGCCAATTCCTGCAGCCGCTCGACGCACCGGTCGTTACCGGCATGTTGGTAGCCGGCGTTTATCGCTTTCGTGTAACCAACATTCCCTATCGCCCAGGCGAAGAGCTGTACCCTAGTTTAGAAGTCATCGATCGCATTTACCCACCGGCTGGGCGCGAACATCGTTTCCCGATCCCCGTCATCCTCACCGAAGAGGATCTGCGGCTGGCCCTCGACGGCGGACTAGTCACCCGCGTCATCTACTTGGAAGACAGTGAGATTGCCGAGCCCATCGAAACGACGCCTGAGACACAGATCGTACACAACGTTCCCAGCTCTGATAATGCGTTGCAAATAGCCGATCAGCTAGGCCGGCCGGTCGCCATCTTGCGCATTGGTTCACGCGTGCCCCTCGATCCACAGGGCGACCTGACGGAGTTCCTGTACGGCTGCCCGCCATGGGTACCGCTGATTACTGTTCCTGAGCGACAGACGTTGATCGAAGCGGGCCAGTGGCCGGAGTCCGAAGCCACCCCGGCCACGTTGGCGCCCAGGTCTGAAGCGCCGTTGGAAGACAGTCCAAGGTTGCCGCCGCAGTGGTAGCCCTGCCAGCTCGGTGATGGCGTTCGCAATTTGGCAACCAGCCCACCCAGAGGATCGTCACTACTGCAAAGTGTGACTCACTAACAAGTCCGCCAAGAGGATCGAACATCGTGCAACCGAAACACACTGCGCAAGTTGACCCCAGCCAACGCCCTGGCCGCGACGCGCATCCGTCGCCGCGCCGCCCCACGCGCGGTCGACCGCTGTGGAGAGCCACCTTTGCCGGATTGCTGGCCGCGCAACTCGCCACGCTGGTAGGCTGCGGCACGTTGGGAGGACTTCCCAGCGGTGCGCCACTAGGACAAACAGCCCCGGCCACAGCAGCTGCTCCGGTCGCAGACCTGTCTTTGACTCGGGCGTCGGCCAGCTCTCCGCACCGTCAGCGGCCCACCGATCTTCACGCCGCAATCACTCCAGTTGTCAATCAAACCTTTCCACCGGTCGCAGCCACAAACCGTGCGCCTGTAGTGCCTGCGGCTTTTCTTAAACGCGCCGCGGGTGCCGCCGGCGGCCAAGTCTGCGAGGTTGGTGCAGACTGCAACGCGTGCACGACGGCCTGGGCGGCTAACGATGCGGCTGGCCCGAATCGCACTGACGCCTATCGCAACGCTCAGGAATATATTTTTGATGGTGGTGATCAGCAGCCTACCGTAATTGTCAAAGAGGACTGGACTACCGCCGGGGTAGATCCCACGGACACGGTCATCTACTACGAGACGCTAGCGGGCAGTATGTGCGTGCAGCCGTCAAATCGCGTTCCCATCTATGCACCTCGTTTTGGGGCTGTGCGACAGGTCTCGGGGCTGCAACTTGCCATGCGTGCGATGGGCACTGAGCGTATGTTAGCGCCGGTGGGCGTCGAGCGCTTCGACGAAACGAACTTGGCCAACACGGTCGTGCAGCCAGTCGCCCCGCAGGGTGAGCAGCAGGTGGGCCTGATCGATGCGTTCCAAGAGAACTATGTCGCGCCGCCGATGGAGCAGGTCCTGCCACTGTACCGCATGAGCTCTGCGCGCATCCCGTTTGAGCTGATGGATCCGACGCGGACCGGGTTGATTACGCTTAAGGAGCGAGTCGATGTGCAGGAATTCATTCAGAACGCTCAGACGTGGGTCAATCCAGAATCGCTGGCGGTAGAGATCTCCAACCAAGCCGCAATCTTGCTCAAAGACACGGTGGCTGCTCAAGAATTGTTCGTCTACGAACTGCCCGATGGCTGTACGATGCGAATTTTCAAAGCGGCTAGTCATACAATCGCTAATTCCGGAGATATTGTTAGTTTCACGATCAGGTTTGATAATGCTGGTGTCAAACCGCTGGGAAATGCGGTCATCGTTGATAGCCTTTCCCCACGTTTGACCTATATTCAAGGAAGCCAGCAGTGCAGCGTCGGAGTACGTTTCTCCGCCGAACCAAACGAGGTCGGGTCGATGGTGCTTCGATGGGAAATCGAAGAGCCTATTGAGCCGACTCAAGGTGGCGTCATCAGTTTTGATTGCCGGGTTCGCTAAGGATGCCTGTGGGGTCTATCGTGCGGTAGCGCGACGAAGTCTAAAAAAAATGCTTATCCTGCATGCATTCGACATTTTTGCGGAGAGAACATATTCACGGCTTGATGCTCGGCGTGGCCATTGGCGACGCCTTGGGACTGCCGCGCGAAAATCTCTGTCGGCGTGTGGGGTTGAAAATGTTTGGCCGCGGGCCGCTGCATTATCAGCTCTTGCGAAATCGCGGGATCTATAGCGACGACACCCAGTTGATGTTACTGACCGCACAGGCGCTGCTCAGATCGCGAAGCGACGGCAAGGCTTTTCGCCGAACATTTCAGAAGCGGTTAAGTTGGTATCTGCTAAGTTTTCCCGTAGGCGCAGGGCAAGCGACCTTGATAGCTGCCGCCAAATGCTGGCTAGCTCGCCTGGGTCTGCCGACGGGAGTCCACTCCGCAGGCAACGGCGCCGCGACGCGGGCGCTCATCAATGCTCTGGCCATGCACGGCACCGGACATCGTCTGAGCCGCTGGGTGGCCGAATCGACCAAGCTCACGCACACCCATCCACTGGCCACCGATGGTTGTCAAGTGTTAGCAGCCTTGGCGGACCACGCTGCGGTCTGTAAACCCGACGAGTTCGATGCCGCGGTCGCGTTGAAAGTCGCCATCAGTGCAAGTTCTCTGCCCGAGATCAAAGGCAAACTGACTGAGTTGCAAGCCTTTCTCGATCGGCGGCGCAGCCCAAGCAGCGTAGCCCGGCATTTTGGATGGGATACCCAGGTCAGTGGTTTCATTGTCCCCACCACGATCATGGCTACGTACTGCTGGCTGCGCCATCCCAACGATTTCCGCCGGGCGGTGACGCCCGCGGTACTGCTTGGCGGAGACACCGATTCGGTAGCTGCGATCGTCGGAGGATTGGTCGGAGCGCACATTGGCGCACAGCAGTTGCCACCGGAGTTGATCAAAGGACTCGCAGGCTATCCACATGGAGCCGCTTGGATTGAAAAGATGGCGGAACGACTGTCGCACTGGCCGCATGGTCCTGACGACTTGCATTCGGCCCCGGCCCAGCCCACCGATCCGCTTGGGCAAGTGATGCGCAATTTATTCATGGCGACCTTGGTCATTCCGCACGTGCTCTACCGCGTCCTGTTTCGCCTGACAACGAACTGCACGCCCCATCGTCGCCATCGTGATTAGTGTGGCCCGACGCTCCGCGTCGGCAAACTTCTTTCCTCTTCCACTCCTCTTCCACTCCTCTTCCCTGCACCTCCCTGCACCTCCCTTCCAACCGCCGAGAGAAAGCACTAGCACGTAGTGCTTCGCTTGCAAGCCGCAAAATCGAACTGCTTATTGCGAATTATTACGAACCCACAATCCGCGTGGGCGCACTAGCCAACTCGCAGGCCTGAGCCACAAAGTCGAGCTCCACATCTCGCTTCCAGGCGTCGACTAAACTCGCGACCACCGCTGGCGGAGCATCGGTCGCGTAGATTCGATCGTCCAGCCGAGCCGCTGGCCAAATGCAGCCGGTAGAACCGCACAGCAGGATAGCATCGGCGGCCTTGGCGCGCTCTACGTCGATGTCTTCGAAGCTGAAAGGTATGCCGCACTGCTCGGCCAACCGCAGCGTTCGGCTGAGGCTTATTCCGTCCAAGATAGTGGCCTGCCGCGGCGAGACCAATCTTTGGCTCTCAACCAACAACACGTTTGCCGACGACGTCTCCGTCACATAGCCCGACTCGCTCAGCAGAAGTCCCGCGGCGTACAAATCACCGCTTCGGGTGAGGGCTTCTTGGTCCGCCAAATAATAATGTAGCCGAGAACGAGTCTTAATCTTAGGCGACCAGCAGGCCGCGGGCACATTGCGATGCGTCGAAGTTACCAGCGACTGGCCCGGGCTGTAGCAGTGGGCTAAGCGCTTCCACGGAATCGACTGGGTGTGCATCAGCAGCGTTGGTTGGCGTGACGGATCGCTGATTCTTCCCGGCGTGGCTACTAAGATCAGACCGTAGTCTTGCTCACCATTTGGGTGTCGCTCCTTTGCCATGCATTGCTCGGCCCGCACTCGCAGTATGTCGCTCGACGGCAGTGCAATACCGACGGCGCGGCAGCTTTGCTGAAAACGCGTTACATGTTGTGGCAGGTCGCGCAGTGCCCCACCGAGCGTCCGCAGTCGATCCACGATGACGACCCCTGACGTGAAGCCGATGTCGTCGATGGCAAGCGGCAGCATGTCGCACGTCTGGGTGGCTTGATTTCCCCAAGTTTGCATGATGCGCGTCTCAATTGATAGGGTAGCTGATTGTTCGGTACGAGAGCGAAGTATAGCTCGGGCGATCGAATTGGCAGCCGCGTAGGGGAACATTTTAAGGTATGATACAGAGAATTGCCCGCCCCGCTGCAATGCCAATTTGTTATCGTTTCAGCTATGGTCTGAGCCATTGCATTGCATGAGCATCTCCCGCCACCTAAATATTTGGAGCACCTAATGGCCCCCGTTACCAAAACGCGGAATCGCAGAAACTTCTTGAAGATATCCGCTTCGACCGCTGCGGCGTCGATTGCACTGCCCACGATCATTCCCAGTTCGGCCATCGGTCGCGATGGAGCTGCTGCTCCCAGCGAACGCATCGTGGTGGGCGGCATCGGCATCGGCAATCGCGGTACGTATGACCTGAGTTGCTTTTTAGAGCAATCCGACGTGCAGTTCGCTGCGGTCTGCGATATCAAGGAGGAGCGGCGGCTATCAGTCAAAAAGATGGTCGACGACAAGCAAGGCAATCAGAACTGCGCCATGATCCGCGACTTCCGCGAATTGCTCGATCGCAGCGACATCGACGCAGTATTAATCGCCACGGGTCCGAACTGGCATGGCACCATGGCGGTTGCCGCGGCTCAAGCCGGCAAAGATATGTACTGTGAAAAGCCCTGTACGAAAAACATTGCGCAAAGTCTGGCTTTAGCAGACACCATGCGCCGCACTGCCCGGATTTTTCAAGCTGGCACTCAGCGGCGAAACCTGCCGCACTTTGCGTTTGCCTGTTACTTAGCTCGCACGGGCAAACTCGGCAAACTGAAAAAAGTCTACGCGCATCCGATGGGCATGCAGGCCATGAGCAGCGGCTGGCTCCCCGCTGAACCTGCCCCAGCAGAGAATGTCATCGACTGGAACACCTACCTTGGTCCCGCCGCTTGGCGACCATTTAACGCCAAGCATCTAAACGGTTTCAATTTCGAAAAAGGCGGTGGTCTGGTCGGCGGTGGCGTGCTGGAATGGGGCTCGCACTGCGTCGATCTGTGCCAGTGGGCGATGGGCGATTGCCCACCTCCGGTCCAGTACAACGCCAAGGAGAACGAAGAGCTGGCATGCACCTATGCCAATGGCACACAGTTGATCTTCCGCGAGAAGGATTGGATTCCACTCGGCTCGTGCCCCGTCCGCTTTGAAGGCGAAACGGGTTGGGTTGAAGCTGGCGACAGTGGCAAGATGGTGCTCAGTTCGCCCGAATTGCTCGCTGGCCGGACCGTCGAGGAAGTTGGCGGTTACCCAGCCACATTCCACGTCCGCGATTTCCTGGATAGTGTCAAGACTCGCAGCCAGCCCAAGGGCAACGCCGAAGCGGCCGCGCGAGCCCACATCGCGTGCCACGCCGCCAACGTAGCGTTGTTCCTGGATCGTCAAGTCAATCTAGACACCGACAAGATGGAGTTCGTCGACGACGCCGAGGCCAATCGCCTGCGCTCCGAAGCCCTGCGGGCACCCTATCGCATCTAGACCAAAGGCCCATTTAACGTCGCCACTCGCTCCGCGTGAGTAGCGCCGCAGCCTAGCCAACCCTAGCTGTTTCCGCGGGTACAGGGCTTTAGTTACTGCACATATTCGCCGCACGTCTCCCACGTTTCGGCCTGGCATACCGACCGGCGGAGCGGTCGGGCGAGTGTTGAACCGACCGGCGGAGCGGCCTGGCGACTATGGTACCGACCGGCGGAGCGGCCGGGCGAGTGTTGAACCGACCGGCGGAGCGGCCGGGCGACTATGGTACCGACCGACGGAGCTGTCGGGCGACTATGGTACCGACCGACGGAGCGGCCGGGCGACTATGGTACCGACCGACGGAGCGGCCGGGCGACTGTGGACCAATCACTGTAAGAAACACATTCCTTCATTCACCCAAATTTAAGTTGATACCTCGATGCAATACCTTCAGAAATTTCACCTGGCCAGCTCTCGACTGGCTGCGCTATTGTTGGCGTTTACGATCGCGTTGGGCACCAGCGCTCCACAATGTCTTGCCCAGGTCGACAAACTGACCGATGAGTCCAAGTTGATCGCCATCTTGGCCGACGGCGATGCGCCGCGCGCTGATAAAGCCATGGCCTGCAAGCGACTGACCGTCTACGGCTCAGAGGCCGCTATACCTGAACTGGCCAAGTTGCTATCCGACCCCGAATTGGCATCCTGGACGCGCATTGCTCTGGAAGCCATTCCAGGCAGCGAAGCCAATGCTGCACTGCGCACCGCCTGCGAATCGCTCTCAGGTAACCTGCTCATCGGTGCCATCCACTCGCTCGGTGTCCGCGGTGATCAGGCTGCCGTGGAGATGCTGACGGCCCAACTGCAAGCGGACGATCCGCAAGTTGCCGTGGCTGCAGCTTATGCGCTTGGCAAGATCGCTGGTCCTGAGGCGACTGCAGCACTGCGTGCCGCGTTGGCTAGTGAGCAGCCGCAAGTTCGCTCTGAGGCAGCAGCCGCCTGTGTTGTGTGTGCGGAGCAAGCTCTTCAGGCAGGCGACGCAGAGCTCGCGGCTGAGATCTGTGACCAAGTCCGCCAAGCTGAGTTGCCCACACAGAGGATTGTAGAAGCCACGCGCGGTGCCATCATGGCTCGCGGCGCTGCGGGAATTCCGTTGTTGGTCGAGTCGCTGCATTCGCCGGAGCGAAAGCTGTTCCACGTCGCGCTGCAGACCGCGCGCGAGATTCCCAGTCAAGAGCTGGCTACAGCGCTGTTGGCTGAGGTGGCCTCTGCCAGCCCGGAGCGGGCTCCGCTGTTCGTTCAAGCCCTAGCCGATATGCCTGGCACGGTCGACGTGCAAACCATCGTTGAACTTGCCGCCAATGCCACTTCGAAAGAAGTTCGCGTGGCTGCCATCGACGCCATCGGTCGCACCGGCGACGCTTCCTGCGTAGCGCCGCTGCTCAAGGTGGCCACCGAATCGGAGGACTTGATCGCGCCGGTGAAGGCCGCTTTGGTAAACATTCCAGATGAAGCCGTTAATCAAGAGATCGTTGCCCGTCTGCCTCAGGCACAAGGCAACGTCGACGCACAACTGCTGATCGAAGTCGTAGGGCTGCGCCGCATCGAAGCTACCGACGCGCTGATCAAAGCCCTCGACAGCTCGCGCCCTGGCGTTCGCCACGCAGCCTTGGAGTCACTGGGACGCACCGTGGCTCCCGAGCGTCTAGAAATTGTAATCTCGCAAGCTGTCTCGCCTAAACACAGTCAAGATGCCACCGCGGCCGCGACGGCGCTAAAGACGGCTGCTGTGCGTATGCCAGACCGCGAAGCCACCGCTGCACAACTTTCCAAAGCCATGCAGGACGCCTCGCCGGCTGTGCAAGTCTCCATCTTGGAAATCCTGGGCAGCATGGGCGGGCCACAAGCTCTCCAAACGTTGGCTGGCTACGCGGCCGGGGATGACGAAGCCCTCAAAGATACCAGCAGTCGTCTCATGGGAAGCTGGATGACAGCCGATGCGGCTCCCGTACTGCTAAAGCTGGCTACCAGCGGACCGGCCGATAAGTTCCAGGTCCGTGCCATGAGTGGCTACATCCGCATCGCGCGACAATTCGTCATGTCCGAAGAGGAGCGCGTGGAGATGTGTGCCGCAGCCATGCAAGCCTGCAAGCGGGACAACGAGCGCAAGATGGTGCTGGATGTACTACAGCGTTACCCCAGTCGCGGCACGCTGGAGATCGCGCTTAAGGCTGCTCAGTCCGCTGGCATCCGCGAGGAGGCCAAAGCCGCCGCCAAGCAGATCGGTGCGAAGCTCAAAGACGACGCCGAGGCGCAAGCCATGCTCAACAAAGCCGGCTTATAAACGGCACGGTAGTGTGGCTCGGCGCGCCGCGCCGCACATACTGCTGTGTCTGATGTTTCTACTAATGCGCGGGGTGCCGATGCACATCGGCCTGCGCAGGCGACGGCACGGCCCAACTATCTACTGATCGCGGACCGACGCGGAGCGTCGGGCCACACTGAAGATTGGATGGGGAGGGAAGACCGACGCGGAGCGTCGGGCCACACTGGGCTCAACGCGTGGGGACGACGGCTTCGCGGACGACGGCGCCAAGCGTGTCGTCGAGCACTAAAATGGCCAGCCGCTGAGCGGTGTCTAAGTCGGATGTGCTGAGCGATGCATAGTCAAAATTGCCGTTTAGATCGGTGTAGCCATCCTTGAGGAACCGCACCGAGCCATCGCTGTGTCGCGCAAAGACTTTCACATACGCGGCCGCCACGGGCGACCTGCCGGACTGACTGAGCACTTGTAACCTGCCGGCCGGCTCGGCCAGACTGACCACAAGTGAACTGGCCGTCAACCACACGCTGCGCGAGATACCAGCCGCTGTGGCCTCTACCAACACGTTGCGATTGCGCATGACTTCGGGCAGTTCGATCTTAGCCACCGCGTCGCTGCCGTCAAATTTGACGGTCTCGCTCAAGTTAGGTCGTATAGCTGGGACCCGGTCGCTGGCCTGGGATACAAATGGATTGCGACTGAACAGCAGCTCGATGTCCATTAAGTAATAGTTGACCTGCACAGCTTCCAGGTTGCGATAGCGAACGCTTATCTCGCCGTCTCGCACCTCAAGGTCCAGGCTGGCGGTCTGATTTGCCTGCGCGGATAACTGCTGCTCACGCGCATCGCTCAGCAGACCCTGCTCGGCCGAGGTGCTAACTTCGACGTCGGTTGCGACTGTTGGAGCGCCGCCAGCGAGCAGTTGCTGATGTTGCTCGAACTGCTGAACTATTTGCGCAAACATATCGGCCCAGCGCGGCACTGGATATTCGGCATAGCGCCGAGCGACTTCGGCCGCGTGCGCGTACTCGCCGCGATAGAAGTCCAGATAGGCGTCAAAGTAATCGTATTGAATCTGCGTCGCCAACGACTGCTTGTCGGTCCGGGCGAACCAGTTCAAGGCCTCTTCTATACGGTTCTGCAACAGCAGATAGTAGCACAACTGCAGACGCTGGTCGTTGGTGACTTGGGGTTGATGAGCGATAATGTCCAGCAGCGCTAAATACTGTTGCTGCAGGCTAGGATTGAGAATTACCTGCTCGCGGCCCAGCCGATGGATGCGCGCCACAACCAATGGCTTGTAGTCCAAATGTTCGTAGCTCATCTGCTGCCGCGGATCGACGTCGACCAACGGGCTGGCCAGAGCGGCTCCCAATCGGGCGATGAATTCTGGACGATTGTAGATCAATTCGGCAATGACTGGGGCATCGGCATGCAGCACCGAATAGGCCCACAGGCTCGGCTCGTAGAGCCCACTTGCCGAGAGCAATTCGATGACTTGTCGATAGAATTCTTCGTTCTGCATACGAAAGGCGATGCGCGATAGTTCGATGCGCTGCAGATTGGCGGACTGCAGAAAGGCCAGCACTTGAGCGTCGGTCCCCCAATCCGCCACGAAGCTCCAAGTAGTCTCGTCGACCGACTCAGGTTCATCTAGCACGCGATAGTTTTGGGCTGGCGTATCGGCCAAGTGCGTGGCTTGATCGCTGATTTGAGCGCCATAGTGCGCAAACTCGCCTGCTCTTGGAAAATAGAACACATACTGGACTTGGCTAGTGCTATAGGGAGCCAACTCGATAGCCGTGCTTCGCGTGAGCTTGCTGCCGGCCAGCGGCAGCGAACCCGCTGGAAGCTGTGTCAAGACCTGCACGCGCTGCTGGCCGCTGGTGGGATTCGTAACGACCACGTTGGCACGGTAAGCCGTGCCACGCAACAGCGCTGTGTTCCCCAGCGGTTTATCGCTCTGCTGGTCCGTGCTGGGACTGTTTAGATAAATATCTTGTCCCACCAAGACTGACTTCTGAGCCTGAGACTTGCCGGATTCTGTTTCACCCGTAGCTGTTTCACCCGTAGGCTCGATGCTCTCCATAAATACAACTGCTGCCGCATCGCTGGCGAAGACCAGTTGTTCGTCTTCGATGCTCAGCGAGTGCTCGGGCCGCGCCAGAGGTAGATCGATAACGGCCAATGCGCACAGCGCTTCACTGAGTGAGCTGGCGGGCAAATCCAAATCACGCGGAAGAAATCGCTGGCTACCGCTGCTCAAAAATTCTCGCCAGAATGCATTGGGGGGAATGAGTGCAGCGGATTGATCGCGCAAGCGCACATGGTAGTACTGCGTCTCGGCCCACTCGCGCGTTTTGTCTAGAGTTTGGAAAAAGCGATCTTGTGGACGGGCTAGCCCCGACCGATCAGTGGAGAAAAAGTACGACTTATCCTTGGCTTCGGACTGTTCTGCGAGTCCCTCCGCTCGCCCACGCGATTCGCGTAATTGACGCGCTGCACCTGAGCCGGACTGGCCAGCTTCGCGATGACCGCCGAGCATGCTTAGACTTTCTACCGAACTGTCCCGTTGATAGTTGAGTTGGCTGGCTAGATTTTCGGTCATGAGATTGTCCGCGAACTCATCAGCCTGAGTAGCTAGTGCGGAACTGAGCAACGCGATTTCAAAGCGCTGCTGCCGCGCGGTGGGCGGCATGGGATGCGCCTGCAGATGCTCTCGCAACCAGCGTTCTACACCTGCTCGCCGCGACTCGGCGCGCTCGGCTAGCAGGATGCGCTCAAGCGTATTGAGTCGCTGCATGCGCCACAGCGGTTCGTAGTCTGTGAGAGGTTCTCCCAGCAACCACAGATCGACCAATTGCTTGTCGAGTTTATTGGCCAGTAGCGGTTTTACTACCGCATCGAAAAATGGGCGATCCTGATGATACAGGAAGAAATTCAGTTCATGGCAAGCCATTTCGCTGTAGTGCTTTCGACGCTCTTTATCGGACAGCTCGTGCCAGTTAATGATAAAGCGAAACTTTTCCCACTCGGGATTGGCCAGCAGCGTGCTGTACAACTGAAACACGTCAGCGATTGTTGTGTAGGCTTGCAATCTGCGCGTGCGGGGATCGCCGAGCACCCGCTTTTCACCGGCCTTGAGTATTTCGACCTTTTGGACCTGGGACAGGTGCAGCTCTGCATCAAAGGCTTCGCGCAGCCGCTGGTCGCGTACCGCCAATTTGCCCGCGTCCTGCACCACGCTGCGCGAATCGCTCGAGGTGGGATGCACGACTACTACACTGATACTATTGCGTCCCTGCCAATCGCCTACCGCTACGCTCAGGCCACCATCGACCACGGGCTGATTGGCCAACAACACCTGAGCGCCGGCCAGGAAATCAAAACTCTTCCAGTCCGGCCGCTGACTCTGCGTCTGCCCTTCGGCTTCAGCCTTCATCTGCATCGGCGGTGCAGCCGGCTCGGCGGAGCGCGGCATAGCATCTCCAAGTTCCGCATCCTGCCGGGCGCTCTCGGTCACGGAAACCTCCCAAGGGAAGATCAACAGGCTGGGTTGCGACAAGCGGTTGCCAGGATACTTCTGTGCGTGCACCCGTTGGAGGATATAGCTGTATTCCTCGTCCAGTCGCAGCGATTCAACGTAATGGCTGAGCGGCTCCGGTAGACCGCGGGCTGCCAGCGGCAGATGGGGCAGTTGCAACTGGCCTCCGCGCAGAACGCTTGGCATTAGCGGGTCGGCTATCACATGCACGCGCGTCGCCGCGTCCGCGCCGTCAATACGTACGATGAGTTGCCCATCCTCAATTTTGGCCTCGCGAATCAGCACCGGCTTATTCGTCGAAGCCTGCAGCAACCGGTGCGGAGCAGCGATCCAGTTCTCGCGTCGCTGAGCGTCACCTACCACGATGCGCACTCTCTGCCCAGTGATGTGATCCTGCAACTGGAAATCGCCCGCTGGCAGCGCTGCCAGCCGCAGCGAACCCTCGTGCAGGGTGAGGTGACCTTCAAGGTTGGCAGTCGGCACTCCGCGTCGCACTTCGACTAAAGTGAATATTTCACGCGGGGCCGTCTCGGTCCCCAGTGGCAATTCGAATGTTTCATCGATCCCCAGTTGTACCATTGCAGGCCAACTGCGATGGAAACGCTGCAGAGAGAAAGTGACCGACTGGATGTCACTGGCCGAGAGGGTGACATCAGTCACATTTTCCAGCTGTCCCAGGTCGACTCCCCCGTCCGCATCGGTGGCCAAAGTGAAATGTTGAGGATTGGTCAACTGCCGCAGCTTGAGGGCCAGACTGATTGGCAAGCGCGCGATGGGTTCACCGTTGCGTCCGAGGACCAGCAGCCGATATCCGTGCAATGTATGTCGCAAGTAAAAGTCCGCAATTTGTGCTGAATCTTGGATGCCATTGCAGTTAAGCACGAACGTCGAACTGACCGGGTCCTGTTGATTGCGGCTGCGATTGGTAACTCGTCCGCTGAGCGTCAGCGACAACTGCCTCAGCCGTTGCGGGACTAAGAAGGAATGAACTAATTCACCCGCGTCATCAAGTTCGAGCGATTCAATAACCTGCGTCGTACTGATGCCGTCGGCATCGGTGGCCACGATGGACAGTTTGGCCTGTTCCAGCAGTCGCGAGTTGATAGGCTGTCCGTTGCACGACAGTCGCGCTCGGATGGCCAAGCTGGCTTGGGTGCCGGCTACCAACGACTGGCGATCGACCATGAAACCGGTTTGCAGCTCGTACGATTCGCTGTGATGCGTAATGGTCAGCGGCGAAGCAAAACTATCTTTAACCAGCAAGATCTGGCGCGAGACGCTGTGTTCGGCGTACGGCAAAACGATTTTGCCCTGATCATCGGGCGCGAATCTTCGACCATCGACTTCGATATGTGCATCGGGCAGCTTGGCCCCTGTCTCATCCAGGATCTCGAACACGTGCCCGGCATCTCCCAAGCGCTCCATCGCTACCAAGCGTCCCTTATGGATCAGTGCTCGCGAGCGCTGTCCGCCGCCCAGTAGGTCCACAATCCAAGAGCCGCGACCAACGAACTCAGGGAAGTCGATCTTTTCCGTGTGCCGGAGCTGAGCGGACTGCGAAAATTTGAGTTGTCGTTGCTGATTGGGAATCAAGCCGTCCAAGTCGATATCGGTGCTCAGCGGCTGAGTGTTATTGCGATAATAATTGTGCAGATTGATGTCGTAGATCTTGACCAAGAGTTGATCGACGTTTTTCAATTCGACTTGCAGGCTGACCGCTGCGTCGATCGCAAACCGATGTGCGTTGTGCGGCGCAAAACGCAACTCGACTCGCTGACGCAATTCCTGCTGTTCGCTGGGTGTGAGCTTGGCATACCAAGTTGCCGAATCGCCCAGGCCATAGAGAATTTTAGTTTGTGCGTAAACGCGGTCGAGGAATTCGCGCTTAAGGTACGGGGCGAAATCGTCCACGTTGTCATCGCTTTGGAAAAAGTGTTCCAAGTAGCGGCGGATCAGGTCGCTGTCGTTGCCCATGGGAGGCAAGCTGACCTGCGGCTGCAGTGAAAAGTCGAGTTGGGTTAGTGCGCCACCAATATTGCCTAACCGGCGCGGTTCGTAATAGTCCGCAGCCCGTGGCAACTTTAAATATTCGATGAACAGGCCACGATCGTATTTGTCCTCGCTTAGATCCAGCCGCAGCAAATTGCCCAGCACCAGCGCCTTAAAGCTGTTCTGCGAAGCGGGCAAGCGTTCCGTCCAACTTCGCAGGCGATCCAGATAGCCTCGCATCTCAGCTTTATCGCTCAGCGATGCGCCCTCGGCGGGTGCTAGGCGGGCTGCGACTGCGCGCACAAAGCTGTCGTTCTGCAACAGGTCAGGCATCAGCGCCACAAGTTCTTCGAGCTGTTGCAGCGTTAACAAGGAGTGGATGGGACTTGCGCCAAAGCCAGGCGAATCCTGGAGCTTCAGCTCCTTGGCGATCGCCTTCACAACTCCAGGTACGTCCGCCCGATCCAGCCGGCCCAATACAGCTCGCAGCTGCGCGGTGCTCAGCGGCCGGTGCAGCACGAGCGGCAGAGCTCCAGTTTCGATTTGCGATAGGCTCGGGTCCTGAGCCAGGGCTTGCTCGATGAGCTTATCCAGTTCAATCTGACCGTTATCCAACTGAACCGGCAAACTAGCGGCCCGGTCGTGAGAGGGGGCCGCGTGATTGAGTTGCAAGCCCAGTTCGCGTTTGAGAAATTCCAACGTTTGCTGGGGTTGAGTAGCGTATTCCAACAACTGTTGGCGCGCAAACATATCGTTCACTGGTTGCGTAGCACCGAACTTTGTTCGCCACGCTTCCAGCACGCTCCGCGCCTGAGCGATTTCCCCCGAGGTCTGGTAATGCAAGGCGGTGAAGTAAAAGTGATCCGCCGTGCCGGGGATCAATTCCTCCAGCAATGGTCGGCGATCTGGAGCTAGTGCGAATTTTTCGATAAAGCCGATAGTCTGCTGGCCGTGAATCATGCCACTCCCCTGCCCCGCTATTCCCGCAGTCGCCATTAAAATTGTTCGGAGTATCTTAGAGCGAAAGCGGCACATGCTGGGTCTCCAGAGAAACGAATGGATCGATGCAACTGTGGGTTGGAGCGGGACCGACCGGAGGCTAGACGCTAGACTTTGCGTTGCAGTTCCCGAAAATCTAAGAATACGCTGTGCGTTACAGCGGATATAGCGAATGTGAGCCCAACCACCGTCTGGCGACGGTAGCTACGCTCGCCAGAGCGTGGGACTACGCTCGCCAGAGCGTGGCCTGCAAATCGGTAGCTACCGTCTGGCGACGGTAGCTACGCTCGCCAGAGCGTGGGACGCTTCCGGCAGCCACCGTCTGGCGACGGTAGCTACGCTCGCCAGAGCGTGGGACGCTTCCGGCAGCCACCGTCTGGCGACGGTAGCTACGCGCGCCAGAGCGTGGCCTGCAAAAAATCGGGGCCACCGTCTGATGTCTTACATTCCTTCGGCCGCCTGCGTGAATTGCGCAATTTGCTCGCGCGAGACGGAAAGCATGTCGGCTTGTTGCAGATGATGGCTGGCGTACCACTGCGCGGTTTGTTCCATGGCCGTGACCAGCGGCCACACCGGCTGCCAGCCGAGTAGCCGCTGTGCCTTTTCAATCGACACCGATAGCTGATGGGCCTCGCCCAGGGTGCTGTCCGCCGATTGGACCACCACGCCGGGTGTGGCCTGCGGCCAGTGCTGGAAGAACGACTGGGCAACGCTGTGCACGGAATGCATATGCGATTCGGCGGGACCGAAGTTAAAGCTTTCCAATTCTTGGCTTGGCGGCAATTGTGGGACCAACGCGGCGGTCACCAGATAGCCATACAAGCAATCCAGCACATGCTGCCATGGCCGCGTGGCCGTGGGATTGCGCATCTCCAGTGGCTGTCCCGTGAGAGCTGCGCGAAGGCAGTCCGGAATCAGTCTATCGGCCGCGTAATCACCGCCACCAATCACATTCCCGGCTCGAACAGAGAGGACTCGCGACGCATAGGGTGATTGGTCGAAGTAGGAGCGGCGCCAGGCCTGTGCTACGAGTTCGGCCGCCGCCTTGCTGACAGAATAGGGATCATTGCCCCCCAAGGCATCGTTCTCGCGATACGAATAGAGCCACTCGCGATTGTGGTAGCACTTATCACTGGTCACAAAAATCGTATGGCAGGTTTTGGGCAACTGGCGGGCCGCCTCCAGCACACTAGCGCTTCCCATAACGTTGGTTTGCAGCGTGCTCCATGGATCGGCATACGACTGTCGCACCAGGGCCTGCGCAGCCAGGTGGAAAACCCAATCAGGCTGGATCTCCTGAACGGCTTCGAGCACGGCCGGCAGATTGGTAACGTCAAGCGTCGCATCGCCGCGAAAGACCTCGCGTTTGACGTGGCTGTAGATACCATCGGCAGCGGTGGCAGGCAGTGAAACACCGTAAACTTCGGCACCCAGTTCGGACAGCCACAGGCTGAGCCATCCTCCCTTGAAGCCTGTATGACCCGTGACGAGCACTCGCTTGCCCTCAAAGGAGCTAAGAACCCTGCGGGTCAATGGTTTTTGCTCGGCGTTCATGCGGCTCCCACCTCTTCTTGCCCCGGGACGCCTTCGTCCCACTTGCACCCTCTTTACGACTCCTCGACCTGAGGAATCGAGCCAAACTCGGTTGCGAGCCGATCTTAGCAGGTGGATCAATACACTTTAGCACTTAAAGTCCTGCAACTTCAGTCTAGTCCGGCTGCGTGCCGCTGACTTTCGAGCTGACCGTTCTTCCGCGGTTGGGACTTCAGCCGTAAAATGGCCGGCTGGCGAGCGGAATAGCCGCTCTGTCCACCCCCTTCTAAGCTCGCAATTCTTCTAGGAACTCAGACTCATGGCAACTCAGGTGGCCCAGGGACAGGAACGCATCTTAAATTTTTCGGCCGGTCCAGCAGTCATGCCTGTGTCGGTGCTGGAGCAAATTCGCGACGAAATGCTGTGTCTGCCGGGGGCGGGCTGTTCCATTCTGGAGTTGTCTCACCGCTCGGACGATTTCATCGCTATTCAGCATCAGGCCGAAGAGCGCTTGCGCAGATTGCTGGGGGTGGGTGACGAACACGCCATTTTGTTCCTCCAGGGGGGAGCGCGGCTGCAGTTCTCAATGATTCCGATCAACCTGCTGCGTGGCCAGAGCCAGGCGGCCCAGTATGTCCTGACGGGGTCGTGGGGCAAGTCGGCCATGGCCGAAGCCGAAAAGGAAGGGCCGGTCGAAGTGCTGTACGACGCCAAGTCGTCCAACTACGATCGTCTGCCAGCGCCGGAAGAGTTAGCGGTCAAGCCCGATGCGGCCTATGTCCATATCACCAGCAACGAAACGATCCAGGGAGTTCAGTTCCCCGCCGATCTGGACACCGGATCAGCGCCGCTGGTGTGCGATTCGTCGAGCGATTTTATGTATCGTCCGTACGACATGAGCCGCTATGGAATGATGTACGCTTGTGCACAAAAAAATGCAGGTCCCGCTGGCGTAACGGTGGTGATCATCAAAAAAGAATTGCTCGATCGCGCCGACGCTAATCTGCCGGGCTACCTGCGTTATCAGAATCATGCCGAGGCGGATTCGATGTGGAACACGCCTCCCACGTTTGCGATCTACGCGCTGGGCTTGGTGGCCCAGTGGTTGGAAGAGACCGTCGGAGGCTTGGAAAAGATGCACGCGCTCAATCAGCGCAAAGCGAAGTTGCTGTACGATGTGCTGGACGAATATCCAGAGTTCTACATCGGGCACGCTCGCCGCGCCGACCGATCGCTGATGAATGTGACCTTCCGCTTTTCCAATGAAGCCGCCGAAAAGCAGTTTCTACAGGGCGCCGGCGAGCAAAACATGTCCAATCTCAAGGGACATCGCAGCGTGGGCGGGATTCGCGCCAGCATCTACAACGCGATGCCGGTCGAGAGCGTGCAGGACCTGGCTAGCTATATGACCGACTTCGCACAAAAGCAAGCGTGAGCCGGGAGCCCGTCTCCAGCTCGCAACTAATTCGTTCTTCACTTTATGAAAGCCCATTGATTCATGGCCAAGTTTCGCATCGGAGTACTCGACCCAATTGCCGCAGAAGGTATCGATCTACTCAAAGCCGATAGCAGCTTCGAATTCCAGGAGCGAATAGGCCTTAAGGGAGCTGACCTGCGACAGGCCCTAACTGAATTCGATGGGGTCATCATCCGCAGCGGAGTGAAGATTACCGCCGAATCGCTCGAGGGAAACAAGCGTCTTAAGGCCATCGTGCGGGCCGGCGTCGGTACTGACAATATTGACAAAGAGGCGGCTACTCGGCTGGGCATCGTGGTCATGAACACGCCGGCAGGCAACACTCTATCGACAGCCGAACACGCCTTCGCGCTCATGTTGGCCTTATCGCGCAGCATTGCTCCGGCCTATCAGTCGCTGTGCAATGGCAAATGGGATCGCAAAGAATACATGGGCACGCAGCTGGCCGATAAAACGCTCGGCGTGGTCGGCCTGGGACGCATCGGTCGGGAAGTCGCTCTGCGCGGACTGGCCTTTGGCATGCGGGTCATCGCCTACGACCCGTTCGTGACCGAAGAGCAGGCCACCAAGTTGGGCATCGAGCGAGTTGAAACCGTCGCAGAGATGCTACCTAAAGTCGATTACTTGACGGTGCACACTCCGCTGACCGCCGAGACCAAGCACTTGGTCGGCATGAAGGATCTGCCCAACCTCAAGCCCGGAATTCGCTTGATTAATTGTGCCCGGGGTGGAATCTATGACGAGGCGGCTCTGGTAGCGGGCCTCAAGTCGGGTCAGATAGGCGGAGTGGCTCTGGACGTTTTCGAGGAGGAGCCCTGTACCGACAGCCCACTGTTCGGCATGCCAGGGGTCGTCTGCACACCGCACTTGGGAGCCAGCACCGAAGAGGCGCAGACGCAGGTCGCCGTCGAGGGAATCCACCTGCTGTTGAACTTCTTCAACACGGGAGAGATTCGCCATGCGGTCAACGTCTCGGCGCTCGACCCCAAGACGCTCGACGCCCTGCGCAGCTATCTCAACGTGGCGCATCGCTTGGGACTGTTGATCAGCCAGTGGCACAGCGAACCGGTGGCAAGCTGCCACTTGACCTATCGCGGCGAAGTGGCTGGCCGCGACACCAAGCTGCTGACCAATGCTTTCTGCGCGGGCTTGCTGGAAAGGCACTTGGAGGAGGAAGTCAACATTATCAACGCGGAGATGCTGCTGCGCGAACGCGGCATAGAGCTTACCGAGAGCCGCAGCCAAGACATGGGCGCTTTCAGCTCTACTATCAGCGTGAAGGTCAGTGGCGGAGGCCAGACGGTGACCGCAGCCGGAACCGTCTTTGGTCATACGATGCCGCGACTGGTGATGCTGGATGATTATCGCTTGGAAGCCTACATGGATGGCAAACTGTTGATCTTTACCCACCAAGACGTACCAGGCATTATCGGCCGCGTGGGGACTGCTTTCGGTAAGCATCAAGTCAATATCGGGCAGATGTCCGTGGGCCGTTCCGGGGATACACCCGGCGGATCGGCTATCGGAGTACTCAACCTTGACAGCCAGCCCACCCAGGCAGCCCTGGATGATATGTTGTCCATCGACGCGGTCGATCGCGTGCAAACGATCGATCTGCCGCCCGCGGGCAAGTTGCCGCTCTGGCTGCAATAAGCGGCGATGGCTGCAGTAGCGCAGCCTACAGACTCTTTTTAGGAATAACGGATTGGCTCGCGAATCGATCATGCCTCCAGCCGAACCGCCCTCGGGAAACCAGGGCGGTTCTTTTTCCGACTCATCGGGAGATGACAACGATAACGCGCTGCGCCCCAAGCGAATCGCGGATATGGTGGGGCAGAAAGATGTTATCGCGGTGCTCCGCATCGCCATGGATGCCGCCGGCAAGCGGGTCGAACCACTCGGGCACATCCTATTTGACGGCCCACCGGGCTTGGGCAAGACCACGTTTGCCACCTGCATCCCACGCGAAATGGGCGTCAGTGTGCAAATGGCCAGCGGCCCGTCGCTCAAAGCACCTAAGGACATCATCCCTTACCTCACCAATCTGGAGGATCGCTCCGTTCTCTTTGTGGATGAGATCCACCGCATGCCCAAAGCCGTAGAGGAGTATTTATACACCGCTATGGAGGACTTTCGCATCGACATCGTGCTCGGCGAAGGAGTCAGTGCACGCACGTTAAATTTGCAACTGAAGCCCTTCACACTTATCGGTGCCACGACGCGGGCTGGGATGCTCAGCGGTCCCTTGCGCGACCGCTTCCAGATTCGCGAACATCTGGGGTTTTACTCGCTTGAGGAGCTGACAGAGATCGTGCATCGCAACGCTCACAAGCTCAACGTGACCATCCGTCCCGAGGCCGCCACCGAGATCGCTCGGCGCAGTCGAGGCACGCCACGTATCGCTAACAACCGACTGCTGTGGATCCGCGATTTTGCCACCAGCAAATTCGACGGCAAGGTCGATCTGTCGGTGGTCCATCAAGCATTGGAGATGACCGGCATCGATCAGCGCGGACTGGATCGTCAAGATCGCCGCTACCTAGAAACACTCATCCGTGTTTTTGGCGGTGGGCCGGCTGGAATCGAAGCTATTGCGCACACGATGAACGTTTCTTCCGATACGCTGGTCGACGAAGTCGAACCATTCCTGCTGCGCAGCGAACTGCTGATCCGTTCAACGCGCGGTCGCTGTGCCACGCCGCAAGCTTTTGAGCATTTGAAGATGCCGCCCCCGGCCAGCAAAGCGGCGGAAACGCCGTTGTTTCCGGAAGACTGAGGTCGCCTCTGACCCGGCCGGCCGAGCGCTTTAACTTTATCCGGCCATAGGGACTCGGCGGCGGACAAAAACCAAGCTCATACCAGCTAATACCAAGCACAGTGCAGCCGGCTCGGGGACGGCCACCGTGACGCGTTCGCTGCTGCCTGTGGCCGCCATAGCGGAATTTATTTCATTGATGTAACTGGTCACAAGCGTATCGCCCGAGCCCCCGAGCTTCCCTGACGGCGTAGGATCGTAGCGGAACCAGTGAATGCCCACGAGCTCAGGCCCGTCCGGACCGATGACGAAGCTTGGGGCACCGGAATCTCCGACGCTCACCTTGGCTTCATCCGCACCGAGGCCAGTTGCCGAGGTATTGTAGTCGTAAAAAAACACATCGCCCTGCCCCACTAGTTCACTTGGCGCGGAGAAGTTGCGAGAAACGCTGGAGACTTCGTTGCGGCCCAGCCTCTCATAGCTCATAGCTGTTGGGCCGTCAGGTTGTCCCCACACGAACAGCTCTTTGCCAACCAGATTTGCGGCCGGGTTGCCAATGGCATAAGTGGACACGCCAATTGTAGCATCGCTGAGCTGGGTGAGTACCAAATCCGAATCGGCCATAATCCTGCTGGAGCCGATGGATTTGTCCACAAAACTACCAGCCGGGTCATTGCTGAGATAAAAGCGGATGGCCTCGCCGCTGCTGGGTCGGTGGTGGCGGGAGCTCAGCACAAAAGAGGGACTAATCAGCACTCCCCAAAACCCACCCGTCGTTCTCCCGACGCCAGACCAATTGTAGGCATTGCCGATAAAGGACGCGTCGTTGGCAAAGCGGTCGTACTTGCCAGCCGTTGCCGGCGTGTAACCGTTGACCACCAAGGCCGCCTGGAGCGGATGAGCCGTAGCAACCGACGCAATCAGGGCTACGAACGTAGCGAGAATCCAGCGCATGAGGAGACTTTCACGGTGATGAGTTAAGACCGTCCAAGTGGCGTAAGCTTCCAGCTTGCGAGTGGCGTAAGCTTCCAGCTTGCGGTCCAAGTATAAGCCACGCGGGCAAGCAGGATGCATACCCCATCTTACTGGCCAACAGGATGCATAACCTGTCCCATTGTATTTCAAGTTGCCGCTGTTTCCCAATGGAGTTTCAAATTTCAAATTTCAAATACTCAGTCTCGACATCCACCGGCTCAGTTGGTCTTGCCTTTGGACTGCATCTTAGACCAACTGTCGCGCAGCGGGGCGATGCGGTTGAACACGGGCTGGCCCGGCTGCGAATCGACCGCGTCGACGCAGAAGTAGCCGTTGCGTTCAAACTGCATGCGCTGGCCGCCCACCGCTGCTTTGAGCGATGGCTCAACCTTGGCGGTTATGCTCTGCAAACTGTCGGGATTGAGATTGTCCAAGAAGGTCTTGCCCGCCGCAGCCTCATCGGGATGCTCGCTCAGAAACAGACGATCGTACAGACGCACCGAGGCATCGATGCCTTGTGTCGCACTGACCCAGTGGATAACCCCTTTGACCTTGCGCTGCTCGCCTTCATCGCTACCGCTGCGAGTAGCCGGGTCGTAGCTACAGTGCAGCTGCGTGATCTCACCGCTAACTGGGTCCTTGATAATTTGCTCACACTTGATGACATAGCCATACCGCAAACGCACCTCCCCGCCCGGTTTGAGCCGGAAGAACTTTTTGGGCGCGTCTTCCATGAAGTCATCGCGCTCTATGAACAGCTCGCGCGTGAAGGGAATCTGCCGAGTGCCCGCGGACGGATCCTCTGGGTTGTTGACCGCGTCGAGCATCTCAACTTGATCTTCAGGGTAATTCGTGAGTACGACTTTGACGGGGTTCAGGACGGCCATTACTCGCGGTGCGACTGCGTTGAGGTGATCCCGCACGGCGTTCTCGAGAACGGTCACATCGATCGTGCTGTGGAATTTCGCCACTCCGATCTGCTCACAGAAATTGCGGATGCTCTCGGGGGTAAACCCGCGTCGGCGGAGTCCGCTGATAGTCGGCATCCGAGGATCGTCCCAACCGCTGACATGCTTCTCCTGCACCAACTGCAACAGTTTGCGCTTGCTCATCACCGTGTAGGTCAAATTCAAGCGTGCGAATTCGATCTGCCGCGGGTGATAGATGCCTAGCGTTTCGCAGAACCAGTCGTACAGCGGCCGGTGATCTTGGAACTCCAGCGTGCAGATCGAGTGAGTAATACCTTCGATTGAGTCGCTTTGTCCGTGAGCCCAATCGTACATGGGATAGATGCACCACTTGTCTCCTGTGCGGTGATGATGCGCACGCAGCACGCGGTATAGCACGGGGTCGCGCAGGTTTACGTTGGCCGCAGCCATATCGATCTTGGCTCGCAGGGTGCGCGAACCATCTTCGAATTCGCCCGCTTTCATGCCTTGAAACAGTTTCAGGTTCTCCTCTACCGAGCGATTGCGATAAGGGCTCTCCTGCCCGGGTGAGGTCAACGTACCGCGGTACTCGCGCACCTGATCGCCGCTCAGGTCGCACACGTAGGCTTTGCCCGACTCGATCAACTGCACGGCCCAATCGAAGAGCTGGTCGAAGTAGTCCGAAGCATAGTGCAGTTCATCCCACTGAAACCCCAGCCAGCGGACATCCTCCTGGATTGAATCGACGTACTCCTGCTCCTCTTTGCTGGGGTTGGTGTCGTCGAACCGCAAATTGCATGTCCCCGCATAGTGCTTGGCTAGACCAAAGTTCAGGCAGATGCTCTTGGCGTGTCCGATATGCAGATAGCCATTGGGTTCCGGCGGAAAACGAGTTTTGACAGTTCGGCCTGCTAGCTTCGGCAGCTTGAGATCTTTTTCGATCTCGTGCTCGATAAAATTCAGCCGTTCCTTCGCATTATCGTCTGGAGAAGTCGGGTTTGGCGAATTGTTGTCAGTTGAGCTCATACGATGGTTCCGCGGCGAATCAGTCATGGAGGCAATCATCCCCAGGCAAAGTGCCATGGTTAAAAAGGATGCAGCAGCGTGTGCTAATGCATGGTCGCAATTATGGTCGATTCAGTCCGCGATGCTAGCCGGCTGTCGCGTTTGGTTTATCCGGCGTTTGGGTATACTTGACTGAGTTAACAAAACCCGCATTTTTTATCACCTTGCCTCCCACGAATATGCCCTATGTCTAACGCCAGTAGTCGCCAACGCTACCAAGACTACCTCCACGAATTGCTTCAGCGGCGACTCGACAAAAAGAAACAAAAGCGTGGTGATCCGGCAGCCCCACAGGTTGGGCAGCGCACGTTTTGGCAACTGCTGGGCGCGTTCTGGCAGCTGCTCGGACGTCACCGCCGCAGCGTTTTGTTCTCACTGGCGACGCTCACATTCTCGACCCTGTTGGGGCTACTGCCACCGGCCGGCACCAAGTTTGCCATTGATTATGTGTTGACGGTCCCACCCCACCCGCTGCCAGACGAGCTGGCTGCATGGCTGCCCGCCGATCTGACACCGATGGGTCTCCTGGGCTGGATTGCCGGGGCGGTATGCGTCATTACGCTGCTGCGCACAGCCGTTCACCTGTGGGGCCGGTGGTACGCTACGAAGGCGGTCAATCTGGTGCAGTCGGACGTTCGGCGGCGGGTCTTCGAACACTCGCTGCACCTGCCACTGCATCGCGTGCAAGCTCTTAAAAGCGGTGGTGCGACCAGTTTGATCCGCGAGGATGCTGGTGGCATTGCCGACTTGATCTTCAACATGCTTTACAATCCCTGGCAAGCCATCATTCAGCTAGTCGGCAGCCTTGTGGTGTTGGTCCTGGTCGACTGGCGACTGATGCTGGGAGGCCTGTTGTTACTGCCAGTGGTGTGGGTTACGCATCGCACGTGGATCCATCGCGTGCGTCCGCTCTTCAAGGATATTCGCAGTCGCCGTCAGCAGATCGATGGCGCCACCACCGAGACCTTCGGTGGCATCCGCGTGGTGCGCACCTTTGCGCGCGACAAGAGCGAATCGGGCCGCTTCACGCGCGCGACCAACCTGCTGGTGCGGCAACAGTTGATGGTCTGGTGGTCGACTCGGACTATCGAAGTGATTTGGGATGTGCTCATTCCATTGGCTTCCACCGGCCTGCTACTCTACGGCGGTTGGCAGATTTTGCACGACGCGCTGACCCTGGGCGATCTGATGATGTTCTTGGTGTATTTGACGATGTTGTTAGGCCCGATCGCGTCGATCGCTTCCAGCGCCATGTCGTTCCAAAATAACTTGGCTGGCCTCGACCGAGTTTTGGATCTACTCCAAGAGAGCACCGAATCGACCGGCAACCCAGGCGCCACCGAAGTAGCCCAGCACGCCGTCGAGGGAGCCATTCGATTTGACGACGTAAGCTTCCGCTATCCAGGGGCCGATCAGGACGTGCTGCAAGACATCTCATTTTCAGTGCCGGCGGGGTCCACGGTCGCTCTCGTTGGCCGCAGCGGGGCCGGCAAGACCACGCTGTGCAACTTGGTAGCCCGTTTTTATGAACCGACCAGCGGCCAGATTTGGTTGGACGACCGCAACTTGCAAGACATCCACCTCGATTCGTATCGTCGGCTGTTGGGTGTAGTCGAGCAGGACGTGTTCTTGTTCGATGGCACTATTCGCGAGAACATTGCCTATGGCCGTCGCGATGCAGATAACGACCAACTGCGCGCTGCGGCCGAGGCGGCGGCGGCTTGGGATTTTATTGCCGATCTGCCCCACGGACTTGATACATGGATCGGCGAACGAGGCGTTAAGCTCAGCGGCGGTCAGCGTCAGCGACTAACTATTGCACGAGCTATCTTGGCAGATCCACGCATCTTGATTTTGGATGAAGCGACCAGCAATCTCGACAGCGAGAGCGAGCGATTGATCCAACGCAGCATGCAACTTCTGTTGCGCGGCCGCACCGCGTTTGTAATCGCTCACCGGCTGAGCACCATCACCCACGCCGACTTAATTCTAGTCCTCGACCAAGGACGCATCGCCGAACAGGGAACTCACGCGGAATTGCTGCAATGCGGTGGACTCTACCAGCGGATGGTGGTCCTGCAGACTGAGGGATTCGCGGATATGAACAGCGCCGTCACCCCTTAGCCTGCCACACTGGCCGATCTACTACACTGGCCGTTTGCCAACCCAAGATTGCAGCCAGCGCCATGCATGCAGGCGATGACAGAAGGCTCGCTGCTTACACATATTCAATGCTTACACACCGCCACCCTCAAGTCACAGACGTTGGTGCCGGTGGAACCTGTTTTCAGAAGTCCGCCCACTTGTTGGAAAAACGAATACGCATCCGCGCGAGCCAAATAGTCATCCGCATCCAGCTGCATGTCCGCGGCGCGGGCGATAACGCCAGCATCGAAAAATGCGCCGGCCGCGTCGGTCGGCCCATCTTCGCCATCAGTACCGCCGCTGAGAAAGACAAGGTCAGCTGCCGGTTCCGCGCGGCTTGAGCTAGTCGATGGCTGCAGTGTTCGGAGATGAAATTCACGCATGACAGCTAGCGCTAACTGTTGGTTACGCCCCCCCTGCCCCGCTGATTGAGGCAGTTTCACGGTCGGCTCACCACCACTGATCCAGCAGTCGATCTGGCGTTGGCTGGCCAGTTGCGCGATGGCATCGGTCGCCTGCTGAGCTACGTGCATCACGTCGCCCTCTACGCCGCGCGCGCTTTGCATAACGTAGCGGTAGCCCAATTCGACCGCTTTCACACCAGCCGCGTCGACGGCATCGGCGTTATTTCCGAGGATGATGTTATCCACCACGCACGGTGTAGTGACATCGTGGGGCAGAGCTCGCAGCTGAGATTGTTGTTGCCGCAGCGCTTGTACCGCGCCTGTCAGTTCTGCTGAATCGATCAGGCCGAGTTGCTGCAGAACGGCTAGAGCGCGTCCAGCACCGGTACGAATGTCGGCTTCGATTTTAGGTGCGCGAGAATCGCGTGCGCGAGAATTAGATGCGCGAGAAGCCAAAGTGGGCTGCCAGTGAGTTGGACCGGAGGCGATAGCCTCGAGCGGGTCACCCAGTACGTCGGAGATGATCAGAGTCAACATGCGCGCTGCACGGCAGGCTCGGGCCAGCCCGCCCCCTTTGACAAGGCTCAGCGGACGCCGCACGGCGTTAAGCTGCTCGATATTCCCGCCGGCCGCTGCGACGCTGTGTGCCACGGACTGCTTGTCAGCCAGGGTTACTCCTTCAGCCGGGGCCACCAGCAAAGCCGAACCACCGCCGGACAGCAGGCAGATCACGCGGTCGCGGGCGTCGCAGTCCTTGACCAATTCCACGATCCGCTGCGTGCCGTCGACGGCCGCCTGCGTGGGCGAGTTGCTACCGGCCGGTCTCGCGGCGTGCAAGTGAATTGGATTGACGGAACGAACATCGGCAGCTGTGAAGGTGTCGGCCGGCGCGTTGATCCAGCCGCGGAGTTCCAGCGTCGGGAGCGCCACCTTCAACTGCGCCAGTATTTCCTGCTGCAGGGCCACAGCCATCGCTGCCGCCGCCTTGCCAGCTCCTACGATCACCAGTCGCCGCACGCCCGACAACTCCAGCTCGACGTGCTCGACAACTAGACATGTCCCCTCCAGGCGGACTTTGTCGCGAAACAATCGGCTCGGCGTCACGGCTTGCACACCGGCTTGCCAAATCTCCAACGCGTGCTGTGTCAGCTGCGAGTTCTGCATCGCCGAGTGCTCTGTCAAGGTGAGGTTAAAAGTAGGAGATGTGGCGTAAGCTTCTAGCTTGCGAGTGGCGTAAGCTTCTAGCTTGCGACCTTAATTTACAATCCATGCGGCAAGCAGGATGCATACCCCACTTTTCAACGACGCATACTAGTGCAGTGCATTGGGATTAGTGGAGAAGCTGCGGCGGTTGACAGCCGGGGCGATGACGCTGGTCGAAATTGATTCCAGAACAATATCGCACTGGCCGCGGCACTCGACAAGGATGCGGAATTCACCATCGGCGACGACAAAGCGATACAGCTCCACCGGTACGACATCACCGGGATTGCCACGCACCAACTGCCCCAAGCTCGGCCCGGCCTGATTGTCGTAGATCAAGATGCCGCTGTCGGGCGAGGCGGGGGCTTGCAGGATTCGCGCGCGGCCGGCCACGCGGACTAGTTCGCCAGCGCGGACTTGGGCGGCCGAACTACGGACGCGGGACGAGGCGCCTTCGTAGCCACCCGCAAGCGGAGGGCTACTGGCAGTGGCCGTTCGCGCTAGCGCGGGAGTAGCGTAGGCCGCCAATCGCAGGCCGGCGGAACGCTCGGCCTGCGGCGGTAAGAATTCAACTTGTAAATCGGCCTGCTCGAGCGGTCGTTGCTCCAGCGACCAACCCAGTGCCTCCATCTGCTGCGGCGCATGGAATTCTGAACCGGGAATGGGCAAGTCATGCCAGTCGCTGCGGTCGCAGGCCGCGGCCAATTGCCAGTGGTAACCCAGTGCGACGGGGCTGACTACTAGTGGACTGGATTGTGGTGTAGCTAGGTTGCTGGTGGCTACTGCGAAGGCTTCTGACAGAACCGCTTGAACTCGGTCGCTGCCGCGGAGGGCCAGCGCGGTTGCCGCGGTGGGCTGGCGAGCATGCAGCGCTTGATAGCCCTGCTCGATATGTCGCCGCGCTAAGCCCAGGCGGCGCAGATCTTCGCCTGCGGCTGAGCCGGTTGGGTCTGCGTTCATCACGGGATAACGGGCTTGAACCACTTTGCTGGCCAAACCTAAGTTGTACGAGGCGACCTCTAGTTGATCGGCCGCGCGCTGGTCGGCCTGATTGCTGATTTGCTTGCGCGCGAACTCGATGACGATTGGGTTCGAGGTCACGATGAAGCTCTCGATCGGCTCGGGTTGTTCTACAGACCACGTCAGACCGGCCGGCGTCTGCTCGACATCCATGCGCTGCAGTCGACCGCCGCCCAAGCGAAGAACCTGTTCAGGCGTCGAAGGACTGGGCAGCGACAGATTTAGCGGCTGGGAATAGGTGCTGGGAACGCAGTACTGTGCCGCCGGGCTGCTGGCTACAGCTAACACTAAGCGGCTCTGCGAGACGCTCCACGCGGCCGTGCTGAAATCGCTGCGATTGAGGGTGGGCGGGGTCGCCGCCTGGCCACCCATGATCCAAGGGCCCCACATGGCGAGGTCGTCGTGGATCCAGCGCAGTGAAGCCAACGTCGCCCCCTGCCCCGTCCCGCTGATCTCCAGCGGCTGAAATGTGCGAAAGGCAATGCCGCGCGCACCCGACAGAACTGCACAAGCCACCTGATGACGCAGGCCGAGTGGATTGGCCTGGGCTGCATCGAATTCAGTGTCGGGCTCAATCACCCGCTGGGCCGCCCGCAGTTGGTCCACCAAAGCCGGGTTGGGGCCGACCCAGATGGATACCCATCCCTGTCCACGCTTCTTCGTCGTTTGCAGGTTCTGCTCGACCCAAGCCATCTTCTCGCGAGTCGTCCCAGCCGTGGTGGAGGAAGGCAATGGAAGCACGACTTGATCTGCAATACGACTAAACAGCCAATACTGTTCGAGCGCTTCGGCAACTAGCGGTCGCTGCAGTTCGCTGGGCATCTGGGCGACGCGCATGGCGGCAGCCCGCGCGGTGTCGGCCTGTCGAGCGTCCAAGGCTGCTCCAATAAACCAACCTTCGATGGCCGGCGCTGCCGCAACATCGAAAGCCAAATTGTGCGGCGGTGGCGGCACGATAGCTCCCAGGCCTGCACTGGCCATGCTGGCCAACTGCCGCTGACTGGGAACCTGCTCTAGGATCAATCCGGAAAATCCCAGCGACTTCAGCCACGGCAGCGACTCCTGATGGTAGTGCAACCAAGTCACCGGACGGTTGCTCTGCTGCCAATACCTCTGTTCGGCAGTCATCGAGGGTTCGGGACGCCAACGCCACTGCTGCCGCCAGTTCGGCGGTGGCGGTTGTCCGGTAGCCGCCAGAGAAATCAAACCCCGTAGATTCAAATCGTCCAACTGCAGGCGGCACCGCCCTGGACCCGTATAGCCGTTGATGACCAGACAATCGATGATCGGATTGTCCAGTACTAAGCTGGAATCGAACTGTTGCCGCAGCCCGATAATCTCTTCGGCGAGCTTTTTCTCTAGGTCGGTCACTTGCAGCATCTGCCACTGGCCGGTTTCAGAATATATCTCGCCCCACAGGATTGTGCTCAATCTGCCGCCGGTCACCGGATGCTCAGCCTGTGGAAACAGCACGCGGACACCCAGCTGGATGCGGCCGCTGCTGCTGCGGACCCACACCGCGGGCTGAAACTCATTTAAGATGCGGCAGGGTTCGATGGGATAGGCCAGCAGCGCCATCGTCCCCGTCTTGCAGGCCAGTTCCAATAGCTCCGATGAACTGCCGCTGTGGGGCATGATCTGGCTGAGCTCATGCGTTAGCAACTCAGCTTGGCAATCGCTATCGACCAGCTGCCAGCGCAGTTCGCCCGACTCAAACGAATCGATGCGTTGGGCTGCAGCTACGCTCGCAAACCACCACACCAGCAGCAGGCACAGCGTTCCGCTGCGGCTAAGTAGGCCCTGGTTCCGCGCTGCGGAAATCGACCACCAGTGTTCCCACCAACTGCGCCAACGACCAGCTTCGCCAGTGATCTCGCCAGTGATCTCGCCAGTGATCTCGCGCCGACTTTGACGGTTAATTGTGTTGGGCCGTCCAGCGGTTGCTCGGCAAGTGTCCTTTTGCATCTGCGAGTTCCGAAATCTATGGTCTTTGGACATCACCGTTTGTCCAATGTGGACAATCGACATCGGCGGGTAAAAAATGTTGTCGCCACGCAACATTCGAGTAGAGTGGGTTGCAAACGGCGCAAGTCCAACTTATAGAAGAACTTAAGCCACTTTTCCAGGGCAATTCATGATGCGTTTAGGCAACACGGGTAAACCGTGTCGATTGTTCCGTTTTTCTTAAGTCCTTGAAAATAAACAACTTACTGCTAATATCGGAGGTGGGTTGGCCTTCTGGCACCGCGACTGCTTTGGATATATCAGCAAGCTCGACCCAACCAGTGACGACACGAAATTTTCTTCGGAGGCCAAACCATGAGTTCAGCACCAGTTCGCAAAGAAGAGACCCAGCACAACGATATTCCGACCGACATGCTGGAACTGATCGAACGCATCGAAGCCTTGCCACTGGAGCATCGCGTCGGATTGCTTCCCGCCCTCCGCCGAGTCACCGAGAGCAGCGTTCGCCGCCGCCGGATTTTAACGCTCGTACAAGAAGCCCTCGGCCAACTGCGTTTGGACATGAAGTATTTGGTATTCGACCTCGAAGCCACTCGTCGTGAACGCGATGAGACGCTCGACAAACTCAATCAACTCGGCGGTGAATAAGGTGGAGTAAGCATCCTGCTTGCCAGCCGGTGGAGTAAGCATCCTGCTTGCTACTGAAGTAAAAATAAGATCGCAAGCTAGAAGCTTACGCCACTGGCAAGCTAGAAGCTTACGCCACATGAATCTACTGAACACAGCCAGCCAGGATGCCTCGCCACGGCACTTAAAGTCCTAGCTTGGTTGTGTGCTCTCCGAAAGAGGGATGTCCCAACGCATTTGGGACATCCCTTTTTTCGTGTCCACTGTGATCGAAAGGTATGCGCTAAAAGGTGTCCACCTCCAGCGGCTCATTCCCGTTGGCAGGCGTGCGCTATGCGTAGCGATTCATGCGCACGATCCCAATTGATTTGCGTTTTGTTGGCTGTTTGCTTAGTATCAAGGTTTAGGCAATTCTTTGGCCAGCCCTGCCCGGCAGCGCGTCTTTACTTGGTTTGGTACAGGATTTTATGGTCGATTTTACTCCTACACAGCTTTCGCAACGGATCGTCGAGCTCGGGTTGATGGAACCCATCGAGGTCGAGCGAGCATGGTCGGAAGTCGGCGGGATCGACGGTACGTGCGAAGACCTGATCCGTGTACTTCAACGCCGCGAATTGCTGACAAACCTACAGGTGGACCGCATTCTTAAGGGAGAGCGGACTGGGTATTTCTATGGGCATTACAAAGTTCTGTACCTGATTGGGGCGGGTACTTTTGCACGTGTCTATCGTTCGGTGCATCGCGAGACGGGACGCGTCGTGGCTGTGAAAGTCCTGCGTCGTCGGCACCGCAGCGAACCGGTGCAGGTCGAGCAATTCATGCGCGAAGCGCGGGTGGGGATGGACCTGCGACACCCAAACATCGTGGCTATCTACGAAGTGGATGCTGATCCGCGCAATCCATTTATGGTTATGGAGTTTGTGGAAGGCCAAACTTTGCGCGAGTTGACTAAGATTCGCGGTAAGCTCGACGCGAAGACAGCTTTGCAGCTTACGCGCGACGTGGCCAGTGGGCTCGCCTTTGCAGCCTCCAAAGGGGTCACCCACCGCGATATGAAATTGAGCAACGTGCTGGTTACTGCCCAGGGCAAAGCCAAGTTGGTGGATTTCGGTTTGGCTGCACTGGCTGACACGAGCAACGAAGCCGCACTGGCGGATTGTCCCAACGCCCGCGCTATCGATTACGCCGCATTGGAACGGGGTACCGGGGTGCGCAAGGACGATCCGCGCAGCGATATCTATTTTCTGGGGAGCATGCTCTACCATGTGCTGACCGGTGACTCGCCATTGACTGAGACTCGCGATCGCATGGCTCGTCTCAACGTCAGTCGCTTCCGCGAAGTGCCTCACATCAACAAAATCGATCCCGACATCCCGCTCAATGTGGCCGCTATCGTCCACAAGGCTATGGAGTTCGATCCTCACAAACGCTACCAGACTCCCGACGAAATGTTGGAGGATATACGTGTTACTTTGGATCGCTTGGAGGCGGGTGACACGCTTACCACAGCGCGCATCGCGGCGGGCAAAAAAGATGATCCAGCAACCCTTGAAGCGGCAACTGAGGGAGCTAACAAGACCATTCTGCTGGTCGAGAGCAAAATGGAGTTTCAGGATCTGATTCGCGAGAAGCTAAAGAAGCGGGGCTATCGCGTGTTGGTCATCAGCGATCCCGGGCGTGCGCTTGCGCGGTTTGTGCCCGATGAAGAGCCGCCAGCAGACTGTGTATTATTCAGCGCGCCAGAGCTAGGTGGAGCCGCGCTGGATGCGTTCAACGAATTCGGTAGCCAACCTCATACGGCCCACATTCCGGCCATACTATTGGTCGATCGCAAGCAGCAGTTTGTCATTCGCAATGCCAAAGTCGGTCCCAAGCGGATGCTGCTGGCAATGCCGCTCAAGGTCCGCGAGCTGCGCTCCGCGCTACTGCGTTTGTTTAAAACCTCATCAAGTGTTACTGCGCCAGTTGAGTAACGAGCCGCGGCCAGCCTGAGACTCCACCACTAAATCTTGCGGCTAGAGGATGCACCATGACGCGGAAGCTGATCATATCTTTGTGCGCTATGTCGATGTTGAGCTGCTGGGCGACCTGCTCATTGGCTCAGCAGGACTCCTCGGCCTCAGAGCCGGCCGGCATCAGGGGTACCCAACCGCTGCTTATGCAGGGCGACATCGCCGCACAGATGGTGGCTGGCGCAGACCGCTTCCTGTTGCAAGAGCTTGCGAGTTCTGTGTCGCGACGCCAAACACACTGGTCACGCGACAAAACCACGCCCGCAGCGTATACACAATCACTGCTGCCAAACCGTGAGCGACTAGCCTACATACTCGGCGTGCGCGATCCGCGGCAGCCATTTGCAGCCCTGAGTTTCGTCTCGTCGACTGCTCAGTCGCATGTGCTGCATGCAGGCAGGGACTGCGACATCTATGCCGTCCGCTGGCCAGCTCTGAGCAATCTGCACGGTGAAGGTTTGTGGTTGGTCCCGCATGGCGAGGCTGTAGCTAACGTCATTGCCATCCCGGACGCCGATCAAACACCTGAATTGATCTGTGGCATCGCGGCTGGATTGCCTGCAGAGCAACAATTTGCTCGACTGCTGGCTGCCAATGGCTGTCGAGTGCTAGTGCCGACACTGATCGATCGCAGCCTGAGCGCTCGTCGTGGACGCGCCAAAATGACCAATCGCGAGTACTTGTATCGCAGTGCCTATGTGCTCGGGCGACATCTGATTGGCTACGAGACTCAGAAGGTATTGGCAGGCATCGATTGGTTCGCACAGGACGCCAGCAGCGGCAAACTACCCATGGGTGTCATCGGCAGTGGCGAAGGCGGCATGCTCACGCTCTACGCGGCGGCGCTCGACCCGCGTATCGACGCCGCCTGCGTGGCCGGCTACTTCGGCTCGCAGCAGCGGATCTGGCAGCAACCGCTCAGTCGCAATGTGTTTGGACTGCTAGAAGCCTTTGGCGATGCTGAGCTGGCTTCGATGATTGCGCCTCGACCGTTAGTTATCGACGAGCATGGGGCTCCCTCGCTGGCATTGGCAAGTGAAGGAGGCGCGCCGGCTGTGCTTGAGCCTCCGGCTCCTGCCGAGGTCGCCGAGGAGTTAGCTAGGTTGGCTCAGTTAGTATCCCCTCTCCCCTTCCCCATTGCTCACCTCTCGCCAGCTAAGGCGGCGGGAAAGGCGGCTAAGGCATCGGAAATTGCGGCGTTGGTAGACCAGCCAGCACCGCTCGCTCAGACACTGAGCGCTGTATCTGCTGCGGCCACCGCGGCGTTCTGGCATTCATTGCCCGGCCGTGACAGCGGCGAATTCAGACTGCCCCCACAAGATGCACGTGATAATGCCACTAGCCCATCGCGGCTTGAAGAGGCCAACTCGGCAGCGCAGGGACTAGCCGCTGAGAGACACACGCGGCAGTTCGATGAACTCGAACAACTCAACCAATGGCAGCTCGAAAAAAGTGCCTCTGAGCGGCGTGGCTTTATGAATCTGGGTAGCGATTTATCCGATGCGCGCCAGGGACGATTTCCGCTGGACACATCCTCTGCCGAGGCCTACCAAAAGTCGATTGAGCCCTACCGCGATTATTTTCGCAAGGAGATTATCGGTCACTTTGATCAGCCGCTGATGGACTTCAACGCACGCTCGCGGGTGATTTACGACAAACCGAGCTGGACTGGATACGAAGTTGTCTTAGATGTTTTTCCCGACGTCTTCGCCTATGGCATCTTGTGCTTACCCAAAAATTTGTCCCCTGATGAAAGGCGACCGGTCGTCGTCTGCCAACACGGATTGGAAGGTCGTCCACAGGATACCATCGAGGGAGATCATCGCGCCTATCACGACTTTGCCGCCAAGCTAGCGGAGCGAGGGTACATTACCTTTGCCCCTCAAAATCTATACATCGGCCGAGATGCCTTTCGCACATTGCAGCGCAAGGCCTACCCACTTAAGAAAACACTCTTCTCAATCATCGTTCCGCAGCATCAGCAGATTGTCAATTGGTTGAAAACTCAGCCTAACGTCGACGCTGATCGGATCGCATTCTATGGTCTGTCCTATGGCGGCAAAAGCGCTATGCGCATTCCACCATTGGTCTCCGAGTACTGCCTGTCGATATGCTCGGGGGACTTCAATGACTGGGTCGATAAAAATGCAACCACCCGCGAAAACTACTCCTATATGTGGACGGGTGAATACGAAATCTTCGAGTTTGATTTGGGCACTACGTTCAATTACGCGGAGATGGCCGCGCTCATCGCTCCGCGCCCATTTATGGTCGAACGCGGACAGCGCGATGCAGTGGCTACCGACGAGCGCGTGGCGTTTGAGTTTGCCAAGGCGCACTTCTTATATAGCGCCCGCCTGGGGCTGCCCGAGCACTGTCAGATCGAATGGTTTAACGGCCCGCATATGATCAATGCTCAAGGCACGTTTGATTTTCTCGACCGACATCTGCAATTTTCAGAATTCCCAGAGAGTGAACTTCGCTGATCACTCTGTCGATCGGTGGCTTTGGCGACTGCCCGAAAGCTGGACCGGCGAGGCGTTGCATGACAATCGTGGCCCTCAAAAACCGCGACCACCCTTAGCACTTTGCCGAGATCGTCGGCTCCTCGCCGAACGGCTGCGCGATATTCTCCACCCCTCAGTTTAGGATCTAAGCAATTGCATTATGGCCGATTATGAATTCGATTTTGTCCGCATTTTCTTTGGTGACAAGCCAGCTTTGTTTTTCCTGGAGGTGGCTTTCCGAACACTGGTCATCTTTAGCTACACGCTCTTGCTGCTACGCTGGATGGGTAAACGAGGCATGGGACAACTCACGCCTTTCGAATTCGCGATTATCGTGGCTCTGGGCTCCGCCGTTGGTGACCCAATGTTCTACGACGATGTTCCGTTGCTACACACCATGCTGGTCATCGCCATCATCATCGGGCTGCAGCGATTCTTAAGCTACATCACCGAATCCAATAAAACCATTGAAGCTTGGATCGAAGGCGAAGCTGTGTGTTTAGTTCACTCCGGCGTCATCGATTCGAAAAAGCTGCAGAATGAACGACTGTCGCAAACTGAATTGTTCGACTCACTGCGCACGCACGGGATTGTGCATTTAGGCCAAGTCCGCGCGGCCTACCTGGAGTGCTCGGGACAAGTTAGCGTGATTCGTGCTCAACCAACTCGCCCCGGTCTGTGTATTCTGCCCAATGAAAATGTTGGTGATGAGGATTCTCAATGGCGAGTTGCGTTGTCGCACAGTTGCTGTGCGAACTGTGGGAAAATATGTGACCGCTCCAGTTCATCACGCTGCAGCAATTGCGGCGAGACGAAACGCACCGTGGCAATTGCCGATGCCGACCCCGGTGAGGAGTAGAGCTTCGCGGCGGCAAGTCTGCACCTACGCAAAGCCGCCATCATGTCAACGCCAAGCCCACTCGGTGTGCGGTCATAGGCCTATTTAACCTTTCGGTTGGGATGCGGCACATCAGCGGGCAACGGCCCAGCCAACGGAGGCGTTTCGAAGAACTCGCCATCGTCGACGACGCGCGGATCACCACTGCGACGCAGCTCGTTCATCAGTCGCTCACGCAGATCGCCCAGCACGCTGGAGTAAGCTGGGTCGTCGGCTAGGTTGTGCATTTGATGTGGATCCTGGCGCATATCGAACAGTTCTTCGCGTGGCCGCAGCCCATAAGCTTTTTCAAATACGCTCTGCCACTGTGAATCGTCGCGGTGCTGGACTATCCAAGCTTTAGTTGGGCCGGCGTCTTCGTCGGGCAGCGTTACAAAAGTTATATTGCTCAGCTCCTCCGTTGTCGGCGGATGGTCGCTGTTAAGCCGGTATGGGTCGCCCAGCGGATAACGCTCGGGTTTGAAATTGATCACCAGCGCGAAGTCGGCCGTGCGAATGGCTCGCTGTGGATAGGGTAGATAACCTTCACGAGCCATTTCGACGTGCCGTTCGCGGCCCATAAAAACTTGGCTGCGCAACGGATCGACTTGCCCCTGACCGCTGGCCACAAGCACGGGCCACAGGCTGTGCGCCGTCATTTGGCTGGGCAGCTCCACACCGGCGGCCTCTAAAAATGTGGGTGCCAGATCGGGCAAGCTCACAAAATCATCTACCACGCGGCCCCCTTGCACTTTGGGCCCCGCCACGGCCAACGAGACCCGCGTCCCGAAGTCATATAAGTTGCATTTTCCGTGCGGGAAGCCCGCCGGGCCATGATCGCCGCTAACGGCTATAAGCGTATTGTCGCTCAGCCCGGCGCGCTGCAATTCGTCCATCAGTACGCCCAGCGATGCATCGAACGCTTGGACCTCTCCCAGGTAATCCGCTATGTCTTCACGAACCGCCGGCACATCGGGTAAAAATGGTGGAAGCTTTCCTTCGAGCGCATCGGGATCGATACCCCATAACGCTTTCCCTGAACCTCGCACCCACTGGCGATGAACATTCGTTGGACCATACCAGTAGCAGAATGGCTGCGTGGAATCGCGCTGGCCCAAAAAGGCCACAAAGTTCTCGCGGACCTCGTCTAGCAATTCTTGTTTGGCTTGCTCGATCGTCTGGCCGTTAGCAACTAGGCGCGTGGCATGTTGTGAGAACTGGTTGATACGGCCTCCAGCTTTTTCGAAGGCGTACTGCTGCCCACCGATCGGGGCATTGCTGGGCGTCCCAGGCCCCCAAACCTTATAGCTCTTGCCTAAGTGATAGCCATCATCGCGTAGCAGCAGTGGCCAAGCTGGAATGTTCATATCCCACACGGCACCTTGCAAAATCGCGCCGCGGCCAGTCCGCCAGAAATATTGCCCGGACACTAGTGAGCTGCGACAGGGCGTGCACGACGGAGCGTTTACAAACGCATTTTTAAACAGAACACCTTGCTTGGCTATGCGATCAAAGTTGGGTGTCTGGACCGCATCGCTGATCGTTCCCGGGCCGTCGACCTGGGCATAAACGCTGGCCTGTCGTCCCCAGTCGTCGGCAAAGGCAAACAGAATATTGGGAGCTCCACTCTCAGCTGCCCCCAAGCGGTATGGTGCAGCCAAAATGGAACAACCAAATAGACCGAGCAACAGCACTAGCCCCAGCCAGGCAGTTCCCAGCCAAGCAGTCCCCAGCCAAGCATGCCGCCCCGAGGCATTTTCCATGTGGATAACGGACATTCCAAATATTCTCCGGGCGCGAGTGCGAAGCAGTTCGAAGTAGGTCGACAAGTTGCCGCGGCCGGCATGTCGCCCTGGCCGCCGGTCCAGCTCCTGTGTCAGCAGTATAGACTTTTTATCGCTGCCAGCTTAGCCCAGAGGGGCGAAGCGAGGCTGACTCTGCTGCGCTGCCCATAATCGGGAACGAGTGCCGGACACGACGCCCCTTAGCGGTACGGCCAGCGGGAGACCAGCATAGTCTGGCTTGTTCAGTAAACGCTCTGCTGGAGAAGCTGCACGCAGCGTCGCAGAGAACTTCCCGGAGCTGAGACACACAAGTACTATTCGTAAGTTCAGGCTAGTTTGACGCTTGCAGACGTTTGACAACTGCCAACTGCTCGAAAATAGCTTCCAGATTTCGCGATGTCTAGGCCCCTGTGCCTATCAAAACACCGGCTGAGGGAAACCCTCAGCCGGTATCGCACAACTGACCGGTCGGCCGTGTATCGGCCGTGTATCAGCCGCGTATCCGCTTAGCGCTGGCCGGAGCGTTGCTCGCGATCAGTATCGCGTTGGTTAGTCCGACGTGCGTCATCGTCATCGTCGTCATAGCGATTGTCGTCATAGCGATTGTCGTCATAGCGATCATCATCGTAGTCCCGATTCGACTGCGACCAGTTTGCGGCATTTTGCTCTGCAGAATACTGCGACTGGCCGCGTGAAACGTTCTGACTGTCCAGTCGACTGACTTGCTGACGAAGCTGCTGCAGCTCTTGACGAATCTCTCGCAGGACTTGAGTTAGCGACTCATTGGACACTCCCTGGTCGGCCTGATTGCGATACTGCACAGTGCCAGGAGTCGCATATGTCTGAGCGGTTGAATAGTTTGAACTCGACTGCACGACTGCACCGCTGCTCATTGCTTGTCGGTTCATCGCCGATCGCTGGCTGGCTTGTGCCTTGGACGCAAGCTGGACGTCGATCTCCTCACGTCCGCCGTCGGCGATGACCGTCAGCTCTGCTGATTGATTAGGATCCATGCGCTGGATCATCTGTACCAAGTCTTGAGGATTCGACAGCGTTTGCCCGTTGACTTTGAGAATGCGATCGCCGATTTTCAAGCCTGCGCGTTGTGCTGGACTATTGTTATCCACTCGCGAGATCCTTACACCCTGACCTTGGCCATCAGCGTTCGCGTCGAGCGTCACACCCAGGTAACCTTGGCCTTCAGCCGACTGGCCGTCGTACTGGCGACCGCTTGCAGCGCTGCGTCTATCTTGGCTCTGCGGCTGGCGCATCGAACTTCGGTTTTCCGAGTCATCACTGCGGCGATACTGCTCACTGTTTGACTCGGAGCGGCGCTGCGCGGACTGTTGGTCTACGCGGGTCCACTCCGACTGGCCCTGCCCAACTTGCCCCTGTTCACGGCGGTCCTGCCCATAGCGGTCCTGCTCGCTGCGACCCGCTTCACTGCGAC
>CAKQWG010000002.1 GCA_934278005.1 uncultured Pirellulaceae bacterium | reverse complement strand
AGCCACTTGAGCCACTTGAGCCACGTGGCCACGTTCACGCGCACCGGCCGACTCAGTGCGCGTGGACGAGTGCAAGCCGGCTGAGTCGCGGGTTAGCTCAGTTGGTTGAACATAGGGCTGAACGACGGTGGGCTGCTGCGGCTGGTGGATAAACAATGTGCTGCCCGACGAGCTGGCTGCCTCAGGGCAGGCGGCAGATGGCTTCGCTGGAGAGCTGGCAGATGAGTGGGCTGCTGCGCCGGATCCTGCACCGGCTGCACTCGGTGCGTGGTCTACCGCGGTTGCTGGTGCATCAACCGCAGGCAACTCGAGCGGTCGATCGGCGCCGGATGTGGGCGGCTCTAACTCACAGGCGGATAACAGTTCATCGACATACTGGGCCATTTGAGCCGCACGCTGTGCAACTTGCGGTGCGCTCATCTCGTTCGCTTGATCTGTACTGCATGTAGCCAATAACTTCTCCAGTTCAAGACAGGTATTTTCATCAACCATCGGAAGACTAGTTGCAGCGTCGCGTCCGCTGCGTGCAGCCACCTCATTCCGTTGAGCTTCGGAGAGCGGAAGTGGCTCGCGCGGCCGTTCGGCTAGAGCACTAGCTGCAGTTGCCAGACCAGCGGCAGAGGCAGGCACGCGCCGCGTGATAGAATTCCTTCTGGCTACGGCAGGTATCAGCTCGTGTTTGAAATCCGGGTCGCTGGCAGTAGCCAACCTGCTCGCTCGAGCGGGAGACAAGCTAGCCGCTAGCGGTCGAGTCAAAAAGAATACGGGAAGCGCAAGGCCGAGACCGATCAACAGACTTCCATGCACCACCGAATTATTCAGACCCATCCACGGCAGCCACGGCAGGACGTCCAGCGTGGCCCACATATCCGCCAGGCTAGCGTGTGTCAGCGACCACAGTCCTGCCTGGCCAGCGGTCTGAGCTAGGGGGCCAGTCAGAAATGAAAAAGTGAAGCAGGTGCACGCGGCCAAAGGCAAATGAATTGGCAGGCAGCAGCACATCGCAGCCAAGGCGCAAAACAACAGACTGAATTTGGGTAGCAGCCCGCACAAGACGCCCAGTGCGAGCGCAGCGGAAAGTTGCCACGGCCGGTTGCAGCTCGATGTGCGGCGCAGCAGGCTTCGTATGGAGTCGCCCATCCTCTCTGCTCCCAGAATTTGCAGCAACACAGAACTAACTAGGCCGCTGAAAATTGGCAGCCCCCCACACTGTACCATCGAACTTACCGCTGCCGGCGTTCAGTAAAAGCGTGTCATATGGGCTCGACCGCCAAAGCCGTGGTCGGTAGTGCTGAGCTAGTTTGCGCAAGTTGCCAAATAGTCGCTGCTCGCGCGGCGGTCTGAGGCCACCGAGCACCTAAAAAACACCGACTACGTAGAGAATATCAGCCGCTCAAAAGAACTCTGCCAATCAGTGGGCTGGCTTGTCCGCTGGAGTCGATTTGGCAGGGTATCCACAGCAGTGCGAGCAGCTTGACGTTAATGTCTCCCTTGCGACATGGGACGTCGATAGCTTCGAGAGTTAACGACTCAGGACGCAGGCGGTCGGCAACGGCGCGGACCTCCTGCTCGCATTCGAGCTCCAAGGCTCGCTTTTCATGGAGCAAACTCTCCAGCTCGGCAGTAGCTTGTCGCGTGTCGCTGCGTTCCTGGGCCGCGCGGCCCAGGCTGCGACTAGCGGCAGTGCCTGGCGATCTGGCCTTGCTACCAACCAACCATCCCAACATGGTTTGCCCAACGCTCAGCGCGGTGTTCCACTTTTCCTTGTCGTATTGTGCCTGCTGCCGGTCTAAACGCTGCTGAGCAGTGCGAATCTTCGACTCGAGGCTGTGCAGCTTGCTGGCGTACTTACTGCGTAACTTGTCCCTTTCGGCATCGTGCAGCTCCCGTAGCTCGTGGCCCCAGGACAAGCGCGCATCCAGTTCGTCCTGCCCCAAGCGACTGGTCTTTTTAAGTTCCGCGCAGCGATATAAACGGGCGGGTAGCCGACGGTAGAGATGGTCGGCCAAGTCCTTGGACCAGGCCTTGTACTGCTTTGGATTGAGCATGTCAGCCGGCAGCTCATCGAACCAGTAGCCTTCCTCGGGCTGCGGACTGATTTGAATCTGGCCCAGTGGCAATGACTGCGCTGGCAGCCAGACGTCGCTCGGCAGATTGCCCGCAAGCTTTTTCGCTTGCAGATTATAGACCAGCGTCTTATCGGCCCAGGCATCTAAATCGGCGGAAGCGCGAACGTAGTGGCAAGCGACATTGGCCAGCAGCCCAGGGCGATACACGAGCTGGCTACTTGCTTGCGGCGATTGGCGTGGCAACCAAAAGCGTTCGTCGATCTCGTTAGGCACGATGGGTCGCCTCCCCTGCTCCGCTGTCCAGGAGTTCGCGCCCGCCTGCCCTGCCGCCGGTATCCCTGAAGCTGCTGTTGACGATGCTGTTGACGATGCCGTTGACGATGCCGTTGGCGATGTCGTTGGCGATGCAGAAGAGGGAACGTGGTTGGTCTGTGGATCGGTCGATGCGCCCGCAGGGCGTCGCTCTCTCATGAGAGTCTGAATTTGATCGCGACTCAGTGGGCCGCGCAAAAACGACATGGCCCACCGCGTTTGAAAGATGGTGGGGGCGTCGTCGTGAACATTGTTCATCAGGAAGACGCGATTGCCTAAAGCCGCCAGAGTCTGCTGCATCGTACCTCGATCAAACTGTGTGCCCGTCTGTACGGCAGCTCCCTCTAAACCTTCCAGCACTCGCTCCTTGTCGCGCTGCGTTTGCAGGCGACCCAAAAACCAAGTGCCGATGTTCGACAGTCCCTTGTAGTCCAAGTCGACAGGATTTTGCGTGGCTAAGACGATCCCTAATCCAAAGGCGCGGGCTTGTTTGAGTAGCACGAGCATGGGTGGCTTGCTGGGCGGATTGGCCACGGGCGGAAAAAAACCATGTACCTCATCCATGTAGAACAAAGCCCGCAAGCTGGATGTGCCCGGTTGCGAACGCATCCATCCCAGCAATTCGTTAAGTAATATGGTCACGAAAAACATCCGCTCCGAGTCATTCAGATGAGCGATTGAAATGATCGACAACCGCGGTTTGCCCTGGTCGGTATATAACAGTTTCTTGATGTCCAACGGAACTCCCTCCAGCCAGCCAGAAAATGAGGGACTGGCCAGTAAATTATTGAGCGTCATCGATAGCTTCAAACGTTCATTGCTGGGATAGAAACTCTCCAAATCAAACACGCCGATCTTGTCCATCGGTGGAGTTTGGATGGATCGAATCAGCTCGGGTAGATCCAGGCTCCTGCCCGCTCGCCAGGCGGTGTCGAAAATGTTTGCCAGCAGGATATGTTCACGACTGGTCAGCGGATCTGCGGCAATTCCCATGAGCGTCAACAGACCCGATGCAGCACCCGAGACACGCTCGCGCATGACCTCGGCATCACCGATAACCTCTAGCGCCGGAGCGGCAAAGCTCTTGAGCACCGTCATGGCGATACCGGCATTGCTGCCGGGAGTGTAAATCGTCGTCTCGACGCTGTCTACGTAGCGCTGGACGCGGGCCGCATCTTGATCCCATTCGGCTAGGCCATCGCGCCATTTAGTAGCCGTCTCCACAGCGTATTGGTCTATACCCATCCCTTTGCGCTCGGCCTCAGCAGCGTCGAGCCAGGGCTTAAAGTCCTGTGGGGAAAGGTGCGGGAAAGCCAGTAGCAGGTTGCCAAGGTCGCCCTTAGGGTCCAAGCAGATAGCCGGAATGCCATCGATGGCAGCCTCCTCGAGCATCGACAGACACAGGCCGGTTTTGCCGCTGCCGGTCATACCCACACACATCGCGTGAGTAGTCAAATCTTTGGCATCGTAGAGAACTTTCTCATCTAGCAGCCGGCGACCAGCCAAATCGTACTTTTTGCCAAGGTAGAATGAACCGATCTTCTCGTAATCGGGAAGAGTTCCCATGACTGTTTTCTCCGTGAGCGAATCGCTGGCTGAATGGCATGAGGGGAGCGAATTCATGATCATAACGATTTGCCGCCAGCTGGGCAGCACAGTCGCCGACGCGTCCAACGGGTTTAGGCGATGGTTATAATGGGCCGCTGCATTGATCGTACGCCGCGCAGTCCTGGGGGTGTCGCATCTGCATTACAATTACCACCGCATTACAATTACCACCGCAGGCCCACGCTGACTGAGGATCATAAACGAACTCCCGAACAGGCCAGCGTAACTTTTATGAAGACTTCCACTATGAACTTGCCTCTCCTATCTATCGCTCACCAACCGCATGCCGTCCATGCAATGCAGTGCAGTTATCAACGCCAGCGATGTATGCTGGCGATTCTTTTAGCCTTCGGTGCAGTGATCTGTGGCAGCCGCTTCATTTCTTCGGTCACGGCTGACGAGCCTGAGCAGCCAACTCCTGCGGCAGTGCAGGAAAACCAGGCTGACCAGCCAGCAACTGACCAGCCAGCAACTGAGCAAACAGCAACTGAGATTTCCGACGAGCGCATCGAGCAGCTCACGCAAGCTGGCGATCGCTTGGCGGATCAGGGCGACTATCAAGCGGCTCTGGAGAACTACACGCTCGCGTATCAGGGCGTCGTCAGTCGTATCCGTGGCCAGGCTTTCGCACAAGATGTGCAGCCGAGCATCTTCAGTCGCGAGCAGTTGGGCAAGGAGATGCTCAAGTTGATCGCTGAGGAGTACACGCCTGAGGAGCTCGCCTTGATGGACCACTCGTACAAAGTTTTCGGCTTTGTCCCGCCCTCGCTCGACTCCATCGCGCTGATGACGAGCATGTTGACTGAAGAGGTGGCTGGCTTCTACGACCCAAGCCATAAGCGGATGGTGTTGATTGTCGAAGATGGGCCCGTTGAGCCGCCGAGTTTCATAGCCACGTTGCTAGGGGCAAAAGTTGCGTTTGACAAGGCCGAGCAAAAGACCACTTTGGCTCACGAATTGACCCATGCGCTGCAGGACCAGTTGTACGACTTGAACGCGATGCAGAAGGGCATCGAGCAGGACGACGATATGTTGCTGGCCTTTTCAGCACTCGTCGAAGGGGACGCCACGCTGCTGATGTTCGTGGAAATGGACGGGGAGCAAGATGTCTCACAGATGGATCCCGTGGCCATGCGAGCTACGTTTAATATCATGAGCTGGATGCTGCCGCTTGCCGGCGGCAAGACGTTCCGCTCGGCGCCGGCGATTTTTCGCGACACGCTCATTTTCCCATACTTTCAGGGGATGCTATTTGTATTGGCCGTAGCTGGCGAAGGTGGCTGGGAGGCTGTGCATGAGCTGTACGCCAATCCGCCGCTAAGCACCGAACAAATTCTTCATCCCCACAAGTACTTGCACCAGGTCGACGTGCCGCAACGGGTCACACTGCCCGATGCCAGCGACGTGCTCGGGGACCAGTGGCAGCGCTTAGGCGGAAACTGCCTGGGCGAATTGCAGACTCGAGTGCTGCTCAAGCGCGTCCCTGGCGGCAGCACCGCCGCCGCCGGATGGGATGGTGATCGCTATGACGTTTTTCGCAATGCACAGGGCAATTTAGCACTTGTCTACGCCAGCGTGTGGGATAGTCCAGGCGATGCTCAAGAATTTGCCGACGCCTACCGGCGCTATCGCCAACTGTCTAAGCCGGTCGCCACTGATCAGCCGCAGCCCGCAGACCACGCGTCCGACTCAGACCCAGCACCCGGCTCAGACCCAGCACCCGGCCCAGACCCAGCACCCGGCTCAGATCACGGGACCGACTCAGCCCCAGCACGCGACTTAGCGCAGCCGGACGACTCACAGCTAGCCGCCGCTCCGCCGGCGGAGGAGCAAGCCGGCGAGAGCGTCTTTGCTCAAGGCGCACAGTCCCATGTCGTGTTGCAATCAGATAAAGTGTTCATCGTCGAGGGGTTCGTCGGGCCTCACGCTGAGCAGCTACTGCAGCGGCTGGAGCACTGTAAGTTTGAGGAAAAGGAATTTCCGCTGAGCCAGCCCTAGAGCTGTGCTTCAGTCTATAATGCGAGTTCAAACAAACCATTCCAGCTGGTAATCATTCCGGATGCGCAACGCGAGTTTAGGAACAACTATGAGTCAGGTCTCAACGGCCGCCACTGTGCCGCTTAGCGGCGACGATGTGCAAGCCATCGATCGGTTGCAAGAGGCGTATCGCCAATTAACTGCAGAGTTAGGCAAGGTCATTGTCGGTCAGCGCGACACGATTGAGCAGCTGGCGATTTGTCTCTTTGCGCGTCGCCACGCATTGCTGATGGGAGTGCCGGGCTTGGCTAAGACGCTGTTGGTCAGCAAGCTTGCCGAAACCATGTCGCTCAATTTCAGCCGCATTCAGTTCACTCCGGATCTGATGCCGATGGACATCACCGGTACTGACATTCTTCAAGACAGCGAGCATGGACGCCGCGAGTTTCAGTTTGTGCACGGACCGGTATTTGCCAATATCGTATTAGCCGACGAAATCAATCGCGCCCCGCCTAAAACGCAGGCAGCCATGTTAGAAGCCATGCAGGAGCATCGCGTGACGGTGCTGGGCAAGATGTTCGAACTGCCGCCGCCGTTTATGGTTTTAGCCACGCAGAATCCAGTCGAGCAAGAGGGGACGTATCCGTTGCCCGAAGCCCAGCTGGATCGCTTTATGTCGCTGATTGAGCTGGACTATCCCAACGAGGAAGAAGAGATTCAGATTGCGCGGACGACCACTGGCGATCACTTGCCGACGCTCAATCACTTGATGACGGCAGAGGACATCATCGGCCACCAGAGCTTGGTGCGCCGCGTACCTGTGCCTGATCACATCTATACGTATGCTGCGAGGTTGGTCCGCAAGACGCGTCCAGGAGGCGACACCGCGCCGGCTTGGCTCAAGCCGCTAGTGGCTTGGGGTGGCGGTCCGCGAGCTGTGCAGAATTTAATTTTGGGTGCCAAAGCCCGCGCGGCCCTATACGGCAGCTATATGGTCCGCATTGAAGATGTTAAAGCGGTGTCTGCAGCCGTGTTGACGCATCGCCTGATCACGACTTTTGCGGCACAAGCCGAAAGGGTCTCGGCGGGTGATATTGTTCGTCGGCTGGTAGAAGAGACGCCCGACGCATGACACTTGAACGCCGGCAACGCAGTTTTGTGGACCCTGTGGTACTTGCTCAGCTGGGAGCTCTGCCCCTGCTCTCACGCGGTGCCATGCTGGGCAGCGTCTCAGGACGCCACACCAGCCCCCATCGCGGCGCCAGCGTGGAGTTTGCTGAGTATCGCAAGTACGTTCCCGGGGATGACCTGAGACGATTGGATTGGCGGGCTTACGGACGCTCCGATCGCTTCTACATTAAAGAGTATGAAGCGGACACCAATCTTCGCATGATATTGATTGTCGATACCAGTGGTTCCATGGATTTTGGCTCCGTGGGATTGACGAAATTTCAGTATGCCCAGCGCCTCTCAGCCGCGCTTGGTTATCTGGCGATTCAGCAGGGAGACGCGGTAGGCCTGGCCTGTGCGGCCCAGGGGATCGAACACAACATACCGCCGCGCCGCAATCCAGCGCATCTGAGTGCGCTGTACGATACACTTGAAATGGCTCAGCCTGGCGGCGAGACGGGTCTGGTGGCTATCCTTCATGAGCTCGCGGAGACAGTGCGACAGCGGGCACTGATCATCGTGGTCTCTGATTTGTTCGTCGAACCGGAAAGCCTGCGCGAATGCTTTGAGCACCTAAGGTTTCGCAAGCACGACGTGACCGCCTTTCACCTGCTCGATCCGGAAGAGTTGGCTTTTGACTTTCAACGACCGACGCGCTTTCTGGATATGGAAGGGGGCACGGCAGTCTTCGCCGATCCGGTCGAGATAGCCGATCGCTATCATGCGGCTTTGGATCTATACCTGACCGCGCTCCGACGGGTTATGCTGGAGACGGCGGTAGACTACCGTCGCATTTCGATCGATTCACCCTATGCGCAGGAATTGACCAGCTTTCTGGTCGACCGCGCTTATCATCGGAGGGCCCGATGAGTTTCCTGCAGCCGCTGATGTTGATCGCAGTGCCTCTGATCGCATTGCCAATCCTGATCCATCTAATCAACCAGTGGCGTTACCAGACCAAGCGCTGGGGGGCGATGAGTTTTCTGTTGACCGCCAATCGCATGAACCGCGGACTGGCGCGGCTGCGTCAGTGGTTAATCCTGGCTATGCGAACATTGGCTATTGCGGGATTGATCTTTGCTATTGCGCGGCCGCTGGCCAGTGGATTGTTGGGCATGACGGGGAGTGGGAAAGTCGACACGACGATCGTGTTGCTCGATCGCTCTCCCAGCATGCAACAGCGAGGCATCGGCGGCCTTTCCAAACTCGATAGTGCGCGCGAACAACTCGCCGACGCACTCGCCACGCTCGGTTCAACTCACTGGGTCGCAATCAATGCAAACACCAGCATGGCTGAGTCGTTCGACTCGCTCGACGGCCTGATCGACTCCCCTGCCCTGCAAGCATCGAGCGCTTCTGCAAATTTGCCAAGCATGCTGCAAGGTGCGCTCGACTACTTAGAGACTAACAAGCCGGGGCCGACCGAGATCTGGATCTGCTCCGACCTAGCCGAAGCCGACTGGCGTGCCGAGAGCGGAGCGTGGGGCCTGGTGCGCGATGGTTTCGAGAACTTGCCCTATTCAGTTCGGTTTCATCTTCTAGCCTACCCCGAGCAGGCGGATGCAAACATTGCCATTCGAGTAACGGACGCTCGTCGCGAAGTGTCCGAGACCGCGGGTGCAACCACAAACAACCTGCTGCTGTCGTTGCGTTTATCAAGAGCCAGCGCAGGGACGGAGGCGAATGATAAATTGACCGTGCCGGTACAAATTGAGATTGAGGGTGCTCGCAGCCAAGTGAGCGTCGAACTCGGCGGGGGTCAAACCGAGATCCGCAATCATCGCGTGGCTCTGGCCGGTGATCAAACCAAGGGCTGGGGTCGCGTATCGATACCGGCTGATGAGAACAATGCCGACAACGAGTTTTACTTTGTTTTCGACGACCCACCGCCGCGACGCGTGGTAGTAGTCAGCGAAGATCGAGCTGCCACACGGCCACTGGAAATTGCCGCTTCCGTCTCCACGGACGGCGTCAGCCATGATGATGTCCAAGTGCTCAGCCCCGATCAGCTCGACTCGTTAATTCTCGATGATACGGCGCTGTTGCTGTGGCAAACCAGCTTGCCGTCCGCAGCGATTGCTCCAGCAATCGAGAAATACATTGCCGACGGCGGTCAATTGATTTTCTTTCCCCCCAGCCGTCTATCCTCTGGCAGCAACATGCCTCTGAGTGAGCAGTTTATGGGTGTCCGCTGGGACGGTTGGATCGGCCAGGAGCACAAGGCGATGGTGGAGAATTGGCGTGGCGACCAGGATCTGTTAGCTGCAACCAGCAGCGGTGCAGGTCTGCCCGTCGGGCAGTTGGAACTACGAGGTTATGGGAAATTGGCGGGCGACGTCGAGTGGTCGAAGCTGGCCACCTTAACCGGCGGCGCGCCGCTGCTGGCTCGAGTCCCAACTTCGCGTGGCGGAGTCTATTTCTTTGCCGGGTCTCCCGATCCTCGCGCATCGACGCTGGCTGAGAGCGGCGTGGTTTTGTTTGTGGCTATTCAGCGAGCTATTGAGCGTGGGCAAACCGCGCTTGGCAATACAACTCAGCGCATCGCCGGCGAAGCCAGTGAGTCAAGCCAGCCCAGTGACCAATGGCGCCGCGTGGCCGGCACCGATGATGTGCTGTCCACAGAATTTGACTGGCAAGCCGGCGTGTACCAACACGGCGAGCGACTGTTCGCGATCAATCGCTCGTTGGCCGAGGACCAGCGAGGCAGAGTTGGCGATGAACAGGTCGATACTTTATTCGCTGGCCTGCCGTTTGCGCGAGTCGACCAGCGTGCCGGCAGTCTCACCGGCATCGTGCGCGAGGTGTGGCGAGCGTTCCTGATCGCTATGATCTTGGCGCTGCTACTAGAGGCCCTCTTGTGCTTGCCCCGAAAGACTCCCGTCCGCACCGCCACGCGCACCGCTTGGCAAACCTGAAAATCATTGGCGGGCTCTAGCTGAGCCCATAGATCATCATTCTGCTGACCCTGACGCATGTCTGAAACAACTTTCGCTTTCCAATGGACCACCCTGACGCTCGCGATCTCAGTTGCAGCGCTGCTGCTGGTCTGCGCGCTCAGCGGGCTCGCGTGGCGGCGCAGCGGCTTTCGCACACCCGTGGGTTTGCTGGAATTGTTGCGGATAGCGATCGTGATTATCTGCGTACTGCTGCTCAATCAGCCCGAGTCAATCCAGGCCTTTAAACCGTCGGACAAGCCGACGGTGGTCGTCTTGGGCGATCAATCGCTGAGCATGGATACTCAGGACATGGGCTTGGAACAAACTCGTTCCGTACCATTGATGACCCGTCGTCGGGCGATGGAACCGCTGTTGGATCCGGCCACGTGGGAGTCGCTCACTGAAAAACTAGAAATTGTGCTGAGCCCCTTCGCGACTGAAGAGCGTGGATCGAGTAGCGATCTGTATCGAGCGCTGTCAGAAGCTCGCGACCGCTATCCAAATTTGCGTGCCGTGGTGCTGGCCTCCGACGGCGACTGGAATGCAGGCCTGCCGCCGGTGCAGGCTGCGCAGCGACTGAGACTAGATCAGATCCCAATTTTTGGAATACCTGTGGGAAGTCAGACGCGCTTGCCCGACTTGGATCTACTCAGCTTCGATGTGCCCACGTTTGGCGTGGCGGGCAAGAACGTTCGCCTGCCGTTCACGATCGAAAGCTCACTGCCCCGCGACCATAATGTTCAAGTCGAACTGCGTGTTTCCGACGGCACCGTGATTCAGCACCAAGTGCGCGTCGCGGCGATGGGGCGCACCTCCGATGCGATCCTGTGGAAGCCAGAGGATATAGCTGACTACACGCTGACACTGGACATCCCGGCCCATCCCGAAGAGCGAGTGACCGAGAATAACCAACGTCAGACGCCCATCGCCGTACGCGAAGAAAAGTTAAAAGTTCTAGTCATCGAATCACTGCCGCGCTGGGAGTATCGTTACTTACGCAACGCCCTCTCGCGCGATCCGGGAGTGGAGGTAAGTTGTCTATTGTTTCATCCCGAACTGGGCAAAGTAGGTGGCGGAAATCGCGATTATATCCCGGCCTTTCCAGATGCGCTTGAGGAACTGTCGCAGTACGACGTGGTCTTCATAGGAGACGTGGGAGTTGAAGAGGGGCAGCTGACCGAAGAGCAGTGTCGCTTGCTCAAGGGCTTGGTGGAACAGCAGGCTAGTGGGCTCGTATTTATGCCTGGTCTGAAAGGCTACTCGATGTCGCTTGTCGGATCTCCGCTCGACCCCCTGCTGCCCGTGGTCCTCGATGCGGCTCAGCCTACTGGCTGGGGTTCGCGAACGCCCAGCCACTTTGCATTGACTGAGCTGGGGCGGCGCAGTCTGCTAACGAAACTGGCCGACACTCAAGATGAGAACATGCAGGTCTGGGAGAATCTGCCGGGATTTCAGTGGAACGCGCCAGTCGTGCGGGCCAAGGCGGGCACCGATGTGTTGGCGGTTCATCAAGAGTCGTCTAATGAATATGGCCGCATCCCGCTGTTGGTCACACGCACATTCGGCACGGGCAAAGTACTGTTCATGGGGACCGATGGCGCATGGCGCTGGCGGCGCGGCGTGGAAGACCTGTATCACTACAGATTTTGGGGACAAGTGGTGCGCTGGATGGCCTACCAACGCAACATGGCTGAGGGTGAGCGGATTCGCTTCTTCTATTCCCCCGAGCAACCGCAGGTGCGCCAGACAGTAGCTCTGACCGCCAACGTTATGGAAAAAAGCGGCGAGCCGCTGAGTCGCGGAGAGGTCTTTGCGCGCATCGTCGCCCCCTCGGGACGCACTGAGACCGTGCAGATGAGCAGCACTGGTGCCGAGTGGGGTGGCTTCGCTGGCGTGTTTACCACCGCCGAAGCGGGCTCGCATCAAGTGACCGTGCGCTGCCCACAGACCGACGCCGAATTGGAAACCACGCTGTTTGTGCAAGGGGCTACACTTGAACAAGTTGGCAAGCCCGCGCGACCAGAAGTGCTTGAAGAACTTGCGCGAGTCACCCGCGGGAGGGTGGTGGCCATCGATGATCTTACCCAGATTGTCAAAGCCGTCGCAGACGTTCCCGAGCCACCCACTGAAATTCGACGAATTCAACTGTGGAGTCACCCGCTAGTAGCCGCTACGCTTATATTGATGTTGTCTGTATTCTGGATCGGACGAAAGATGGTAGGCTTGATATGACAGGAACGCGCACATGAGTGATTCGCTTAAGTCGATTGTCGCAGCCGATGGACAAAGATTGGCAGTTCCCGATTCGCTCAAGCGGCAGTTGCTGAGCTTCCGCGGGCGAGTGTGGACTACTAAATTAATTGAAGCGGTCGCACTGAGCATTGTGGGTGTGCTGCTCGCGTTTCTAACCGTGTATTTGTGCGATCGTTTCTTCGACACGCCCCGCGCCGCCCGAACTGGTCTGTTTATTGCCGCTTTAGCATTGTGGTTGGTGGTTCCCTGGGCGCTGCATCGCTGGGTGTGGAGCAATCGACGACTTGATCAGCTAGCGCGATTGCTGCGCGTCCGCGAGCCGCAGGTGGGTGATCAGCTACTGAGTGCCATCGAGTTGGCCGACAATCGTTCCGAGCAAACGAGATCGCCCGCGTTGTGCGCGGCAGCCATTGAACAAGTAGCAGAGGCCGCCAAAGGACGCAACTTTCTGCAAGCCGCTCCGCCGACGCGACTGCGAAGTCTTTCAATGCTGCTCGTCGCTGCAGCCATTGCCACGACGCTCTTGTCGACGTTATTCCCGACCGCGGCCAGCAACGCTTGGGCTAGATTCTCATCACCATGGCGCGATACGCCGCGGTACACCTTCACTGCCCTGCAGCCTTTGGCTCCACAGCGCGTGATACCACACGGCGAGACGACCGAGTTCAAAGTTCAACTAGCCGCTGATTCGAGTTGGCATCCTGAACAGGCCAGGCTGCAGATTGGGAATCTTCCTGCTGTGTCAGTTGCTAATGTCGACGGTAGCTACACTTTTGAACTTCCACCGCAAACCAGCCCCGTATCGCTTAAGCTCAGCGTGGGCGACTATGCACAAGTCATCCGACTCGAACCCAGAATGCGACCGGAGCTGGTCGCGGCGACTGCGCAGGTCCGCTTGCCCGATTATCTGCAGCGCAGCGAACCTTACGAGCAAGACGTTCGCAGTGGCAATTTAAGTGTAGTGCAAGGTAGTCGCGTAGCGATTCAGTCCACGGCTTCGCGAGCCTTGTCAGCAGCGGCGATCAACGACCAGCCCGTGACTGTTGAGCAAGCTAGTTTTACCTCAGCTGATGTTCAGCTAGATAGCCAGCCGCAGCAGCTGCAGATGTGGTGGCAGGATTTCGACAATTTGGCCGGGCGCGAGCCGTTTGATCTATCGCTCAAGCCAACTCAGGATGAATTGCCGTCAGTGGTGGCTCAAGAACTACCGCGTCAAGCCGTGGTGCTCGATAGCGAGCAGATCAACTTCCAGGCTCTGGCCGCCGACGATTTTGGCGTGCGCGCCGTGGGCATCGAGTGGCGTGGTCTGGACGAACGCTTAGTTAAAGAGCCCGCGGTGGGTGAAAGGCTACTCTCCGCAGGCGGGCCCAGCAGTACTTCGCTGCAGGTCCCGGGCACCTTCTCAGCAGTCGCCCTGGGCATCGCGCCTCAACCCATCGAAGTTCGCTTGTGGGTCGAAGATTATTATCCAGACCGCCCGCGCAGCTACACTCCGCCGCACGTGCTGTTCGTGCTGACTGCGGAAGAACACGCAATCTGGATCACCAGTCAATTGAGCAAATGGCATCGCTCCGCCCTGGATGTGCGCGACACAGAGATGCAGCTGCATGCCACCAACCAACGGCTACGCGAGATGTCCCCAGAGGAGCTTGCCGATGATGACATGCGCAGTGAATTGCATCGTCAAGCCTCGCTTGAAAGCAGCAACGCGCGGCGGCTATCCGCCCTGTCGCAGACCGGCGAGGGACTACTGCGGCAGGCAGCTCGCAATCCAGAAATAGGCGTGGGACATCTCGATCGGTGGGCTGAAATGTTGCAAACTCTTAATGATATCGGGGAGAATCGCATGCCCAGCGTGTCCGACCTACTGGAAAAGGCGTCGACTCAGAAGACGCTAGCCCGTGCAGGCGGCAAAAAACCATCCGCGCCTCAGGCCGGTCAGGTTCGCAGTGCGCCAAGTGGTGCAGCCACTAGCGCCGCGGAGCCGGACGAGAAAAAGCCACATCAGGCGCCGCAGATGCCTTCGATTGCCGACATGGAGTCCTCACAGCAGTCGCCGGAGAATGAAGCACAGGATGCGGCACAGGAGCCGAGCATGAAGAAAAAGTACAACGGCAGCAGACTGTCACTCCCCAACACGACTTTAGCCGGTCCTGCGCCGAAAAGCGATGGCGAAGAAACGCCAGAGGAGGATGCCCCCGAAGACGAGCAAGAGCCGGTCCAGATGGCTCTCGATGAGCAGGCGGCCATACTTGAGGAGTTCGAGAAGATCGCTGAAGAGCTCAACACCGTGCTGGCCAATCTCGAAGGTTCAACCTTAGTCAAGCGACTCAAAGCCGCTTCGCGCGAACAGAATCAGGTCGCTGAGAAGATCAGTTCACAGATCGATCAAGTCTTCGGCAAACGCTCCACTGCGCAGCCGGAGGTCAAATCGATGCTCAGCGAATTGACCGGCGTGCAGCACGCGAGTAGCCAGAACATTTCCTATATCATGGACGACATGCAAGCCTATTTTGAGCGCCGGCGAATGAATCAATTCAAAGTTGTCTTGGATGACATGAAGGCGGCCAACGTGCTAGAAGCTATCCACGCATTGGGCGATGAGATCCACAAGGAACAGGGCATGTCGATCGCTCAGGCTGAATACTGGTCCGACACGCTCGATCGCTGGGGTGAAGACTTAGTCGATCCAGCCTGCAGTGGCCAGTGCCCCGGCAGCAAAACATCGGATGCCCTCCCCCCGTCGCTGATCCTTGAGGTATTAAAAGTCCTCGAAAGCGAAGTCAACTTGCGCGAGGCAACGCGTGTCGCCCAGCAGGCACGGACCGCTGTTGAACAGACAGTGCACCACCAGGAGGCCACTCGCTTGAGCGAGACGCAAGCCGAATTGCGAGTCAGAACTGACAACGTGGTGACCGCCATTGAGGAACTTCCCAACGGTGGCCAGCGGTTTGGCAAAGAGGTCGAGTTGCTCAGTGCGGTCAGCCAAGTCATGAACGAAGCGACGCGCATTTTGGCGACGGCTGAGACTGGCCCAGCGGCCATTGCCGCGGAGACTGAAGCGATCGAATTGCTGCTGCAGTGCAAACGCATCAATCCCAAGGGGGGCGGTGGCGGTGGCGGTACGACTCCCGGCGGCGGCGGCACGGGGACTACGCAGGATTCGGCTTTGGCTCTGCTTGGTAGCGGTCTAAATCAACAAGAAAAACGTGAGGCGCGCGACGTGGCTCAGGCCACTGGTGAAACGGGACGCGTCCTTCCTGAGGAGTTCCGGGCCGGTCTGGACGAGTATTTCAATCGCCTCGAGCAATAGAATAGCGGTCTTAAAAAAACTAGTCGCACAGTGCCCTTCGGCTCGCACAAAGGGTCGCCAGTAACCCGCGCGGAGGTCTTCGCATGCATACGCCATTAACGCGCATACTCGGCCACGTGGCCCGCTGGCGGTGTTCATCCGCAGTATTCTCCTTAGGGCTCGGATTGATCGGTATCGCTGCTCAAGCAACCGCTCAAGAGCAGCCGGCATCCGAGCCAGTAAAAATCGTGACGGTTGAGAAAGCTCAGACTACCACCGACAGCAATCCACGTGATGAGACTCAGAATACAGAAAAGAATCAGATCGGAGAGATGACTGAGTCTGAGCCTAAGCCATCCCAGCCGCAGTCGGGAGAGCAAGGCGCCACTGCAAAGCCAGCAGAGAAGCCAGCAGAGAAGCCAGCAGAGAAGCCAGCAGAGAAGCCAGCAGAAATGGCCATGGAAGTAGAAATCCGTGCCGTCCATGAGACTCCTCAGCTGCTGAAAATGCGGCGTTACGTGCGTGTTAATAGCGCGCTGGCTCGCCGCGTGTGTGATCTGAGCGAGAGCGAAGAGAAGGCCTTAGCCCTGATGAACGATGCGTGGATTGCCGCTCAAATCCGCGAGTCAGTTGAGCTGCCGGGCGCGGGTGCCATGGTGGGGATCATGCGGTTTCTAAGTGGTGCTGCAGCTGATGCTCGTCCACAGGAGGTACAGCTGCCGGCTGTTCAAAAGCGGATCGACGCGGCGATCGCTGCGGCGTTGACACCTGCCAACCGCCAAGCGCTTCAGCAGGAGCAGGACGCGCGCGGACGCTTTCGTAAACAGGCCTTGGCGGCCGTCCTAGTCAGTGCGCTGGACAAGCGCCTATTTCTATCGCCCGAACAACGCGCGGCACTGGAACCGCAGATCGCCGACTGGCTGACGAACGATCTGTATTGGGAACTCTATTTTCAGAACTCCAATTATGTACCCGACATCCCTCGACAAATACTTTCCAAAGTCCTCTCGTCCGAGCAACTGGCGGTCGTGCAGGGCATGCAAAAATTTAACTACGACCGCGCACAGATCGAAGATCAAATAAATCAGGAAGTGGTATTGATCGAACGCTAGTCTAGGATTCGCCAACTGCAGTGATGGAGCCCCGCTACCGGACGATTTTGGGCATAGGTTCCTTGCCAATTCGACCATTGCCGCAGCGGCACCAGGCGGCCTGTATAGCAACCCGCACCGCCTCCTACTCAACGAAGTGACTCGGACGTGAATTTAACGCTTTACACAAAAAAACTTCTGCTATGGCGTACAACACAGGCACGCAGAAGAGCTCCGCGCCGCCGCTGCTGCTGCCGCCGCCGTTGCTGCTACTGCTGCTGGTTCCTAGTGCGATCGTGCATAGCGCTGCTGATGTGCGGGACCGCCTGGCACATGACCGGTGCGTTGTGCCAGGCCCAAGGCCGTGCTCATCCGAATGACATACTGTCTATGTACTTGTTCAATGGCAGCGATGAGGCGTCGTTTCGTCGGCAACTCGAGCGGTCTGCGCAGATACGCATCGACCGGATCGCTGAAGTTGTAGAGCTTGACGCGGCTCAGCTTTCTAAGCTTGAGTTGGCAAATCACGGAGACTTGTGTCGATTCTACCGCGATCTCGCACACCTTAGGCAGAAAGTTAAAGGGCTCGATCCGCAGAACCACAATGATTTTCAGGCCGCTTGGGCCCATATCGGTCCCATCCAGCAGCGGTTGAACGAGGGGATCATCGACGAGAATTCTCTATCGGAGCGCATTCTCAAGAACTTGCTCAACGATCAACAGCAGATGCGATACCAACACTTTCAACATGAGCGAGAAAATGCCCAGCTACATGCGCTTCTACGAATTAGCGTTGCCGAATTGGAGCGGGTTGTGCCGCTAACTGAGAAACAGCGTACAGAATTGGTTAAACTACTAGAGCAGAGCTTATTGGCAGACGGCGGCACTCCAGACCAACATCAGCTGGCCGTCTATGGGAATATCCTGCTGGCCCAGCTTCCGGACCAGGAGCTAGAAAAATTATTGGACGAACATCAGAGACTTGCTTTCAGTAAGTTTATCGCTCCTTTTAAAAACTTTCGCTTACGGCCTTGATCCTATCAAGACTTCCCTCTTATCAAACTGAACCGATGGTGTGCAGCCGGAAAATTTGTCTCGGGACATTCAGTGCTCGTGTTGCAGGCTCTGTGGCAGCCTGCCGCAGGCCCCTGGAGCTTGCCGCTTGGCATCTCGCGCTAATCGTTTTTTCAGCAGGTTTGAGCACCAGCCCGGCCAATGCGCAACCGGGCATGTTGCCACAAGGTGACGTAGTGCCGCGCGATGTGCGAGAAATCTACAACCGCGGCCTGGAGCATTTGCTCAGCACTCAGACTGAAGACGGCACCTGGACCGATGGCTATCGTGGACCGGGCACCACGGGAATGGCCATGATGGTTTTTCTAGCATCGGGTGAGGACCCCAACTTTGGGATTTATAGCCAGGCGATCCGCAAGGCGCTGCGTTCGATCATACGCTCACAAGACGGATCGACTGGCTACATGGGCGACAGTATGTATCAACACGGCTTCGCTTGCTTGGCTTTGGCCGAAGCCTACGGTGCGGTGGATGAAAGCGATCTGTGGGAAACCGGAGCGCCGGTAGCTGGTAAGGAGCGTTCAATTGCCGAAGCACTTGAGCTGGCCGTGCGCTGCTCGATCACTGCACAGGAAAAGAATCCGCACAGTGCGTGGCGTTATTCTCCTGCGGCGCGCGACGCAGACACCTCAGTCGCGGGCGCCATTTTGATGGGGCTGCTGGCAGCCCGCAACGCGGGTATCGAAGTGCCGGACAAATCGATCGACTCAGCGATCAAATATTTCGCATCGATGACTGGCGATAGCGGAGCCGTAGGATACTCCGGTGGATTGGGTGGATTCGGCCAGTCCATTGCCCGCACATCGATCGCTTGTCTGGTGTACAGCATCGCCAAACGAAAGGATCTGAAGCAGTATGAGGCGACCCAGCACTACATCACTAAGAACATGAACGAGCAGTCGCATTACGAAGAGTACGCGCGCTATTATGAAGCCCAGGCGTTGTTTCAAGCCGATGTGGAGGCGTGGGAAAAATGGAATCGCTCGCTGGTCCGCCAACTGAAAAGCTCACAGGCCGACGATGGCAGTTTCAATGGCCAGTTTGGCAAAGCCACAACCACTTCCCTGAACCTGTTGGCGCTAGCGCTGAATTTTCGCTTCCTCCCAATCTACGAACGATAAGCACGTCGATGTTGAATTTTATCGCCCTCACCGTCCTTGTCCGTCCACTACTGCTGCTGTTAGTGCTGAGCGCAGTTATCGACTTGACTATGGCTGACCAGCCCGCCATGCAGCTGCGACTTAAAGACGGTAGCTTCTCAATCGGCACGCTGGTCGGTTCGCCGCGAGCGGATCACCTGGGTTGGCGGAATGATCTGTTTGAACGGCCGTTCGATTTCGATGCTCGCAGCATCCGCTCGCTGTCTCGAGTTGTCGATGCGACCGATGACGCGACCCCATCTAGGGCGGACGACGCAGCGACTAGTGCGGACGACGCAGCGACCGAGGGAAGTGCTGGGCAGCTGAGGCCGTCTGGGCAAATTGTTGAAATGGTGGGTGGCGGCGCAATCGTAGGCGAGTTGGTCGAGGTGGATGATGCGTGGTTGACGGTTGCGTCGACGACTCTAGGAACGATCCAAATTTCGCGCAGCTCGGTGATTGCCATATCCGACGCTACCTACGCTGGGCAGATTGTCTATTCTGGCCCACTCGACGAAAGCCATTGGCAACGTTTGGGTGAGACTAGCGACTGGGACTTCGAAGCCGGCGTATTAGTCGCACGTCGCCCCGGAGCGGCTATCGTAGGCGATGTGCACTTGCCCGCTCAGTCGCAAATTAATCTGGCGCTTTCCTGGAGCGGCACGCCCGATTTTGTATTATCCCTTGGAACACTGGCCAACAATAGGGTTTCCAGAGTGGAGGAGGTTCCTTCAGCCGCGCGACTAGAGGTCTGGGCAAATCAGCTGGCGCTGGTGCGCGAAGTGGATGGTGGTGCGGACATCGCTATGTTGGCGGAACTCAATGCGGTCAATCCGCGCATCGAACTCAGTCTCTTCCTCGATCAGCAGACGGGCAGCGTGGTGGCCTGCGATGCGCACGGTCGTCCGTTAGAAACCTTGCGAGTTGTGGGCAACGACCCCAAGGTGCGTACGGCGGTTCACCTAGCCAACAGTGGACCATCGCTGACCGTCGAGCGATTCGAGGTTCGGCAGTGGGACGGTGTGGTTGCCACGGTTGCCGAGGCGGGGGAGCAGTTCGTGCTCAGCTCAAACGGGCAGCGCACCGCTGGCGGGATCGCTGGCTTTGACGCACAGACCAAGCAGTTGAGGATCGCACTGTCCGCTGGCGGCGAACAACGCGTGCCGCTGAACGAACTGCGACGCGGCAGTATGGTCCCGACCACCACCCCCGCCGCGGACTTTTCCACTATTAACAACGCAGTTGACAAGAAAACTGACAAGAAAACTGACGAGAAAACTGACGAGAAAGCTGAGAAGAAAACTGACAAGAAAACTGATGAGAATGCTGACGAGCATACTGACGAGAGAACCGATGACACAGTAGCCTCCCCTGAGGCCACCCCAACGGTTGAAGTTGTGCTGATGGACCGCAGTCGATTGAAGGGACGCCTGCTGGCGAGCAGCGATTCAGCCGCACTGCGTTTCGAGGCCGCCGGTGTCCGCGATTTGCTGGCAGTTCCTATCACTGCCCTGCGTGGTGTGATCGGCAATTCTGAGAGATACGTGGCTCCGCCTATCGAGCAACCGCTGGGGACGCTTAAAAGCGACCGGCAGCAACTGAGTGGACATCTAGTACCCACCGGCGAAAGCGACGCCACAAGCGCTGGCAATCTGGCACTCGTCTGGCAACCTACTGGAAGCGCCACAGCCAGCCCACTCAGCTCTGCGGCCTCGGGCTCGATTGCTTACCGCGCCCCGCTGCCCCAGCCGACAGTCGAGGTGTCTGACAATGGAAGTCAGCCTATGCGGTTGATCGCTCCGGCCGTAGGAATGTTTTTAGGGCGAGGCGCAGTACAAGCTATTGCCGATCAAGATCGGGCTTCTGAAAAGAAAACTGAAAGTGGCGCAACCAGTTCGCTTAAAGATGCGCAGGCTCGTGAAATCCTGTTGCGCACCGGCGATGCGGTCGATGGTGTGGTGGAGCAGATCGATGAGAGTGGCATGCGTTTTCGTTCACAACAAACCGACACGCAGTTCGTGCCGCACAACCTGATTCAACACGTGTGGCTCAATAAACTCAGCGGCCAGACATCCACGTCACCGGAGAAGTTAAAGCGTTTGTTAACTGTCCCGCGGTCGCTAAAGCAAGATCCACCGACGCATCTTTTTATTGCCGTCAACGGCGACTATCTGCGTGGCCGACTCATAAGCCTACAGGACGACAAGTTGACGGTCGAGATCCGGCTTGAAACGGTCGAGCTACAGGCTTCGACCATCGCCCAGATTGTTTGGTTGCATGATCGCGACTGGCAGCCGAAAGAGGATGCTGCCGAGGCGGAAGACCCAACTGACGAGCTAGCTAACGCAACGCTCGGAGCCAAAGACCCGCCCGAAGTCTCTTCGAAAGACCGTCCGGAAGACACAGCAGACGCGAAACCGCAGTCCGAGTTGGGGCCATTTCTAGTGCATGCTATTGGACGCACCGAACGCGGGCTGACTTTCCGCCCGCAGTCGTTAACCGCGGGCACCCTCGCGGGCGTGAGCGAGCTACTGGGGAAGTGTTCGATCGCGGTGGATGACATCAACCAGTTGCTGTTCGGTCGCGATGTATCCAAGCTGGTCCGCGAATATCAGGCAAACCCCTGGACACTGTCGCTAGCTCAGCTGCCAAGAGTCTACGCCGACGATGGTAGTGAAGCGTCGACAAGTAGCTTGGGCGATGCGTCACCGATGGTGGGTCAAGCCGCCACCGACTTTACGCTGCAGTCGCTCGCCGGAGACAAGTTCAACTTAAACAGTCATCGCGATCGGGTGGTTGTGCTCGACTTTTGGGCCAGTTGGTGTGGGCCCTGCGTGCAGACCATACCGCTTGTGGAAGAAGCGGTGGCCGATCTGGGCGCCGACAAAATCCAGCTTGTCGCTGTCAACATTCAAGAACCCGCCAATCGAGTGCAGGCAGCCGTGGATCGCTTGCAGATGTCCTCAACGGTGCTGCTAGATGTCGACGGACAAGTAGCCGCAGCCTACGAGGCTAATGCCATTCCTCAGACGGTGATTATCGACCGAGGCGGCAATGTGACTCACGTCTTCATAGGTGGCGGGGCAAGATTCGTAGCTCAGTTTAAACAGGCTTTGGAAACGGTCGTGAACATGCCGTAAGCCGGGGCAGTGGACAGCTCGGCGAATAGATAAAAGGTTAAATTAGTCATGGCCGCTGCGGGGTGCGCTACCTCAACCGGCACAGCTTCTCAGGGTTATCGACGGGAATCGTGCGCAGGGTGCTAATACGACTACCCTAACTATTCCTCATTAGCCTAGAATCTAGGCGAGCTGACCGACGTCACGGTAGCAGCTCGCGATGTGAATGATCGAGGCATCGACAAGGGTAGCAATCAACTTCACCACCTTACTGAGGACGCGTTCGCGTGGAGTCCATTGAAGAGCAGTTATTAAAGAATTTTACGGCCAAATTCGGCAGCCGTCCGAAATTGTCGGATGAACTCGTTTATATTGGTGTCGACTCAGTGGGCATGGCAGAGCTGACGTTGGACATTGAAAAGCAGTTCAACATCAGTGTCGACGATAGCATCGTCCACACAGAGACTGTACAAGACCTGGCAGACTACGTTCGCGAGCGGCAAGCCATAGTCGGGCATCGAGCACCCAAGCGACGGTAGGCTGCGAACGCGCTACTCTTTGACACCCCGCAACTGCAAAGGCTCAGATGATGAAACGAAACGTCAATCGTCGCGACTTCACTCGTGGGTCACTTTTGGCCGCCGGCGCATCGGTCCCGTACTTCTCTTGGAATCGCCCGGCCTTCGCAAATCAATCCGCCAATGATCGTCCGCGGATCGCTTGCATCGGCGTCGGCAGCATGGGAACCGGCGATGCCAAGGACCATGCGCAGTTTGGCGACATTTTAGCAGTTTGCGACGTCGACTCCGAACACGCTGAGCGAGCGAAAAATGCTGGTGATATTGGCAAGGGCAAGGCGGATGTCTACGAGGACTACCGCCGAGTGCTGGAGCGAGATGACATCGACGTCGTCAGCGTCGTCACCCCCGACCACTGGCACGTGAAAATTGCTATTGAGGCCCTGGAAGCGGGCAAGCACGTCTTTTGCCAAAAGCCATTGACCCTGACGCTCGAAGAAAACCAACTCATTCGCAATGCGTGCAAGAAGCACAGCGATCGCGTCTTTTTAGTCGGCACACAGCAGCGCAGCACGAAGGACTTGTTCCTACGGGCTGTCAATATCGTTCAAAAGGGTCTGCTTGGTAAAATCGAGAGGATTACCGTTGGAATCAACGGTGGTGATGTGGGTGGGCCGTTTGATAAGACCACGCCGCCCGCAAATTTGAATTGGGAGATGTGGCAGGGACAAACTGAACTGGTCGATTACATCAAACAGCGTTGCCACTATCAATTCCGCTGGTGGTACGAGTATTCCGGCGGCAAGTTCACCGATTGGGGCGCACACCACGTCGATATCGCTGCCTGGGCGACCGGTAAGGATCAACCGGGCCAGGGTCCCATCGAGATCGACGGCAGTGACGCGAAACATCCCGTTCCGTTTGAACACGGCATGCCAACGCAGGACGACAGCTACAACACGTCGCAAGATTTTTCCATAATTTGCAAGTACGACGACGGGATGATTATGGACATCACCAGCCGCGGTGATAACGGGATACTGTTTGAAGGCAGCAAGGGGCGCATGTTCGTCAATCGCGGCAAGATCACTGGCACGGCCATCGACGAAAATTGGGACGCCGACCAGTTTGGCGAGGGCGAGCTGGTGGCGTTGTACAAGGGCAAGCCATTTGAAGGGCACAAGCAGAACTTCTATCGCTGCATTCGCGAGGGTGGGCTGCCGGTCTCCGACGTTTTTACACACGTGCAGGCCATGGACACCTGTCACTTAGCTGCGATCGCCGCCCGCCTGGGCCGCACCATTGGCTGGGATCCGCAACAGGGGAAAATTGTTGGCGATGACGAAGCAGCACAATTCTTTGCGCGTCCCCGCCGCGCGGGCTACGACATCCTCAACGTGTCCTAATCTCCTTCGCGCTTGGGCGATTTGCCGTTATGCTGCTGAGCGTGGCATTCCCACGCTGGCAGCGGCTCTCCGGGTGAACTAGCGGCGACGGACGCTGCCGTGGATGCTGATTGCGGCCAGCCCTTGTGGCTCGCCTCATTGGCGGCTTCCCTTAAAGAGGGATTCAGCGGCCATGTTTACGAGCTGTGACTGAACAAGACTAAACGTAGGAACGATTAATCGATGACAATGTTTGCAGGGAAAAAGGGTCTCATCCTCGGGGTGGCCAACGAAAATTCGATCGCTTGGGCAATTGCCCAGCAAATTCTCGATGCGGGTGGAGAGTGCGGTTTTACACACCTGCCGGATCGTCCCGACGATGAACGCAAGAAAAACCGTCTACGAGTCAGCAAGCTCACAGATAAGTATGCCAACGCTAAGTTCCTAGTCCCCCTGGATGTCCAGAATGACGAGAACATTCGTGAAGTAATGCAAACGGTCGAGCAGCAGTTTGGCAAGATCGACTTCCTGTTGCATTCGATCGCCTTTGCTGATCGCGACGATTTGTCGCGCGACACGATCGAGACCAGCCGCGCGGGCTTCAAACTGGCCATGGATGTCAGCGTCTATAGCCTGATTGCGGTGTGCAATGCGGCCAAGGGAATTCTCAACCCCAAGGCATCCATTGCAGCCATGACTTATTTTGGTGGCGAGAAATGTGTGCCTGGATATAACGTGATGGGGATCGCCAAGGCCGCCCTGGAAGCCAGCGTACGATATTTGGCTTACGACCTGGGTCCTCAGGGCATTCGCGTCAACGCGCTCAGCGCGGGTCCACTGCGGACGCTAGCCGGCCGCGCTGCCGGTGTGGATGATATGCTGAAACTCTACGAATACATGGCCCCACTTGCGCGCAATGTGACGCACGAGGAAGTCGGGCGAACCGGCGCATTTCTGCTCAGCTCCAATAGCGACGGCATCACGGGCGAGACGCTGCACGTCGATGGTGGCTACAACATGATGGGCAGTCCGGGCCGACTGTTAGACCGCTTACCCAAAACATAGGCAAACTGCACGCCCCCGGAACGTAGCCTCCCGAGGCTATTTTTCGGTCGCGGTCGCTCGGCTGCTCGCTGTGGCACTCACGTCGGACGGCTCTCGCTGATCATCCGCAGACGCTTTGTTCCACTGTTCGCGCATCGCGGAAACTTGCTGCTTTACGCTGCGGCCTAAAACTCGTAGGCCGTGGCGGACACGGGGTACCAACCGCGGTGCCACGACGCGGACGCGCAGACAGTCCGCCGCCACTGCGCCCAATCGCCGTTTGTAGGTTTCATCGCCGCGCAGGAAATCGATGAAATCCACACCTTCTGCGGTAGCCTGACGAACCTCCAACGCGTTGAGAATTTGCCCTACACGGTCCGCACTGCGGGCCGGGTCTCGCGCCGACTGGTACATGTATCTATTTCCGGCAGCATCAAGCAAGTAAAGATGGCACGCGACCGGCACTCCCTGATCCTCAAACAGGGCCAAGCGCACTCGTCGGCTTTGGACCAACTGCTGACAGGCCTGTTCGATGAACTTTGTAAACCGCGGGTCTGCGAAACAGCCCGGTTGGCCGACTGCAGTCCAGCGCTTCTGATGTAGCTCCATGCAGTGCCGCAGCGCATCAGGCAGCTCAGCTGGCGTCTCAACAATACGCAGCACCCAGTTTGCATTCTTGTCGAAGCGATTAACTAGATTACGAGTTTGGCTGCGCTGCGTGCGCGAGAGACCGTCGAGGTACCCCTGCCACCCGCCGCTGAGGTCCAGTCGCCAAGTACTTTCAAGCTGTACCGGGTAAGCTTGCCAGTGCGCCTGCTGGAGTGCTTCGACCAGGGCCACAATTGCTGTGTCCTCGGCACGGATCCCTTCAAGCTCAAGCATGCCCCAACTGAGCTGCGCCTGCTCAGCGACCAACCACTGGCCGATGCGTGTGCCAACTTCTGCCTCACGGCCGGGAGCACTTAGCAACGTTTGGAAATCCGTGCACGCTCGTCCACTGCCCAGGAACCGTAGCGTTTTGCCGTCAGTCCAGTGATTGCGAACATACAGCGGTGCCAAGCCGAGAATCTCTCCCTGTGGCGTTTGGACAGTCAACACGCTCAGTGAAGCGTTGTGATTCTCAAAAGCTTTCCACCAAGCCATTAGCCACTCGGGCCCTTGCAGTGGCGTGGCAGCATGTGCCTGCCAAAAAGCTAGATAAGGAGCAAGTGTTTGAGGGTCGCCGACGACCTTCAATTGAAGACTGGACATGGATTCGCTCAAGCGTCAGATGTGAAGCAGCTTTGACATTTTACCGAGTCGGTCACTGCGGCCCGCTCGCTCCATGGTAGGCCAGCGTTCAGCCCATGCTCTTAACTTTCCGGCAGTGCTGCAGCGAATCCGGTGGACGTCAGGGCATACCGCAGTCACAGCCGATTTAATCGGGACAATTCGCTAAACAATTGGCAGCAAATACACGCCCTAACGAGCGACGTAGCATGTCCCTTGCTGAGTGCCTCGATCTTCGAACAGCTCTATTAGCTTGGACTTGATCGTCCCCTTGTTCAGGCACCATGCCGGAGCGATGAAATCCTTAGGAGGTGCGTCGCCAGAAATGCGTTCGATGACCATTTGCGGCGGAAGACGCTCCAGGAAATCTGCCAGCACCTCAAGATACTCATCGAGGTCCAACATGCGAACTTGGCCGCTGCGTACCTGATCGGCCAACTCCGTGCGTTCCACAGCGTAAAGATTGTGAATCTTTACAGCCGCAGGGTTCCACTCGGCGACTTGATCGGCCGTGGCCATCATCATTTCATGCGTCTCGCCGGGCAGGCCCAGCATGATGTGTAGAGAGGTCTCAAAGTGTCGTCCAGCCACGCGCTGCATGGCATCCACAGCCGCGTCATGGTGATGGCCTCGGTTCATCCAATCCAAACTAGCGTTATGGATTGTTTGGATACCTAATTCCAGCGACACATAGGTTCGCTGAGCGAATTCGTCGACCAAGTCCAGCACGTCGTCGGCGACACAGTCTGGGCGCGTGCCGATGATCAGTCCCACGATGCGCGGATCCTCCAGCGCGGTTTCCCACAGCGCCCGCAGCTTATCGAGAGGCCCGTAAGTATTGGTCGCGGGTTGGAAGTAGGCCAAGAACTTTTCCGTTTGATATCTGCGGCGCAAACCTTCGATACCGCGCTCAATTTGTGCTGCGATGGCATCGCGCCGAACCCTCCGACTGGGACTGAAGGAACGATTGTCACAAAACGTACAACCCCCCTTAGCGACAGTGCCGTCAACGTTGGGACAGGTAAAGCCCCCATCGAGGCTGATTTTCTGTGTACGGCTACCAAATTTCTGGTTTAAATACAGGCTCAGCGGATAATATTTATGCCCCAGCTGCTGCCAGGTCAACTGTGGGGCGAGGTGGTCTGTAGACTTTAAAATTGACGGATTCATCATGGCAGCTTAGATTAGAATATGGGCAAGGCAGGCTCAATTGTACTTTTATTTCTTTGTTTTCGGGAGACGTCGCGATGGCCGATTTCGGTCAGTTGATTCCCGCCGGCGGTGGCGACAATATCGAATTACGCAAAGACAGGCTCGTCATTGGCCGGCGTGAAAGCAATGACATCGTGCTGCGTTTTAGCAATGTGTCGGGACAGCATGCGCTGTTGACTCTCGAGCAAGGCTACTGGTTCTTGAAAGACTTGGGCAGTCGCAATGGAACCAAGGTCGACGGCTTTCGGATCAACCGCAAGCGTCTCGATCCGGGAGCAAAGATCTCCTTTGCCAAGCATGTGTATACGATGGACTATAGCCCTGAAGACTTAGGCGCCTTTGGACCTCCGCCTCCAGATGACGATCATATCGAAGAAGTGCTGCGCAAGGGGTTGCTTGATCGCGTCGGCCTAGATCGCCGCGACGACGAAAATAAGTACGGTAACCGCGATCCGCTAGCCGACGATTAATCGTTCAGTCCTTGACTCTCGCGTCAGGGTCTCACTAATTCCGGTTTGCCTGAGAACAACTTAGGCTAACCTCCACCTCTGAAAGACCGTCCATCGATGAGTTCCCGCATTGCACACATGGTTTACTTCACTTTAGAAGACAACTCACCAGCCAAGATCGCCGAGTTAATTTCGCAGTGCCATGAGCTTCTGAACGATCACCCCGGCCTAGAATATTTCGCAGTGGGCACCCTCAATCCAGACCTGGCCCGTCCGGTTAACGACCGAAAGTTTGAAGTCAGCTTGCATACCGTCTTCAGCGATCGGGCTGCCCATGACGCCTATCAAGTAGCGCCGCGACATCTAGAGTTTATCGCCAATAACAAGTCCAATTGGAAATCGGTACGCGTCTTCGACACAGATCTCAAATAGTCGCTTGAGAGGTCACGAGCAACAGCGGAAGCTCCCAGAGTTGTGGCAGCCACCGGACTTGGGCAGCCAATGCGCGCTCTTCTAATCCTCTCCACCGATGTCCAGTTGCATGGCATCTAGAATCAGATTCAATTCGGCCGACTCGTGGGCTTTGAGCGCGGTATCGAAATCGCGGAACAGCTCAGCTAAGCGTTCGGCTTTCTGTTCAGGATCGATGGGCGCAGCGCTGGCCACAGCGGATTGCTCGGCCAATTGTTCAGCCAACAAGTACAGCTCCGGATGCTGCTCCCGCAATCGTCCGGCTTGGTCGTGAAACCGCGGTGCTCGCTCGATGGCATCTTCAAAGTAACCGTAGGCTTCCTCGAGCGTAAAATGAAATGCCAGTTGATCTCGCAGTTCGGCCATGCGTTCGCTGAACTCCTTCAGATGGTTGGCCAGCGCGGGTGGACTGAGCACCATAGAGCGTAGAGTTTCCAACATGCACTGAAGTTGGTGATGGTCTTCCTTGATCTCACGGAAGAAGGCTGCGTTGACTGTGAATTTTATGTCGGTCGACCGTCCGGCCATGGTCCGCGTCCCTCGCAACAAAATGATCGAGTGAGTTGTGTGTTTTCTAGGTCTAGCGTTGGGCCAAGCGTGACGCCTGCACGCTGGGTCAGTGAGCGAGTTGTCTCAGTGAGAGTGCTGACGCCACTGCGGCTCGCAAGCGGGCTCGTACAAGACCTAGTGTGACATATGCGGCGATGACAATCTACGGGGCGACTAAACGGTGGAGGGCGAAGCTGGGACTAGCGGCTTGGCCATGCGCTAACTTACACCGACTAAGGCAAGACGGTCTTGGGGACTGCATAGATCCTACGTTGCTTCCCGAGGCAGTAAGCTCGACGAAGCATATGGCCTTTTTAAGCACCACGATGCGAGCTATGCATAGCTGCACTCGGTACTCTACCGATTCTACGGGCCTAAAACCCTGCGAGCCTCCAGCCCGAAGTATGCGAGGCTGAGCGTTAGGCAAGCCTGGCTGGTGAGGCGGCATACTTTATTTCTCAATCGAGAATTGCTAGACTCTTGCCTTATGGAAATCCCCACGTGGCGTAGCTATGCTTGGAGAGCCAACGACCGTCAAGTCGAATCGTCTCCCCCTCTCCAATCCCTCACTCTTCATAGTCGAGCTTCCTTCCAATGATGTCACTCATCGCCCAAACCGGTTCAGCCGCCGCTGATCCGCAGTCGCTGGCCTTCTTTAACTTTGTCACTACGCACTGGCAGTTCTGCCTGCTGCACTTCCTAGAGTTTGCCATCTGGGGCGCGTGGATTGTGGTGCTCGGCAACCTGCTCAATTCGCGTGGGTTCTCGCGTAAAGAAATCGGCAGCATCTACGCTTGTATGCCCATCGGCTCAATGATTACCCCTCTGATCATCGGCCCCCTCGCTGACAAGTTGTTCAACACGGAAGTATTGATTGGCGTGTTGCACCTGATCGGTGCAGTGCTGCTATTTATGATGGCTAAGTCGGATAATCCGCGTAAATTCTATTGGCTGACACTGCTGTATGCCTTGGCCTTCTCGCCGACGCTCAGCCTAGTCAACGCGATTGTGTTCTCTCATGACCAAGACATTTTCGGTGGGCTCGCTGGGCAGGGCTTCCCATGGATTCGCGTGTTTGGAACCATTGGCTGGATTGCGGCCGGCCTATCGCACACGATCATTTTGAAAAAGGGTCAGCCGGTAAACGCCAACCCACTATTGTTGGCCAGTGGACTGTCGCTGATCTTAGGCATTTATGCGTTTACTCTGCCGGCCACACCACCCAAGGTTGCTGAAGTCACGGCCGAGGCTGCAGCGAACACCGGCGCTCTGCAAGGGACGATGGATATCATCCAGGGTTCGCTGCAGATGCTCAGCATGCACCCTGTGTTCTTTCTGGTGACGTTCGTGGCCGCCATGGCCATGGGGCTGTACTTTGCCTTCGGTGCCTTGTTTTTGGAAAAGACGGGCGTGCCACCGCGGACGGTCGGCCCGGTGATGACCATCGGTCAATGGATCGAGATCTTCTTTATGCTGACGCTTCCTTGGTTCTTGGGAGCAAACAATGTCAACATGAACTGGGTGTTGTTGGTCGGGATTTGTGCCTGGGCGGTTCGCTTCGGAGCGTTTGCAATTGGCAAGCCGCTACCGATGGTGTTGTTTGGCGTAGCCATCCACGGCATCTGCTTTGACTTCTTCTTTGCCGCGGGCTTTATCAATGCGGACATGATCGCGCCTGAGTCGCTAACCGCGACTGCTCAGACGCTGTATGGGTTTTTGGTCTACGGACTGGGTATGTACTTGGGATCCGAATTGTCTGGCTGGCTGAACCAGTACTACACCAAGCCCGTTACGGCACCTGATGGAACACAGGATACCGTTACAAACTGGCGGGCCTTCTGGGCCATTCCCGGCGTCTGCGTGGCTGTCTGTGCGGTGCTGTTCTTCCTATCCACCATGGGCGAACCGGCTGTCACCGCCGAACCCGATGCGCCTGCGGTAGTGGCGCCGTCGAGCGAAGTGGGAGAGTGACGATGTTCGTCAGGCCGCGCGTCGAACCCGGCGCGCGGCCCTGACGCCGATGTTTCATGACAGTCGCACAAGTCAGCAACGGAGATTGTCTAACTGAGGATGTCGACCAGCAAGTGCTCCAGCGCAGCTATAGAAATTGCAACTGGTAAAACGCAGCTGCGGGATTACTAGCCCAACGCGGCGTCGGCGGACGCAGCCTCGCCAAGCATTATTTCGCTTGAAGCGCCTGGGCGGCTTCCAGAGCAAAGTAGCTCAAGATCATATCGGCACCAGCGCGTCGGAAGGCGAGCAGGCTCTCGAGCATGCAGGCTTGGCGGTCGAGCCAACCGTTCTGAGCGGCTGCCGTGAGCATGGCATACTCGCCACTGACCTGATACACCGCCGTAGGCACGCCAAACTGACTCTTGATGCGATGCACGATGTCCAGATAGGGCATGCCGGGTTTGACCATCACAATATCCGCTCCCTCCTGCAAGTCCAAGGCGACCTCGTGCATGGCCTCGTCGCTGTTGGCCGGTTGCATTTGATAGGTCTTTTTGTCCCCTGTTGCCAAGTTGCTAGCGGACCCGACCGCATCGCGAAAAGGACCGTAGAAAGCTGAGGCGTATTTGGCCGCATAGGCCATGAGCATGACCTGTGCATACCCTGCCTCATCCAACGCGGAACGAATTGCACCGATGCGACCATCCATCATGTCCGACGGCGCGATAATCGACGCGCCGGCTTCGGCTTGAATAACCGCCTGACGACATAAGACAGCGACGGTTTCGTCGTTGACGATTGTCCCCTGGCGAACTAAACCGTCTTGCCCATGGGATGTATAAGGGTCGAGAGCCACGTCGCAGACCAAGCCAATGCTGTCGCCAAAGCGTCGGCGAATCGCTCGCGCGGCTGTACAGATCAGGTTGTCGGGATTAGTGGCTTCATCCCCATCAGGACTTTTCAGCTCTGCAGGCGTGACGGGAAACAGTGCCACCGCCGGGATGCCAGCCGCTACAGCTGCCTCGACTTGTCTAAGTGTATCGTCGACATTATGCCGCCCTACTCCTGGCAAACTCGCGATTGGTTGCGATGGCAACGAGCCGGGGAGCACAAACAGCGGCCAGATTAGATCCTGCGCCGTGAGCCGCGTCTCGCAGACTAGTTGGCGGGACCAGGCCTGCATGCGCGTCCGGCGCAAGCGGAGCGCGGGGTAGGGACTGCGCGAAAAATGGGATGTCATAGGGAGCTCAATCGTCACTGCCGGACAGTTCGAAGATTGGCTCGAAGCCGCTCGCAAAGTCATAGCAGTTGTCGAAGTCTTCTCGGCGATCGGATTTGGAACGCTTCATATGTTTGATGCGAATTAGATTGTAAACGATCTCTCCAAAATCACCCGTATTGTGAACGCCCCAGCTATTGAGCACCGTCTTTGCCATGAAACCGTATTGCTCAAGGGAGTACTGCCGAATGGCTTCGCACAGTTGCTGACCGGTGATGTGCTGCTCCCCTTCGCCCCCTTCGGCAGGCATCTTGAGGATTTCCTGAGCATACGCCAAAGCCTCGCGTACGAATTGGTAGGCTTCGATATGGTAGCGCTGATCCTGTTGCAACAATTCAACAATGGGATGTATTTTATCAATCGTCACTTGGGTCACCTATTCCGCTTTTTGACTCTTTAATTGCGTTTGCGTGTCAATACTGTTGCTCGAGGACGGCCATTGAACTTCACGCCTCAAACTCGACCGGCACTTAACGCCACTTAATTGTACGCACTATTTTTGGGTTCTGCGAGCGAGATAATGTTGATCGATGCCTGCTTGCCGGCGCCTATTGTAGCCATGCTAGTTCTATGATGCAGAGTTTTTCGAAGCGCTGGCAAAATGGCCAACTCGTAGCGAAATCAGCTCAAGCGAACTACTCCTCAGTCGATTGCTCGTCGGCAGTAGTGGAGCCATTGGTGGCCTGCTTGTTTCGCATAACTGTCAAGATGTCGTCGGCATGGATCATCATCCGTCGGTTGTCCTCCATCTGCACCAGTAGTTGGCGCGACAGAACTTCTTGAGCTAGTACACGGCCACGCCCTGTGCCTGTCACGACATCGGCACCGATGCGTGGCAGACTCTTCTGATGCTCTTCATATACATCATACTCATAACGCAGGCAGCATTTGAGCCGGCCACATCGCCCTGAAATTTTGTTGGGGTCCAGGGTAGCTTTCTGCATCTTAGCCATCTTCATAGAGACTGGCGGCATTTTCATCAAGTGCGTATTGCAGCATACGGGCCTGCCACAGTCGCCATAATCGGCCAGAAGTTTGGCTTCGTCGCGGACACCAATTTGCCGCATTTCGATTCGCGTTTGCAGTTCGTGGGACAGGCGTTTGACCAGGCTGCGAAAATCCACACGATTCTCCGACAGGTAGTACACGACGACTCGCTCGCCACCGAACACACGCTCCATGTCGACCAGGTCCATGGGCAGATCCAATTCGCGAATGGCACGGAAGCACAAATCTGCCTCGGCTACGCTCTGAGCGGCCAAGTGGGCCAATTCGTTTTCATCCTCTTCGGTCATCTGCCGCTGTAAGGCACCGCCGGGCGGATTGTCCATTTGATCAACAGTGCGCTGGTCAGCCTCACAGACGATCTCGCCCGCTTCTAACCCCCGCGGAGTGCGTGCGATGACGCGCATGCCGCGCTGGAAATCCTGCTTGGCCTGCATGACGTGCAACGTGCGCATCGAGCCGCAGCGGACGACATAATTTGGCATAGCGTTTGAGCCCCGGGGCGAAGAGAAAAGTGTGAAACACGCCTGCTGGCATCCCAATTTCGGTATGCAGTCTAGCTGCATTTTGTTCACAATCCTAGGTCCCCAACGGTTGGGAGTAGCTTGGCACACTCCCCCCCGGTGCGGGCCTAAAAGTCTATTGGGCTTGCGACAAAAGCTCCGATTCTGTAGCTAAACGAGTGAGATTGGGCCACTCGTGGGCTCAGTCTCTCCTCGAATACATACGATTGTTCGCAATGGCTCACAGACTAGCAGCGAGAGATTCATTTCCATGGGCAGCCTCAATCTAGCTTGCATAGGTTTCGCGACCGTGTGCGCTCTGGCCACGTCGGCTTTCGCCGCCGATCCGCCGCAAACACCGGACAACGCGCCCACGACTGTCTATGTCTCAGCCGAACAGGGCATGCTCTACAGCGGACCGGGCGAAGATTTTTATCCTACAGGCAAAATAGACCAGAACTCGTCGCTCGAGGTCTACCTGCAAGCTCCGGGCGATTGGCTCGGCGTCCGCCCACCCAAAGGCAGCTTCAGTTGGGTACAAGCCGCTGACGCCTACCTACTGCCCGGCGGGCGGATGATCGAAGTCACTAACCCGGCGGCTGTGAGCTGGATCGGCACTGAATTGGGTGCTGCAAAACAGTACCGTTGGCAGGTGAAACTGACTCCAGGAGAACAGCTGGGAGTTGTCGGCGAGCAGACAACTCGGGGCGAGGATGGCAAAGAGGTCTTATGGTACAAGATTGCGCCACCTGCTGGCGAATTCCGCTGGATCCAGGCCACATCAGTTCGCACCCAGCCGGTCTCCACCACTCGCCAGGCCCCTGCCACAGGCGAGCCTAAAACTTCCTCGAAGGCTGGCCGCACCAACGCCGCCGTAGTGTCAGCCGCTTACCAAACCAAACAGGCCCCTGGCGTGATCAATCTCGGCGACTCCGGCGATTACGGTTCGACCGATGGACAATCTACAGCTCCATTCATTGTCAGCGGCGAATATCCCAGAGCCCCTAGGCCCGGCGAAATCATCAATGGCGAGGTCGTGGTCGGCGAACAATACGCTCCTGGACAAGTTATTCATGAGCAAACAGCGGACGGTGGTTTTGCCGAAGAGGGCTCCGGCGGCACGGGATATTACGACGGACAGTACATCGAGGGAGACTATATCGACGGTCAAGACTATGCCGGCGAATACATCCCAGGTGAGATTGTCGAAGGCGATACATATTATGACGGCTCATACGGGGAGGTCATCTATGATGGCCAGGACTATATCGACGGCGTGGTCCGCTCATCCTCTAAAGGCGCATTTGCAGGATGGCACGCACTTGAATTGACCGACGACGGCATGCGGTTCACTTGGCTGGAACGCCTGTACGGCCGCGCCAGACAGAATGGCCCCGACCCATTGCGTGCTGATCCTTTCTCGCTGGCTATGAACACCGGCCAAGTGCGTCCCAACTCTCCACTAGCTGTACAGCAGATGTATCCTGAAGGCATGCCCCAGACGGCTCACGTCCAGCACGCTGCATCGCCTGAGCCGCGCCGTCGCCATCGCCCATGGCGCGACCCGCGGATGCTGGGCGATACTCGCTCATCAAGTGGGGGCGGTCTTTCTGCAGCCGCTGCTCTTGCTGCTCGCGATCGAGCCACTGAGCAAACGGATCTAGGACCATCATCGGGCGAGCCGTTTGGCGTAGGCGCCCGACTACAGCGCCTGGCTGACGCTTTCAATGGCGCCAGCGACACTCGCGCGTCGAGCCAGGCGAACATTGGCAGTGCCGCGGCGGATGCGGTCAATTGGTACGGAGTTGGATCAGGGGCTACCGCTGCGACTTTGGCCGGCCATCAGACCACTCTCACTTCAGCGGCCGAGTCGCCCCATGTCGCAGCCAGGAATGTAAATCTTGACCAATTGCAACTGAGCCTCAGTGAAGCTGTAACTCAGCCAATGCAAATGTGGAGTCTGCAGCCCATCTACGATGCAGCGCGATATCAAGTCGAACACGGCGCGTCGGCCGTCGAACGTGGTCAAGCTCGATTGCTGATGGAACGCGTCGAAGAGTTCGCCGAACTAGCGGCTCGCAGTGGCTACTTGGCACTCAACCGCACTAGCCTTGGCAATGCAACGGCGGGGTCGGACATCGCCGGCACCAATACTGTCGCCAGCCCGATCATGCTGGCTAGCGCTACGCGTGGCCCATCAGACGGCGTAATCCGCTCCGACTTTCAGCGCGCGGTCGAGGGCGGAGCTAGTTACGATGCTACGGGATGGCTGGTACCGGTCATCGCCGCCAGCGCTGGCCAGCCATCGCACGCATTGACCGACGACCTGGGACGCATCCAGGCATATGTTAGCCCGGTCCCCGGACTGAACCTGAATCGCTACATCAATCAAGCCGTCGGCATCACCGGACTGCGCGGCTACTTGCCGCAGCTACAGGCCGGGCACATCCAAGCCAGCCGAGTAGTTCGCTTACAATAGCCACTTGAATATTCGTCTACAGTAGTTCAAGATGGGGCCCACCAACTCAGTAAAAGGGGGCTCATCATCGACCATACTCTGTCGCTACTTCTATTCATGCTCGCTACACTGCTCCCGGCCATCTTCTCAATGGGCGTGGACAACAGCTCCGCCGACGAACCGCTGCAGCAGCAAGATGTCGTTTACGGCGAAAGCCATGGCGTCGGGCTAGTGATGGATATTTTCACGCCGACGGGCCCCAAAAATGGCTTGGCGGTAGTCGATGTCATTAGCGGGGCTTGGAGTTCAAGCCGTGGTAAGATTCGCGACCATCAACGCGCTCAGTTTTTCTCCATACTTTGCGGCCGCGGCTACACCGTTTTTGCCATTCGCCCGGGATCGATCTCCAAGTTCACTATTGCCGAAATGGTCGATCACTTACAGCAGGGTGTGGTGTGGATTAAGCAGCATGCGGATGAATATGATATCGACATCCAACGCATCGGATTAACTGGTGCGTCGGCTGGCGGACACCTGGCCAGTTTGCTTGCCGTAAAAAACCTCAGCTCCGCCGTACGCGGCGGCGCCGACACGGCTTCAGTTAAAGCAGTGGCGGTGTTCTTCCCGCCGACAGATCTAGTTCAGTTTGGTTCGCAGGATGCGTCGAGCGGCGAGGTTACCTCGATAGCCCAGCGAGTCGCTTTCCCAAATGGCGCCGGAGATGCCACTCCAGAGCAAATCCTGAAGCAGCTGACTGAGATTTCACCAGCACGGTTAGTCACCGCCGACGCACCACCGTTTCTGCTGATCCATGGGACCGCCGATGACGTGGTACCACTCGAACAGTCTCAAAAGCTCATCACCGCACTGCGGGAGCAGGGCGTGTCCGCCGAGTTGATCTTGAAGCAAGGAGGCGGGCATCCCTGGCTCACGATTCACGAAGAGGTCGCCAAGTTGGCCGACTGGTTTGACCACCAGCTGGGCAACTCGCTTGGAGGCACTAGACCCGAACGGTCAGAGCCTAAAACTACAACGATATTGCGGCGCTGATTTAAGAACCAGCCATTCAGGTCCTCACTTGGAAACGATTCCGACAATTGCCATAATGGGGCAACACAGGTTAAATCGGCGCCCGCGCATAAGTTTCCTGTTTTATCAATCAACCGTGGCTAGCGCCAAAACGGCTAATCATATGCTGAAACTTATGCGTGGGTGCTTAGACCATGCGATTGATTCTTTTGGCTGGCAATGTGCCACAGCTCAAAATGCCAGACCGTAAAAGGCCGCTGAGACCTGCAGCGCCGGTGGATTCAAGACGTTTGACCCAAGACTTTACTCTTTAAGGTATTTCAACATGCTTCGCAACGTTACCCTGACGCTCACCCATGGGCTGGCACATGCAGTGGGAAGGCTGCCTATGGTGCTTGCAACCATGGTCCTAGCTCTGCCGATTAGCGCGCAAGTTTGCGCTCAGCAAGTTAACGACACCTGGCGCTACACATTCGAGCAGCCAAGTGACGATTGGTACAAACCAGACTTCGATGACAGTCAATGGACTGAAGGGAGCGGAGGTTTCGGCACGGCCGGCACGCCAGGCGCGCGCATCGGCACTAACTGGGATACCAAACAGATCTGGCTGCGCAAGTCGCACCAGCTGGATTCGGTTCCCGCCAAGCCGGGGCTGTTGGTACACCACGATGAAGATGCGGAAATATTTGTCAACGGTCAGCAGGCTGCCAAACTGCCGGGCTTCACCACCAAGTATCAAACGCTGCCCATTGCTCAAGCGGCTCAGGCGGCTCTGCAATTGGGCGAAAACGTGATCGCTGTACATTGCCGGCAGACAGGAGGAGGCCAATTTATCGATGTCCATTTAATCGACGCTGACCAGCCTCCGAAACTGCCACGCCCACGAAGCGATTCGACCCCATTCAAATCCGAACTGATCACTGAATGGGGTGCTAAGGTAACCGCTGAAAACGCCTGGACCGAATACCCTCGGCCACAGTTGCAACGCGCACACTGGCAGAACTTAAACGGCAACTGGGATTATGCCATCACCGACAGAGAGCAGCAGGAGACGCCCCAAGCCTGGGCTGGCCAGATCCTTGTCCCATTTGCGCTTGAATCTCGCCTATCGGGTGTGCAACGGCTTTTGCGGGACTACGAAACGCTCTGGTACAGCCGATCGTTCAAAGCCCAACCCAAGCCTGGATCGCGTACGCTGCTGAACTTCGAGGCGGTCGACTATCGCAGTCGCATTCTGGTAAACGGGAAAGTAGTGGGCGAACACACCGGGGGCAACGATCCATTCACGCTCGACATCACCGAGGCGGTGCAGGCCGGGGAGAACTCGCTCGTCGTGCGCGTTGAAGACGACACCGAAGCTTGGCAGCTGCGCGGCAAGCAAGTCATCCACGCTGAAGGAATTTGGTATACGCAGGTTTCCGGCATCTGGCAAACGGTGTGGCTAGAAGAAGTTCCCGCGACACACATTCAGGACGTGCATCTGACTACCGACGCGGTCCAAGGTTCGATCAGCCTAGCCGCGGATGTTGCCAATGCCCAAGCGGGCCATTCCGTAAGAATGACCGTGCTCGACGCGGGCACACAAGTCGCTTCCGCCAAGGCGGCCAGCGACGCGACTCTGTCCGTTAAAGTTCCCCAAGCCAAACTCTGGTCGCCCGCCACACCTCACCTATACGACCTGAAAATCGACCTACTCGACGAGCAAGGCCAAGTCGTCGAATCGCTGAAATCCTACGCAGGAATTCGTAGCGTCGGCAAGCAACAGGATGAACAAGGCAATTGGCGTTTCACGCTCAATGGCGAAATCATTTTCCATTGGGGCCCACTGGATCAAGGCTGGTGGCCCGATGGTCTGCTAACACCACCCTCCGATGCAGCCATGCTGTTCGACATCCAGTTTCTGAAAGACGCTGGCTTCAATATGATTCGCAAGCACATCAAGGTGGAACCCCGCCGCTATTACACCCATTGCGATCAAATAGGCATGATGGTCTGGCAGGATCAAGTGAGCGCCGGAAATAATCCCCCGTGGACGCGTATGGAGCCCAATCCAGTGGATGCGCAGTGGCCCGACGAGCAACACGCTCAATTTATGCTTGAATTTGAACGGATGATCGACAACCTGGAAAATCATCCCTCGATCGTCGTGTGGACTCCGTTTAATGAAGCCTGGGGACAGCACCGTACGCTGCAAGTCGGCAAGTGGGCTGTCGAGCGCGACCCCAGCCGGCTGATCAATATTGCCAGCGGTGGAAACTTTTGGCCAGTCGGAGACGTGGCCGATGCGCACAGCTATCCCAATCCAGAATTTCCTTTTGAGCCCAAACGCTACGACGACTTCATCAAAGTCATGGGCGAATTCGGTGGTCACGGTCTGCCGATCGAAGGACACCTGTGGGACGCCAACCGGCGGAATTGGGGCTGTGGCTCGATCCCCAAAGATGCTGCTGAGTACAAGCAGCGTTACATAAAGTCGCTGGAGATGCTCGACCAGTTGCGTGGTAAGGGGATCGCTGCAGGGGTCTACACTCAAACCACCGACGTGGAAGGCGAGATCAACGGACTGATGACTTACGATCGTAAGGTCATCAAACTGCCGGCGGCAGAGCTGAACAAATTGCATCAGCGACTGTTTAAAGATTAATCGCACATCGGTGCATCCCTGCTCGGTGGGCAGCACAGCGCTGCCTGGCGAGCGGCACAGCGCTGCCGGTTGCGCAAGAGCTAAACCTTCCGACCCAAACTCTGGCGAGCTTAGCTACACCCAAAGGCGCAAGCTGCCGGTTCCGCAAGAGCTAAACCTTCCCACCCAAACTCTGGCGAGTTTAGCTACACCCAAAGGCGCAAGCTGCCGGTTGCGCAAGAGCTAAACCTTCCCACCCAAACTCTGGCGAGTTTAGCTACACCCAAACGCGGAAGCTGCCGGTTGCGCAAGAGCTAAACCTACCCACCACGGTGCTGAACGGCCTGAATGATCGTGCACGAATCGAATTGCTCCAGTAAACGGACCAACTGCGGTCCGTCGACGATGGCGCTCAATCCCAGGCTTTCCACCGTCTCGCTGCGCAGCTCAGAGATCAGGTACACATGGTGGCTGCTCGTCGCCTGCAGCAGCAGACTAGCGGCCAAGGCGTCCTCACTTGGGTCCTGGGATAGTTTCTTGGCGATCGCCGCGACCGACATTTGCGGGTCGCGCAGGCGGCGTAGACCACTGCCCGCCGCTTGCGACAACTGAGTCGCTAGCACAATAGCTCCTCCGGCGGCAACTTTCTTTTCCGCCGCACTCAGAGCGCGGGCTACACTCAACCAGCTCTGTGCTTGTGGGGCTCCGTCGAGCACAGCTACGACAACAGAGCTTTCCGATACCGGCTCACTCCACTGTTTCGCCAAAGCCTGCTGAGCCGCCTCTTCCAAAGCGGCAAGTTGCCCGGCTAAAATCCCGCTTGCCTGATCGCGTTCCGCTGGGATGACTGCAATACCCACCAGCACTCCCACCCACCACGCCGCCTGATCGGCCCAGGCGGTCAACTGGGAATGCTGCTGCGAATCGACCAGACTGGGCAGCGAGTGAAATCGCGTGCGCGTTGCACGATCTGAGAACAACGGGAAGATGCCAAAGGCACCAAAGTAGTCCAGGCTCCCCTGCGCACGGGCAGCCGAGATGGAAATGATTACATCGGCGTCGACGAGGCTGCGATTGAGGTAGATGGGATCAGACGCTTCGTTGGCGGCCACGTAGGCCAACTGCTCCGCGTTGTCACATGAATGCTGCTCGATGTCGATCGTTAGACCGCTGCGCGTCGCAATAGCGGCAGCTAGCTCATCCGCTACCCATTGCCCGTCTGCCCCGAGCACGATCCGCATGTTGGCCGCCGCGACCCCGCGGTGGCCGAACCACGCGGCCGTAGCGGCGACTACCTCAACCAAGGACGGACAGAATGGGTCGACTGCAAAGACTAACTGATCCCCTGGAACCAGTACTTGATCTAAAGCTGGAAAGTCCAGCGGCGAACCGAACGCAGCCGTTACGGCTCCGCTCCAGTCGTCAATTACGGGATTGGATGTAGTTGCGCCAGCATAGCGAGGGTCGTTGGGGAGCGTCCAAGTCGTGTTCTTGCCAAAGTGTAATTCCAAACCGTGCATCAAGCTGATATCCGTTGCATTGCAGCGAGTAGTTATGTTACTGAAGGTAAATATAGGCGGTGGATTGAGTGAACACGCCGGTCGCTCTCAGACGGTAAACCACAACACAGCCAGGACTTTCTTCAGGCAGTATAGGAATTTTAGCGAAATCCACTACCCGAAAACGACCAACGCGGGCAGCGACTGTGGCCGCCGAGCACTTCCTGAATTCCATGAATTTGCTTATTTATGACTAATCTACGTCACTGCTTCCAGCGCCTCCCCAGAACGCTCCGTCAGCTAGGCCTAGTGTGCCTAAGTTCTTTCGCGCTGCTGATCTCCGCGAGTGGTTGCGATACGACCGGTGCAGACCTCGCCGGTGCAACCGCCGGCGACGACGCCCAGGCATCGCGTTTGGTCAACGCCTCGACCGATCCCAGCGCGACAATTGAACAGTCCGTCCGCGCATATCAGCAGCTACAGAGCTACCAGGACGAAGCTTTTGTGCGCCTGCGCTACAATTTGGATGGCCAGCCATTAGAGGATCGCGCACCACTTGCCGTGGCTTGGGAGAAACAGGGACGCATCGGACTGCGAGTCTACTCGGTCGCTGCTGGACCGACGGGCGATCGCTGGCGTCTACGACTGGCTGACGCCCAAACGGTCGTGCCGCGGCAAGTACTCAGTCGCGCAGTGCCGCAGCGAGTCGATTTCACGTGGTTGCTCAGCGATCCGCTAGTCGCGCAGCGGATGTCGGCTGGCTTAGCCGGATTTCCTCCACAACTCGATCTCCTGCTCGCTCCCATCCCCCTCCAAGGCTTACTAGATGATTCGGCTGCCTTAACTTATGGGCCGCCCGAAGAGGTCGAAGGCAGGCTGTGCTGGGTAGTTCAAGTGCAGCGCGGACCCGATCAGTTCACCTTGTGGATCGACCAGAAAGATCTGCTCCTCCGCCGCTTGGGCTTGCCGCGGTCCCATCTAACACCTGAGATGGTCGGGGACGCTAGGGTGACCAACGTCGAACTGACGATCGAGTTCGCTCGGGCGCGCGGCAACGCGAACATGGACTGGACGAAGTTTGAAGTGGCTCCAGAAGCGGACGAATTGCGGGTCAGCCGCTTTGTTCCCGCCCCGATGTGGGTTGACACTTCGGGGCTGGGCGAGCAAGTCCCTGGCTTTCATCTAGAGTCGCCCACGGGCGAGCCAGTATATCAGTCCAGCGCATCTGCGCCGCTGCGCAAGGCGACGGTGCTTCTGTGGTTGGCCGATCATCCCGCCTGCCGCATAGCGAGTGAGCAAATGAACCGCGTGGCCGAGGCATTGCCTTCGCTGGGCGTTCCCCAAGGTGCCGTCGAGTTCGTTAGCGTGTGGGCCGAACCACGACCGCCGGCTGGAAGTTCGTTTGCAACGCTTGTAGACGAATGGCAAATGCCCGGTCTGCTGGCCCTCGACCGCGATGCGATGGGACGCGATTTCTTCAACGTTCAAGAAGCGCCAACGCTGGTTGTAGTCGATCAAAACAACCGCCTGCAGTTACGCGAATCGCGGACCAATCCTTTGCTCGATCGCATCCTGCCGCAGTTGCTGTCGCGCATCGTGGCGGGCGAGAATCTAGCGGAAGATTTAATTCGCAAGCAGAATCAAATTGCCCTGCGGCATCGAATCGAATTGCGCATGGCCGCTGCCGTCGACGCACGCTCGATCAGCGAGACTACAGACCAGCAGTCCTACCCACCCGAGACATTTACGCTGCGAGAAGTAAGCGCCAGCGCTTCCAAAGCGATAGCGGTCGCCGTCAACAGCGATGCCCAAGGGAACGTCTGGACGCTCTACAATACTGGACAGCTCCGGCGCGATACCGCCGGCACCCTAGCTCAGGCCGACGCACAGGCTACTGCGTGGATCGACACTCGCTGGACGACTCACGCCAGCCAACCTTCACGAGCAGCGGCGCGTATAGAAGCCTCACCGGCTTCCAAGTACGTGGCTTATATCCATGGCGACAAAGCATCCGTGCAATGGATCGAAACCGAGACGCAGCAGAATCGCTTGATTGAACTGGGAGCGACCGATCGTGCAACCGATTTTCGTTGGATGTCCGGACGCGATGCAGCCGCCGTCAGCTTGGCCGTGATAACAACCAAAGGTCGCACGCTACTGATCGATCCCACCGACCGCCAGCAGATGAGCGGCCACAGCACCGTGGTGCCACACGCATTGTTGCCCGGTAGTGAACAAGAGTCAGGCACTGTCGGCTACGTCGTTCTAGACGATCGTACGATCCAGCCACTGCAGCTGAGCGCAAGCTCATCGGCGACTGCCCCTGCTGACCCAACTAAAGGCAGTGTCGCATTTCAGCCAGATCGTGGGCCATGGATCCTAGGCCGGGCTGGCGATCGCGATTGGACTCTCGCACGTGGCTGGCTAGCTGCCGATGAGCCGGCCGTTTTCTTACTGGATGAACAGCGCAAGCAGCATTGGCACTATCGCATGCCACTAGAACATGAGGTTGCACAGAGTGTCAGCTGCGTCGGCAGCGATCCGACCACCGGGCAGGCCGTGTGGGCAGTTTTATCGGGCCTGCAGACGATCCACATTTTGCGTGCCGACGGGCGCGTCATCGATCACTTCCGTACCGCTGAGCCGGTTGTTGGGCTATCTCTACAGCCCAACGGAGCTCGGCTGGAGCTGACCATAGTCCACCCACGCCAGGCCATTCGCTACGCCATGGATTGGAACGCCGCAGACATTCAGCGGTAAGTGTGGCCCGACGTTCCGCGTCGGTGAGTGTGGCCCGACGCTCCGCGTCGGTAATGCAAAGACAATCAAATCCGCAGCTCTCCACAGCGCTTGAGACAGATGAGAATACCGACGCGGAGCGTCGGGCCACGCTGGCTACCGACGCGGAGCGTCGGGCCACACTAAAGACGTCTAGAGTATATTGACTGAGGGACCGCTCAAACCAACGTGTGGAGCGCAACGCATTTTGCCAGTGCACTTCTGCCGACGGACTGTGAAATATGAAATTAGCATTCGGTGTGGGATTCGGACTTCTGTACAGCTTGTGCTTCTCCTCGCTGCTCGCTGCGCAGGAACTCAACTCTCCATTCCCCGAGATCTATAACAGCGAGACGTCGACCGACGACCCGATCTCGGCCGCACAAGCTCTTGAGTCGCTGAGCTTGCCGCTTGGATTCTCCGCCACCCTCTTCGCGTCGGAACCGGCCGTGCGGAACCCAATTGCAGGTACCATCGATGCACAAGGGCGAGTATGGATCGCTGAAAACTATACCTACGCCGAACGCACACAGAGATTTGACTTAAGCTTGCGCGATCGGGTAATCGTCCTGCAAGACAACGACGGTGACGGCGTGGCGGAACAACGCACGGTATTTTCCGATACGTTGCAAATGCTCACGGGCGTCGTGGTCGGCCAGGGTGGTGCGTGGTTGATGTGCCCACCGCAACTACTGTTCATTCCCGACGCCGACGGAGACTTAGTCCCCGATGGACCGCCAGAAGTCATCCTGGACGGTTTCACCGTGGCCCAGGAGAACTATCATAACTTTGCAAACGGTCTGACGTGGGGACCGGACAACTGGCTGTACGGCCGCTGCGGTGCCTCGTGCCCCGGTGAACTGGGGTTACCCGGTAGCGCCGCTGATGAACGCATACCACTGCGCGGCGGCATGTGGCGCTATCATCCACAACGGCAAGTAGTCGAGGTGCTGAATCAGGGGACGACCAATCCCTGGGGACACGATTGGAATGCGCTCGGCGAGCTCTTTTTCATCAACGTCGTCAACGGGCATTTGTGGCATTCGATTGCCGGTGCGCACTATGTCCGGCCGCACTCGCTAGATGCTAATCCGCGCAGTTACGAACTGATCGACATGCACGCCGACCATTGGCACTTTGATGTCGGTAAGAGCTGGACGGATTCGCGTGGTGGGGCGGCCAACGACTACGGTGGCGGCCATGCGCACGTAGGAATGATGATTTATCAAGAGCCCACTTGGCCTGTCGATTACCAGCGGCGACTATTGACGATCAATTTACATGGTCGCCGCGTCAACGTGGAGCGCTTGGATACGGAGGGCTCGGGCTTTGTGGCACGCCATGAGCCCGACATTTTCCCGACAGCCGACCCATGGTTTCGTGGCATGAATTTGCTCCCCATGCCCGACGGGAATGTGCTGCTGCTGGACTGGTCCGACACGGGCGAATGCCACGAGTCGACGGGTGTGCATCGCACCAGCGGACGGATTTTTAAACTGATCTTCGATGCTGGCTTTCCCGCTGAAATCAGGCTCGACGACAATGCCGCCCTGGACGACCCACGCAGGTTAGTCCTGATGCAGCAGTCGACCAGCGAATGGCACGCGCGGCGCGCCCGCGAGGCCATGCGAACGCTTGCGCTGCGATCGAAATTAACTTGGACGGGCAATGACGCCTCACCTTTGGACGGTGGTGTGACTGCACTTCAAAAGTTGGCCTGGGTATCGGCCCGGCAGAGTTTAGAAGGCATGTTAGACTCAGACATGCCCACCGAGCTTCGCCTGCGCGGACTGTGGGCGCTGTGGGCCATCGACGCTTTGCCTAAAGAACGTTTACGGGCGCTGTGCGACGATCGCGCGGCCGCCGTGCGAAGCTGGGCGATTCGCCTCCTGACCGATCATTGGGCACTCGATACAACCACCGGTAATCGACCGGTCAAGGCGATCTTTTCCGCTGAAGACGATGCCCTGCTGCCGAGACTCGTGGACTTGGCCACGCACGAACCCGAAGCCTCTGTGCGACTGACTCTGGCCAGCCTACTGCAGCGTTTACCCGTTGATAAGCGGGCATCGTTGGCCGCGTCACTGATGGACCACGCTGAGGATGCGGATGACCACAACTTGCCGTTGATGGTCTGGTACGGCCTGATGCCGCTGCCGTCCGATGAGTTGGTCGATCTGGCGGCTGAGTCGACTTGGCCACGCACGCGGAGACTGATGGTGCGACGACTAGCTGAAGAATTCGACGGGTCACCTGAGCTGATCGACCAACTGCTGGCCACCGCAGTTGCGAGCGCTGACGGGCCGCTGGCGGTCGATGTCGTACTTGGCCTAGCCAAGGGATTGGCCGGCCGGCGGCAGGCAGCTATGCCAGCCGGTTGGGATGCCACGCTGCAATTGATCGACGGTTTCGCACCAACCATCAATCGCGACATCGCGTTGCAACAGGCAGTCAATGACCTGAATGTCCTGTTTGGCGATGGCGTTACCATCGACGAACTCAAAAGCCTGGCCGCAGATCGCGCCGCTTCGCTGGAAGAAAGAAGCGCGGCGCTCAGATCGTTGGTCGATTCCCGAGCCGAAGGACTGCGCGAACTGTGCTTGAAATTGCTCAGCGAACGCTATCTCAATCTGCTGGCCGCGCGTGGATTAGCCTCCGAGGTGGACGATGCGGTTGGCCAGCGGTTGCTGACCAACTATCGCGCCTTTGCTCCATTGGATCGTCCGGCGGTGATCTCGATCTTGGTATCGCGCAGGTCATGGGGCGAGCAATTGCTCAAGGCGCTGGGTGAAAATACGATCCAGCCCACTGACGTTACCGCCTTCCAAGCACGGCAATTGGCTAGTTTCAACGATCCACAGTTGGACAAGCTGCTCGCTGAGCATTGGGGACAGGCTCGCGAAACGGATGTAGCCAGGGCTGAACAAATAAACTCTTTGCGGCGGCTGTTGACACCTGAGACGCTCGCCGCAGCCGATCTGCGGCAGGGGCGCGCTTTATTTCAGAAAACTTGCGCGGGCTGTCACAAGCTCTATGGGCAGGGAGGCGATTTGGCACCCGACCTAACAGGCGCTGGCCGCGGCAATATCGACTATCTGTTAGAAAACATCGTGGATCCCAGCGCAGTAGTCACCAAAGAATTTCGCACGACGATTGCACTCCTAGACGACGGACGAGTATTGAGTGGGCTACTGACAAATCGAAACGACAAAGTCATAACCTTGGCCGACCAGGATTACGTTCAACGCATTCCCACCGAGGAGATAACCGAGTTGAAACAACTGGCCACATCGACAATGCCCGACGGCTTGCTAAATCAACTGAACGAACAGCAGATCGCGGCCCTCTTCGCATATCTGCAGAGCACCCGTCAAGTTCCGCTGCCCTAGCAGAGACTTAGAAAACGTGGGGGGATACCAGTATGGGTTTAGAAGGTCGCTGATCGCTCGACTTTGCAAAGTGTTCAACAGCGTTCAGCTAGGTGGCAAATGCATGGGCTGCTCCAGACTAAAAAAGTTTCAAATCAGGTAGAAACCAAGGGCTTTCCCGCTTCGCGTTGTTACTCGCTGGGACGATTGCCGATCTGTTTTCGAAGCGCTTCGATCGTCGCTTGTAAGTCGCTCAGAGTCTTGTCGGCTAGCTCGTCATCGGTAGAGCCTGGAACGCCCAAGATCGACTGAAGAATGCGAATTGTGTTTACCTTTTCCTTAGTTATTCCGCGTGCTTCGCCGCGGGCTTCACCCTTTTTGATCAATTGGTCGGCAACCGAGCCAGGTTCTGGCTGGACGGGCCAGAATTCTGAGACTAGTTCGTTCATCTTCTCTTCACCTACCACCGGATTCACACTCATCACATAGACCCTTATCGTATCAAGTAAATCCTTGGCTTGCTGCGGGCTAATTACTTGAGAAAGCACTTGAAACAAAGCCCGTAGCACGGCGTCAAGTTGGGGCCACTGCACGTTGCTAGTTGGTGTTAAGCTCCGCGACAAGCAGCAGTGTCCCCGCGCTAGTTCAATTCCTACGACTGCCGCTGCCGACTGCCGCCACACCCAACAGCAAAGTGCTGCGGTACCGGTCTCTGGTACCACGTTGTTGGCGGTAGGAACTATGCGAACTCGGGTGGACGATGCAAGCTATTAACTAGTGTTATCCTTAAACGTTGGTGACGATTCGAAATTTGATAGAGCGTTGGGTGCCAGCAAAATCAGCGATTCGCATTCAAACTTCTAAATCAAACGCTGGGCGATCTGTTGCTGAAGAGAATCCACGTGTGCTTGCAGTTCCTCTGAGCTCATGCCTACGAGCTGCTCGTATGGCGACTGCGGGATGTCAAGGATGTTTTGCAGCGTGCGGATCGTGTTTGCCTTTTCCTGGACGATTCCGCGTGCCACCCCGCGGGCTTCGCCACGGGCCTCACCCTTTTTGATCAGTTGGTCGGCAACCGAGCCAGGCTCTGGCTGGACAGGCCAGAATTCTGAGACTAGTTC
>CAKQWG010000001.1 GCA_934278005.1 uncultured Pirellulaceae bacterium | reverse complement strand
CGTAGCAAAACCGCCCTCGGCGATTCGACGTTCAATAAGATATTTTCCGAATCGCTGACGCGCGCGAAGCATAGGCGATCATTTGCCACTGTTGAAAGACGTGTACTGCCTATCGAACATTATATCTAAGCCGCCATCCGCAGCGCAGTCTTCTTAGTCAAAGTAATCGGCAAAGCCAGCGGCAAAGCGTCGCTGGTGATGACCTGACAGGCCAGTCGCTGGGTCAGATTGACAACAATCGGACTGCGCAAATTGGCGGTCAATGATTTTCCCGACTTGCTGACCACATTCAAGATGTACACCTGATCGGAACTGCGTAAATTGAGCGGCGACAATTGCCGTGTCGGCACGTTCACGCGGTAATCAGGCGCAAACTTGCGAGGGCTGATCAGCGGCAGGGCAACTTGAGGTTGTGAGACCGACTGCAACCACGCCACGTCAGTGTTTTCGGGATCGGGCACGATCAACCAATGACGGCTCGCCTCAAACCCAATCAGTCCCTGAGGAAAGACGATGACTTCCGCTTGACTGCTGTGAACTTGCCCAAAACGACTGGTCTTTACCAACATGGTTTGCGTCCCACTTGCGATTTTAAACGGCTGCTTCGCACTATCTATCCCAAGGATCATCGGCATAACCGCTGCATCAGCTACAGCCAGTCGGAGTAAATCTTGAGATTTTCTTTAGTGTGGGGCGGAGCCAGGTGGCTCTAAAGCTGCGACGAGTCGCAGCTTTAGCAGGCCTTCAACCCTACGTTTTGCCAAATGGTCCAAAGTATTGCTGGGCCGCGTCGCGGCTCCTTGGTGTGCTGCGACTTGTCGCCGCTTTAGCAGGCGCTCAGCCCCACGCGTTTGCCAAAGGGTCCGAAGTATTGCCGGGCCGCGTCGCGGCTCCTTGGTGTGCTGCGACCTGTCGTAGCTTTAGCCGGCGCTCAATCCTACGTTTTGACAAACGGTCCGAAGTATTGCTGAGCCGGGTCGCGGCTCCTTGGTGTGCTGCGACTTGTCGTAGCTTTAGCAGGCGCTCAACCTGACGTTTTGCCAAACGGTCCGAAGTGTTACTGGGCCGCGTCGCGGCTCCTTGGTGTGCTGCGACTTGTCGTAGCTATAGCAGGCCTTCAACTCTACGTTTTGCCAAACGGTCCGAAGTTTTGCTGGGCCGCGTCGCGGCTCCTTGGTGTGCTGCGACTTGTCGTAGCTTTAGCAGGCCTTCAACCCTACGCTTTACCAAACGGTCTAAAGTATTGCTGGGCCGTGTCGCGGCTCCTTACGCTGACTGAGTGAGACAGAGTGACTGAGAGCGTTGTGCAGTGCCGTCGCCTGCGCAGGCCGCTATGATTCGAATTGGACGGCGGCGTGGTGCAACAGAGTCTCGCGCGTTGGTTAAATTGACTCGTGCATCTGCGGCCTGCTGCGGCTCGGCGTTAAACTGCGTGCTGCGCGTTGATTCAGTGGACGAGTATTAATGGGGAGCGGGGGACGGCTCCTCCGCGGCCCTCTGCGTCCTCGGCGTTGTTTTTTAATGCAGAGAGCGCGGAGGCGCAGAGGGACGCAGAGACGAGGCTGTCGCGGAGGGACGCAAGGTTCAGCCACAAACCAGGCGTATCGCGCAGATCGCACCCGCTGAACTTATGCGTGAATGCTTATGCTAACGTTCCAGTTGGGCAGGCTTGATCGCTTTGCCCTCCCACACCGCTGTGGCTCCATCCCAAGTCAATATGCGGTGGCTGCTGCCCGGGGCAAGAGGCCGGTCGATAGCCGGCAGCCACTCAGCCAGCACGCGTTTCTGCTGCTGTAACTCCTCGCGGCTGGCTAGATTGGTCCATTCGTGTGGGTCGCCCTGCAGGTCATACAGTTCCTCGCTGCCATCGGCATAACGAATGTACCGCCAGCGATCGGTGCGAATGGCGTGGTTGCCCTGATTGTGAGAAGTGATGGCAGGCCAAGCACGCGGTGCGTTGGGTGCAGCTAGCTGTGGCGTGAGCGAGTGGCCTTCGAGCCGCGGGTTGTTAGGCAGCCCGCACAGTTCCAGCAGCGTGGGGTAGATGTCCAGCAACTCGGCCGGCTGACTGCTCCGCCCACCGGGCTTGAGCTGCGGGCCGGCGAAGATGAGTGGCACCCGCGTCGAATTCTCCCACAGAGTATTCTTGCCCGAAATCTCTTTTTCTCCGCAGTGGTAGCCGTGGTCGGACCATAACACCACAATCGTATTGTCTGCTAAGCCATGCTCTTGCAATGCATCTAGCACTCGTCCCACCATGGCATCGACAAAGCTGACGCAGGCCAAATACGATCGAACCAGCGAACGCGATTCACCAGCCTGTTCCAACCAACTCAGCCGCGGCTCCGGCAATTGCCAGTGCAAGTACCACGAGAACATGGGCGTGTCGTCGCGGTCGCCGGCTAGGATCGGCGGCATCATCAACGACTCTTCTGGGTACAGATCGAACCATCGTTGCGTGGCGAAGCAGGGCACATGCGGACGGCGAAAACCGCAACTGAGCATAAATGGTTGGTCGCCTGGCTGCTGAGCCAACTCAGCTATCTTGTCGACCGCCCAGCTGGCCACGTAGTAGTCATCCTGCTGGTCGTCGCGCTCGGGATAAACGCCCCAGTCCATCAGCGGATGGCCGCCTTGCATGTTGATCAGCTTTTTCGGCGGGGCTTTTCCAAAACCGCCGTGATGCCCCCACACGTCGAACTCGCTGCCGTCCTGACGCGCTGCCGTAGGTGGGTAGCTGTCGTGGAAGATCTTGCCACACGTTAGCGTCTGATAACCGTGTTGCTGAAAGTACTGTGGCAGCGTGACCACATCTTCAAAACCGGGAACGTTGCGAAACCAGGGCGCTAAACCGTAGATTCCAGTCGTGGTTGGCCGCAGGCCGGTCAGCACGCTCGTTCGCGATGGATTGCACAGCGGCGACTGGCAGTGCGCATTGGTGAACACCGTCCCCTGAGCTGCCAATCGATCCATATTAGGCGTCTGCGCTTGAGGATGCCCTCCCAGGCAGCCCACCCAGTCGTTTAAGTCATCTATCGAGATGAACAACACGTTAGGCCTGGACGGCCTGTGCCGTGGTGTCTGCGCTGCTTGTGGTGCCTGCGCTGGCGAAACTTGCAGAGTTGGTGCAACCTGCTGGGCTGGCGCAATCTGCTGAGTTGGCGACACTTGATCTTGGGCAACGAGCTGGCTGCCGCGCGGGACCAGCGTGAGCAGCAGGCATAAAGCCAGGCAGCGAGCAATCGCGTACAAGTCACGCCCAGTGGCGAGGATTGTTTTTGCGAGCGAGGTCGACTTGGCGACCATCACGCAGCGAGCCACGAAAGTCGACCGGGCGGTAACATACATAGCGATCCTCACCAAGTGCGGCTAGTGATGACACCCTCTTCGGGGCTGCTGGCGGTGGCGTACAGGCGGCGGGGGATGCGCCCGGAAAGGTAGGCATCGCGGCCGGCCAGAGCCGCGTACTTCATCGCTTGGGACATGCGGACCGGGTCGCGCGCATGGGCAATGGCCGAATTGAGCAGTACGCCATCGGCTCCCAACTCAAACGCAATGGAGACATCGCTAGCGGTGCCAACTCCGGCATCTACGATAACTGGATAGCTTGGATCGCCCTCTTTCAAATACTCGAGGATGATCCGCAGATTGTTCGGATTGAGTATGCCTTGACCGCTGCCAATCGGGCTGCCCGCCGGCATGACACTGGCCGCGCCGGCATCCTTGAGCCTTTGCGCGATGATCGGATCATCGCTGGTATAACACAGCACTTGAAAGCCGTCGGCCACCAATTCGCGGCAGGCCTCGAGCGTGGCCACGGGATCCGGCAAGAGCGTCTTGCTGTCGCCCAGCACTTCCAATTTGACCCAGTCGGCACCTGGATTCTCTAGGGCAGACAAGATCTCACGCCCCAGCTTGGCGACCCGCACGGCGTCCGACGCGTTGTAGCAACCCGCCGTATTGGGCAGCAACAGGTACTTGGCCGGGTCGATGTAATCCAGGATGTTCTGACCCGAGCGATCGTACATTCGCTCGCGGCGGACAGCCACGGTAACCGCATCGGCTCCAGAGGCGAGCAGCGAATCGCGCATCAGCTCCAGCGTATCGTACTTACCGGTCCCCACGATCAATCGACTGGACAATTCATGTCTGCCGATGCGCAGTGGCAGGTCGTCCACCAGAGGCGCATTGTGCAGTGGCGAATGCAGTGACGAATTATGCAGTGGATTTTCGTGCGTGGGTGCCGACATAGTCCTGATTTTTTATGCGAAGTGTAAAGGAGCGTTAAGAATCACTTGGCATCGTACCAGCAGCGGCTCGCACAATGCTCAGCCTATCCGCCACCTACCAGCGTGACGGCTTCGATCGTATCGCCCGCGCTGACCACATGCGTGGCATGCGCGGCGCGAGGCACGATTTCTCGGTTGACTTCCACTGCTACCAGTCGGCTACGGATCTCGGTCAGAGCCAGGAGTTGTTCGATCGTCGTTCCTACTGGCACGTCCAAAGGCTGGCCATTGAACTCGATAGTAAGTTGACTCATAACACAAACCTATTCGTCAAAGGCCGCGTCAAACGCGCGGTCGCTGGGAGTGAAGTTCATATTCTTGGTAAAGGTACACGCTTCGGCTGCACCGAACTCGCGGTTCATGCCGCTGTCTTCCCACTCGATGCTCAGCGGCCCTTGATAGCCGATCACATTTAGCGCGCGGATGATCTCTTCGAAATTCACTCCGCCGCGGCCGGGACTGCGAAAATCCCAACCGCGTCGCGGGTCGCCGAAATTCAGGTGACTCGCTAGTATACCCGTCTTGCCGTTGAGTGTCTGAATGGCATCCTTGATGTGCACGTGGTAGATGCGGTCGGGAAATGCGCGAATGAATTCGACCGGATCGATGCCTTGCCAAATCAAATGGCTGGGGTCAAAGTTGAACCCGAACTCCTCGCGGTGCCCCACCGCTTCCAGGGCTCGCTCGGCCGTATAGATGTCGAAGGCGATCTCTGTTGGGTGCACCTCCAAGGCGAACTTCACGCCGCATTCACCGAACACATCCAAGATGGGATTAAACCGGTCAGCGAACAACTTGAATCCGTCCTCGATCATCTTCTCAGACACCGGCGGAAACGAATACAGCAGATGCCAGATGCTCGAGCCGGTAAAACCGTTGACCACCCCCACGCCGAATCGCTGCGCGGCCCGAGCGGACTGTTTGAGCTCCTCGATAGCGCGCTGGTTCACGCCGGCCGCCTGACCATCGCCCCACACGTAGTCAGGTAGAATCATCTTGTGCCGCTCATCGATAATGTCGCACACCGCTTGCCCTACCAAGTGGGCACTGATGGCATGGCACTCCAAGCCATTGGCTTCCAACAGCTCGCGCTTCTTGGCACAGTAACTGTCATCCGACATGGCCTTGTCGACTTCGAAATGGTCTCCCCAGCAAGCCAACTCGATACCGTCATAGCCGAACTGGCTGGTCAATTTGGCCATCTGCTCGATCGGTAGGTCGGCCCATTGTCCAGTGAAGAGCGTAACGGGGCGTGCCATGGGGAAAATCTCCTGATGAGGACGCGGCGAAATGATCGCGGGCGGGTGGAATCTGAAGCAACACAGAACAATTCACTATGGACCTGAGGCGGTTCTGTCAAACGCAAAGCGGCCCTTAAAGTGTGTCATAAGCCTACTAGCTGCCGAGCGTTTTTGGTAGTAGGGCTGGCCTATGACGCTGTGGCTGGCCCATGACGCTGTGGCTGGCCCATGACGCTGTGGCTGGCCCATGACGCTGCCGCATGCTCCGGCTCAGTCCTTGCGGCAGACGGAGATATTGGCCGGATCGTAATTGCGCACGTCCCACTGGAGAGTTGGCATAGCTGCCGGCAGGTCGAAGCCCCACTCGCTCTCGCAAACGATACGACTGCCTACGGGGCTGGCCGCGTGCAGTTCCACCAGTCCCTGGCACAGTCGCTCTGTGTCGCTGGTCCACATTTTATAGGGCGGGCAGCAGTAGATGATCCAGGGCAAGTCCGGCCAATCGCGTCGAGCCATATCGATGTTGCGCATCCAGCGCAGCGTATCGACATTGAACACATCGATCCGATCGCCCAGCCCCAGGGCCTGCATGCTAGCTAGCATCGTCTTCACCGTCGAACGGGACATCTCTAGCACGATGGCTCGCTCGGCACCGCGACTGATCGATTCAAAGGCTAAGATACCTGTGCCACCGAACAGGTCGATCACAAAGTGGTTGTAGAGATAGCCGCCGAGCAGACTGAACACGCTCTCACGCGTCCGCTCTTTCATGGGACGCGTCGCGGGGTCGCCGTTGTAGTCGATCTTGCGGCCCCCAAGATCTCCGGCCACAATTCTTAGGCGTGTCGGGACCAGCTTGGGTTTGGGCTGCGGTTTGCCTGGCGGCTTGTCGGCCGGATCAGCATTGCGTTCACGTCGGTTTCGATTCATGCTCATTTCGTCGGTTATATTTGCTCGCCCGTGTGCCGCACCACAGGCTGTTAGTCCAGTCAGGGATTATATTTACAGAATACCCGTTGGGCAGCATTGCAACAATGCGTCGCCCGGATGAGCCAGCTCAGCATCGCTTAAGGACCGCCGACAATGCACGTCGTGGCCGTACAACTCAACATGGCGTGGGAGGACCGAGTTGACAATCGCCGCCGCGCAGAAGATCTGTTGGCCGCCGCCCACATTCCGCCAGATTCGCTGATCGTCTTGCCCGAGATGTTCGAAAGCGGCTTCAGCATGAATGTCCAGCAAACAGTGCAGAGCGAGCAGCGGGAGGGGGAGCACTGCTTGCGGCAGTTAGCCATCACCTACCGCTCGGCGGTCATGGGGGGAGTCATCAGCCCGCTCGGCCCGGGAGCGACACCGGGAGCGACACCGGGCAGCCCCACCGCGGCAAACGAAGCCGTGGTATTCGCTCCCGATGGCAGCCAATTGGCCAGATACCGCAAGCAGCAACCGTTTTCAGGAGCGGGCGAGCAGCGTTGCCACGTGGCGGGTGACCGAGGCGAGCTCTTTCAGTGGCAGGGCGTACGCATCGCGCCGCTAATCTGCTACGACTTGCGGTTCCCCGAACTCTTCCGGTCGGCCGTTAGCGACGGCGCAGAGATGTTCGTGCTCATCGCCTGCTGGCCGTCAGTCCGCTCCGAACACTGGGTGCGACTTCTCCAAGCCCGGGCAATTGAGAACCTAGCCCTGACCGTCGGCGTCAATCGCTGCGGCCGCGAACCGAATCTGCAATTCGACGGACGCAGCGCAGCCTTCGACCATCTGGGGCGACCAATCTTCGAAGCCGACGACCGGGAGCAGGTGGTGCACTGCGATTTAGATCCCGCCGCGATGCGCGCCTGGCGCAAAGATTTTCCCGCACTGCGCGACAGAAGGCTTTAATTCGGAAAATTGAAGCTACCAACTGACAGGAAATCTACGGCTCTGCGAACCTTGCGTTGAAGTCGGGTGCGAGTGAAAAGCTGGCTCAGGAAGGAATCCAGTTGTCAGAAATAAACTATGCGGCAAAGTGGCAACAGGCAAAAAGCTCATTGGGGTCAGAGGGGCTAGCTTATGATGTCGGCAAATTTACGTTGTGATAAATCTCCTGTACGTCGTCGCAGTCGTTGAGCATGTTCACAAACTTCTCGAACATCGGCAGATCGTCGACTGAGATGTCGATCCGCGCTTGAGGAATGAAGGTGATCTCGTCGAGATCCAGAACCAGCTCCGGATAAGCCTCGTGTAGCGCCTGAGTCAGCTTGTGCGATTCGGTCGACGGAGCAAAAACGGTGATCTGGCCAGCCGCGCACTCGACATCGCTGACGTCCACTTCGGCGGCCAGCAGCGTCTCGAGTACCGCCTCGGCGTCGTTGCCAGCAAACGCGACGACGGCCAAGTGATCAAACTGGTGCGCTACCGAGCCAGGGGCGCCCATTTTGGACCCAGTTTTGGTGAAGCAATTGCGGACATCGGTAATCGTCCGATTATTATTGTCCGTCAAGCACTCGATGATGAACGAGCCACCCCCCGGTCCAAATCCTTCGTATCGTGCCGCGCTAAAGTCCTCTCCCCCCACGCCACTGGCCTTCTCTAGAGCCTTGTCGATCACATGGGCGGGGACCTGATCGCGCTTGGCCTTCTCGATCAAGCTGCGAAGGCTGGAGTTGGCGGACGGGTCGGCGCCGCTATTCTTGGCCATAACGTACAACTGCTTACCGTACTTTGAGTACAGCTTGGATTTCTGCCCGGCCGTTTTGGCCATTGAGACTTTGCGAACTTCGAAACTGCGACCCATGGCGATTGTCTCGTTAACGTTGAATAACAGGGAAAAACTATTTTGCGATTTCCAAACGCTGCAGCCAGTCGTGACACAAGCTAGGCCACTGACGGGCACCGGGAATATCTGCCCCGAGCCCAATCCCATGCCGGCCTTGTGGAAACACATGCAGCTCAGCTGACACACCAGCTTTGACCAACGCCGAAACAAATCGCAGACTGTTTTCGACGGGCACCACCGTGTCTTCCGCCGTGCTCCATACAAAACAGGCAGGCGTTTCCGACGTGACTTGTTTTTCGTTCGACAAACTCTGTATCAGTTCGGGCTGTGGAGACTCACCGAGCAAATTGCGCATACTCCCCGCGTGCGTAAAATCCTCGCCCAGAGCAATCACCGCATAGCACACGATGCCAAAATCGGGACGGGAACTGTGGCGGTCGACCAGGTCCTGAGCGCTTGCATCGCCCGCGTCAAAATGCGTCAGAACAGTCGTTACCAAATGGCCGCCCGCGGAAAAGCCAATGACGCCAACTTTGGCAGGATCGATATTCCACTGCTGAGCGTTTTGCCGCGTCAGGCGAATAGCTCGCTGAGCGTCGAGCATCGGTGCAGGATGCCCGTAACCACGCGAGCGATGTCGGTAGCTGACAATGATCCCAGCCAGTCCCATCTCATTAGCCCAGGCAGCGATTTGATGCCCCTCGTGGTCGATGGCCAAGTTGCCATAGCCGCCGCCGGGAAAAATCACCATTGCACCTGTGGGCTCCTTGGCCCCACCGGGCAGGTAGACTAAAGCCGTGGGAACATCTTTTTCCTCCTGGCCTAGTGCGCCTGGAGCGTCTGCTTCCCATAGGCGAATCGTCTGAGGTTCAGCAGCCTCGGCATGTGCCGGGGCACAGCATGACGTGCCTGCCGATTGGCCGATCAGTCCGCTGATCATGAATAAAAATAGCGAGAGTGCCGCAAAGTTCAGTTTCATGGGATCGGCTTCTGGGTAAAACAGGTTTCCAGCCAACCGCGCGTGCTCTAGCCGACGACTGGCAATTTGGGAGTGCCAGTGGTATACGTCATGCTCTGTGCATCATGCTCTGTGCATTAGGGCGTGCCGTGCTGCAGCAGTCGGTTAGGTGGCGGTTGGACATTAGTTACGCGTCCTAGAATACTCTCCATCAGGCGGCGTTCCAAGTCACGGTCGCGCCCGATTTCGTACCATCCCAGCGTCAACGGTCCCTGCCGCAGCTGATCGTCGTGCCGCACGATAGTGCCGTCATGCCGTTGAGCGGCCGCGCCGGCAGTAGAAAACTGCGACTGGTCGACGTCCTCCTGCTCCTTCATCACTTGAATGTCGATCAGATAACCAGTCGCTTCGGGAATGATCCGCACCGTAGCTTTGCGACGAATCGTTTGAAACGTGCTCTGCAACCTCTCAAAACCGCGACTGGCGTCATTTCTCCACGGCTCGAAGCTGGTACCGCTAACAACCGGATAGGTAGTCAAGGAGCCTTCGAGCCAATTCATATTGTCGCGGCGAACCGGCTGCTCTTTATCGATGCGAAAGTAGTCGTCAACGGCATCCACGACCTGTCGCCACAGAAAGTCGGGATCGACTTGACCGATATGTGCCGGATTGGCAACCGGCATTTCGATTGGTGGCGGAGGAGTCAGTGGCGCTGGCAGGAAATCGAGCCCCTTTTCCAGTCCGCCATACCAACTGTGGCATCCGCTGACGGTCAAGCAGAAGGCCGCCAGCGACAAGCACATGCCGGCGAGCGGCGGATGCATCGATTTTCGGCGCGCCGACTGCATGGCTAGAGCGAGTTCCAAAGAAGTTGGTTATGAACTGACACTAGGCAGCGCGAGCGACTTGCTGAGGAGCGTGGCGACCGACACGCAGCTCCATCATCTCTTGAGCCAGTGCGCGATAGTCCTCGGCACCATTGGAAGTAGGCGCATACTCCAAAATCGACTGACCAAAGCTGGGCGCCTCAGCCAAGCGAATATTTCTGCGAATGCGGGTCTGGAAAAACTTGGCGCCGGCCCACACGCCGTCGCCGCGCGACTGCATCTCCAGAAACTCGTCCACGTCGCGAGTTACTTCAGCGGCCAAACGCGTGCTCGACTCATACATGCACAGCACGACGCCCGATAAGTGCAAGCTGGGGTTCAAGCGTTTTGCGACGATCTCGATAGTCTTGAGCAACTTGCTCAAGCCGTGCAGTGCCAAAAAGTGTGGCTGCAGCGGCAGAAAAACTTCGTCTACCGCCGTCAGTGCATTGATCGTCAGCACGCCTAACGATGGAGGGCAGTCCAGAATGAGATAGTCAAAATCCTCGGGATCGACTTCCAGTTTGTCACGCAGGATGACCTCGCGGCCCACCTCTCCAGCCAACTCCATCTCGGCCGCTGCCAAATCCAAATTGGATGGTACAACAGCCAAGCGGTCGTTGACCCAGCTGCGCGCATCGTCAATCGACGCGTCGCCACACAGTATGTCGTAGACGCTGGGCTGGTCGTGGATCACCGACAAGCCCAGGTGCAGCGATGCGTGAGCTTGTGGATCCAGATCGAGCACGCAGACTCGGCGTCCGGCTTCGGCTAGGGATGCGGCAAGATTGACGGCAGTCGTGGTCTTACCCACGCCACCTTTCTGATTGATGACGGCAATTGATCGCATCGTTTCGCGTTCCTTCGCTGGGAGTGATCGGTATGGCGTGCCGCAGCGGGGGCGCGGCCAGCGCTAGGGGCATACTAAGAAAACCATGCCTAGGTCGCCAGAGCGATTTTTGGAATGTAACATAGCACAGCCCAGTCGCGGCGCGTTAGCGGCAAACCATAGCCCCACGCGCGATATGAATTAGCCACAGCACCACACGCTTCAGTTATGCTCGCCGCGGTTGCCCTACGGCCGGGAGCCTGGAGCTGCAGCTGGCACTTCAACTGGCACTTCAGCTGGCACTTCAGCTGGTAACTCACCAGAGGTCAGAGCGGCGGTTAGCGGCCGACCATCGGTGGCCGAGTAGTCCAGGTCCAGCAGCTGCGCTATCGTCGGAGCAATGTCGACGTTTTCCACCTCAGGCAGCACTGTTCCAGCATGCCATTGGCTAATACACCGTGCTTGTCCGGTCGCACACCGGTCACTACCGTGGTGTGGTTGGGCCACGTCACCGAGGGATTCGATACCGTCATGCCACCCTGTGCGATCGCGCCCTGCGTGGCCAAGCGGCGGATCGTGGGGAGCGGTACCTTTGGATCGTCGACCAGGTAGGCGGCTAACCCGTCCAGCGAGACCACGATCACATGCCGGTCCGACTCCGCACCTGCGACCGGTGGCAACAGCGGTGACGGCCACACCAGCGCAACCAAGCCGGCTGCAAATCCCATCGATAACAGCCCAAACTTCGTAGGTTTCATTGAAAGACTTTACAACAAAATTTTTAACCGGAAACACGTGGGAAAAAGTTTTAGAAACGCCCTCCGCCCACAAGCCGTTAGATTCTGGAAGATTCAGATTATAGAAGCCTCACTCCCCTGCCACAACTTTGCGTCCGGTGCGCGTCAAGCGGTCTCATCCGCTGATCGATTCGCTTTCCAAGCCTGTAGCTTATGTTAGAATGAGTTTGATGGACTCTTTGCCTAGCCAAGCTGACGCTTTCGACGACCACGCCGTACCGGGCGGCACCAACGCTGCCCCTTTTGAAGTCAGCAGCGAGCACTTTCGGGCTATCGCTGATTACACCTACGACTGGGAGGACTGGCAGTCGCCCAGCGGCCAACTGCTGTGGGTTAACTCTGCCGTTGAGCGTCTGACCGGGTTCCGTCCCGATGAATGTCTGATGATGCCCGATTATCCGCTGCCGCTAGTGGCACCGCGACATCGCAAGCGAATCAGCCGCGTGATCGTCTCGGCCATCGCCGGTGCCAGCGGCAACAATGTCGAATTTCAGACTCAGCACCGCGACGGCAGCCTGCGCTGGATGGCCGTCTCGTGGCAACCCATGTACGATGCAGACGGGCAACGTTTGGGGTTTCGGTCCAGCATTCGAGACATCGCTGATAAACGCGACCTGCGAGAACAACTGCGACTGCACAACGAACATCTCGAGCAATTGGTGCAAGAGCGGACTGCCAGAATCATGCAGCTTGAGGAACAGCGTCTGAAGATGGAACGCATGGCCGCTCTGGGAGAGCTGGCCGCGGGCGTTGCACATGAGATCAACAATCCGCTGGCGGGAATTCGCAACGCCTTTAGCCTGTTTAAATCGAGTCTCTCGCCCGACACCAAATATTACGACATGCTGGACCTCATCGACGATGAGATCGAACGCATTAGCAAAATCACGCATCATATGTATCAGCTGTATCGCCCCAGTACAGGACACGCGACGAGATTTAATTTGGAACGCACCATTCGCGACCTGGTGATACTCTTAGAACCGCTAATCAAACGCAGTGGTGTCACAGTCCAGGTCAGCGCTGCGGACTGCCGTCGCACCGACCAACTCGACCAAACCGAAGTCGTCCTCCGCCAAGATGAACTAAAACAAGTTTTGTTCAATCTTGTGCGCAATGCAATCCAGGCATCCGAAGCGGGGACACAGGTCGAAGTCACGTTACAGACCACCACCAAAAAGACGATGATTGTCGTCACCGACCATGGGTGCGGCATCGATGCGTCAGTCATGCCCCAGCTATTTGATCCATTTTTTACGACCAAGACTGAACTGCCCAAGCAGGGTTTGGGATTGGGTCTTTCAGTCTCAAGCGGCCTGGTAGAAGCCATGGGAGGCAAAATCTCCGTCGAGAGTCAAATCGGCCGGGGAAGTCGCTTTACGGTCAGCCTACCCAGGACGGTCTAGCAATATCTCTTTCCATTAAGTATCCATGAAGAAAATTCTTGTAGCGGACGACGAGCCTTTCTACCTTAAGACCACCGGAGAACTGCTGCGCAACGAGGGCTACTCGGTGACCTGTGTAGCCGATGCGGACGCGGCCATCGCTGCTCTGGGACAGCAAGCCTTCGATCTGATCCTGTCCGACCTGAATATGCCCGGCAATTTCAAATTGGAATTGTTGCACACCAGTCGGTCCAAGCATGCTGACATACCGTTGATTGTGATTACCGGTGTCCCCTCGCTGCCGACGGCCATCGAAAGCGTGCGGCTGGGCATTACCGACTACCTGCTCAAGCCTGTCAAAGTGGACGATTTGCTTGCCAGCGTGCGGCGCGCGTTGATGTTAGCTTCGCCCCCTCCCAGCCCGGCTCCACGCGTAGCGGACTCCTCGGCAGCGTCTGCCGACCCCGCAGAGTCATTGGCGGACACGGAATTAGCCAAAATCTTCCCTGAGATTGTCGGCACCAGTCCGCCCATGCTCGAGCTGATGGAAATCATTCAGCTCGTAGCGGACTCCAACGCGAACATCCTACTGACTGGTGAGAGCGGTACTGGCAAAGAGGTAGTGGCCCGCGCTATCCATCGTCTGAGCGCTCGCAACGCACACAACTTCCAAGTCATCGACTGCACGGCCATTCCCGAAGCACTCTTTGAATCCGTGCTGTTCGGACATGTGAAGGGATCGTTCACCGGCGCAGTGCGAGACCAGGAAGGCCTACTCAGCCAGTGCCATCGCGGCACTGCGTTTTTAGACGAACTGGGCGAACTGCCGGCGGGAGCCCAAGCCAAACTGCTACGCGCGATCCAGGAGCAGACCTTCACTCCAGTCGGGCAGAGTAAGCCCGTCCAAGTAGACACCCGCTTTATTTGCGCTACCAATCGCGACTTGCAAGCCGAAGTCAACGCGGGGCGATTTCGCGGCGACCTGTTCTACCGTCTGGGAGTCATCCACATTGAACTTCCAGCTCTCCGTGAACGCGGCGATGATGTGCTGCTGCTGGCCCAACGCTTTTTGCCCGAGCTACGTCCAGCAAAACGCACGATCGACGGCTTTTCAGACGAGGCCTTGCAGTCGCTGAAAAACTACTCCTGGCCGGGCAACATCCGCGAACTGCGCAATGTGGTCGAACGGGCAGTGACGCTCGCGCGCAGTCCGATTATTGGTTTGGCCGATCTGCCGCGACAAGTCAGCGAGAGCTCGGTCACGGCGCCCAAGGACGGTCTAGACCTAGCCGAAATCTCACGCGAAGAGGCAATCGACAGCGCAGAACACTCCTACCTGACAGTGCTGATGCAAAAGCACGATGGCAATATCGCGGCTGCCGCCCGGCAAGCTGGCCTATCGCGCCAGGGAATGAACAAATTGCTCAAACGTCACGAAATCGAAGCCGCTGAATTCCGCAGCAATTAAGCCCTTGCTAGAAACGGTTGCGAGCGGTAGCTTTGAGCAGCCCTCCTGCGCAGCCGCGGTCCGCTAGACTCTGGCCAATTTCGCGCAGGCGCTCAAATGCCGTGGCGACTGCCGCTAAGGCAAAACTAACATCGCTGACCATTTCCAATCGCTGAAAATAACGCATATGAAACCCAAGGACACGGCTGCCCAATTGCCTGATGAGCAGCGAATTGTCATGACCGCAGTGGGCCTGACCAGTCCGCTTGGCAACGATTTGGAAACGCTGCGTGAAAATTTGCTGGCTCAGCAGAGTGGCATCCAGAACTATGAGATCCGCTACGTTGGCAAAACGCTGGCGGGTATCTGTGACTTCCCCAGTACCCAGTATCAAACCAAAAAAGATGTCCGCCGTGGAACACGTGCCGGAGCCGTTGGTATCTGGGCAGCTAATGAGGCCGTGCGTCGCTCGGGGTTGGACTGGGACAACGTCGATAAATCACGCGTCGGCATCTACATCGGCGTGACCGAGCACGGCAATGTCGAGACCGAGAATGAGATCTATCTCATCAAAGGCTTTGATTACGATACGCAGTATTGGTCGCATCACCATAATCCGCGCACCGTAGCCAATAATCCAGCTGGCGAGGTAGCCCTCAACATGGGCGTTACTGGGCCTCACTACACCATCGGTGCAGCCTGTGCGGCTGGTAATGCGGGTATCGTGCAAGGAGCGCAGATGCTGCGCTTGAACGAATGCGACATCGCCATCGCCGGCGGCGTCTCGGAGAGCATCCATACGTTCGGAATCTTTGCCAGTTTCAAAAGCCAAGGCGCGTTGGCCTCGCACGAGGACCCTACCAAAGCTAGCCGGCCATTTGACCGAGATCGCAATGGGATCGTCGTCTCAGAAGGGGCTTGTATCTATATCTTGGAGCGGCTGAGCGATGCCAAAGCGCGTGGTGCGCAAATTGTTGCTGAGATCGTCTCCTACGCGATCAACACCGATGCCACCGACTTTGTCCTGCCCAACCCCGAGCGGCAGGCCCAGTGCATCGAACTGGCGCTCAAACGCGGCGGGTTGTCAGCCTCCGATATCGATATCGTCAGCACGCACGCCACGGGTACGTCCAGCGGCGATGCGCAGGAATGCAAGGCCCTGCGCCAGGTATTTGACGGATCGCCCAAGACCTACTTCAACAACACCAAGAGTTTTATCGGCCATGCCATGGGTGCCGCCGGAGCGCTGGAATTAGCCGGCAATCTGCCCAGTTTTCACGACAATGTAGTGCACGCTACGATCAATCTGGACAACCTGGATCCCGACTGCGCACTGGACGGCCTCGTCGCCAATGAACCGCGGACAGTTGAACGCGTGACATACATCCTTAACAACTCCTTCGGCATGTTGGGCATTAATTCTGTATTAATCGTCCGCCCCGTTTAGGTCGCTGCGCAGAGATGGGCATTCTTAGTCTCGTAACAAGCGCAGCGCCGTTGCAGCACGAACGACTCAACGAACGACTCAACGAACGTGCTAACTCGTGGACGGTTGCCGCAGTGCGACCGATAGCCAGATGAACGAAGATAGCCAGCTCGATCTTACCTCGGAGGCATCCCTGCCCTCGGGCGGCAGTGAGCCGCGTCCAGCGCCTGCTGCGTCTGAGCTCAAGCGTCCGCAACGCAGGCCGGCCATGCGCATGTTCTTTAATTGTTGCCGAGTTTACTCAGTCGTCTATGTTCCCAACGGCGTCCTCAATGGCCAGTTGGCGAGTTGGAGATTCCACTGTCCGCGTTGCGGAAGCTTGGTCGACATTCCGCTGGATGCATAGCGATCGTAATTAGGTTCAACCATTGGAACGCTCGTCGAACGAACTCTCCGAAGTGAGCTGGCAGCTCGAACTGCTGCGCCGCTGGACAGCGCTTCTAGCAATTGTCTTGATCGCAGTTACGTGGCGTTTGTGGTGGGGTGGTTCGGAATTCCCGGCCATACCGCTTGGTGCGTGGCTAAGCCATGTGCCCTGGATCGCAGACCGCGCTAGCTGCTGCACATTGCTGTTAGGATTGACCCTCGTACTCTTCGGTAACGCGCGGCACGGGCAGTGGGGCTGGAGCCTAGTACTGGTGGCCGGCGGAACCTTGGCCATGCTCGATCAGCACCGCTGGCAGCCATGGTTCTATCAACTGCTGCTGTACGCTGCTGTGTTCAGGCTGAGCTCCCCGTCGCGCACGGCCCAATTGCTCGTGTGGCTGACGGCGAGCATCTATCTATTTTCGGCACTGGGTAAATTTGACGCCCAGTTCTTGCACACGGTCGGCCAGCAATTGTGGCTGGAACTAACGCAATTCATTAGCATGGCGCAGCGTACCGAAGAGCCCTGGGAGCCGCGTCCGGTTGCGTTCATCGCTCTGCTTCCAGCAGCTGAAATACTGCTCACCGCAGGGCTCGCCTGGCGCACGACACGGCGCTGGGCCGGAGTGCTGGCGATCAGCTTCCACGTGGCACTAATGGTGCTCCTGGGACCACTGGGGCTGGATCACTCTGCCGGCGTCGTGCTCTGGAATCTGCAATTTGCTGGACAAGCTCTGTGCCTGTTTGTGTTAGTCGACTGGAGCCGAACGCCGCCGCGGCCAGTGCCTAAGACGCCTCGCACACAGCCGACCTGGCGCGATCATTTAGCCACCGCAATTGTCGGCTTGGCCATCCTCTTGCCTGTGGGCGAACGCTGGGGCCATTGGGACCACTGGCTAAGCTGGGCCTTGTATGCACCGCACAGCAGCCGTACAGAGATGTGGATTGCCAGTACGGCTACGCACAAGCTGCCCGAGTCGCTGCAACAGACGATCGTCGCCGAGCAGACCGACCGCGCCGAGCGACAAAGAAAATATGCGAAGAGCTCTAATCCAGCTCACAGGGATTCGCCAGCAGCCGAGCAACACCCGGCCCTCTGGCTGCGAGTGCCGATCGAGCGCTGGTCCTTGGAGCAGACCGGCACGCCCATTTATCCCCAAGCGCGATTTCAACTGGGCGTCGCGCGTGCATTAGCCGAGCGAATTGATTCCGAATTCAAGGTTAGAATTGTCCTCCGCGGCGTCGCCGCGCGATGGGACGGGCACCGCCAAAGTCAGGAGATAAACGACGCTTCACAGCTGAACGCCGCTGCTCGAAATTTCTGGATTGGCACTACTCCCAGGCGTCTCAAAACGGCCGGCTAGCTCAGGGACTTCCAGGAGCCGGCGTAGCGGGAGCTGCGCTGCGGCCACGCACGACTTGCGTAGCAATGCGATCGTCTAGATTAGGACGAAATATAGTCAGCATCACAAACGGCAGGAACCAAGCCATGAACAGCCCGCCGCCATTGCCGTGCCAAAATTGCGCTGCCAGCATGATGGCGGCAGTACCACAGATCAGTGTCCCCAAATTCTTGCGCGGAGGCCAGAATACAAACGACACGGCCAACAGGATAAAAGCCACTAAAACGGGCAGTCGGAACTCGCCTTGAAAGCGTCCAGGTCCCCAAACGCCAACCAAGCCATCCATCCTTGGCAGCCAAAGCCCGTACATGCTGCGCAAATGATCTCCAAACGCTTCAGCCCCTTGCAACAGCAACAGCCCCGACAGCAACAGCAAACTGCCACCGACGCCTCCCAGCAATCGCTTCAGCCCGCGATGCCAATAGAAGCTGATCCACAACGGCAGCAGAAATAGCGGGTAATAGACCAGGCCAGCGGCCAGTCCCAGCAGCATGCCGGCCAACACCGGTTGGCGATAGGCCAGTAGCGCCAACACCAATAATGCGGCCGGGACAATGTGTTCCAAATTTCCCGTCATCTGCGCGGTGTAGGGCAGAAGCAGATACATCACGGCGCAACCAATTCCGGTTTTCACATTATCAAAATGCCAGTAGCCAACGCCCACGATTCCGAACACGATGGCCAGGTTTGACAAGATAGCCAGAATTCGGGCGATATTGGGCAGCCAGCGTCCGTCCTCAATCTGCAAGCCGTCCACTGCTCCGTGCGGAACATCGTCGGGCATAGTTGGCAATTCCGGCAGCATGTTCAGCAGTGCGTAGCCAGGCCCCAGTTCTGGACCGCGCTCGCGTTGCTCAAGTGGCGAACTGGTAATCACGTTAGCCATCAAGAACAGAAACAAAGACACGCCTATAAAACTCAAGCCTCCAATCGACAGATTGGGAATAAGCAGTGGTCGTCTAACCAATGCCGGATCGATTAACATGCGGATCATCAGCAGCAAACATGCGAACAGCAGCGCAATGAAACCGTAGAATTCAAGCGACGCGGCGGCGACGCGCGATGACTGCTGGACTGCTGGGTAACCCTTTTTATCGACCGCACCGGCCACATCGATAGCTAGATTGGTGGCAGCGGTCTGAGCGAGTGGTAGATCGGCAACGGTTACACTGGCAGCTAGCGGAGGCCGAGCATCCACGTTGACGCCTTCGCCCGACTGGGTATTTGCCACAAAGCGGTTGGACGAATCAGCGTCGTCCGCTGGTGCAGCGGCGGCCAATTCTTCACTGGCTATGCCGCTGGTGTGGGCCAACTGCATCCGCCGGCCTTCGTAGACCATCATCAAGCCCGGCGCCAGCAACAGCAATAGCAGGATGTCGAGATTGCGGATGCAAAAGAAGCGATGGAATACGAAATAGATACTCAGAAGCAAGAACGACGATAGGAAGACCCACGTCGCCGGTTCTGGGCGTTGGTAATAGAGTAGCAGATGGCTCATAAGCTGTGCCGCAGAGAGCACCTCAACAGTGGAAGCTGACTGTGGGAAGGTTCGGTCAACCGAGTCCGCTCCCTTTCACCCTCCACTTAAGAATAGGCTTCTACGCGCCACATGCAAGGTCACTCCAGCCAAGTTTACGGTGGATTGGATCAGCTATGCTGTTAATTTATACTGTTTAAGCTTGTAGGAGGTCGGCGTGCTCAAGCCAGGCTGTATTGAACAAACCAGGTGAACTTCAAATCGCTACCGCAGCGTGCCTGAATCGGCATTGAACAGTAGCAATCCACTAGCCTGGAGATAGGGCACGTGCGTCCTCAGTCGCGACCAACTCTGCGTTGGCCGACCGGGTTGCTGTCGCCGCGCCGAAACGGCCCACGCCGTCCCCGCCAATTCGGTTTGACAGGTGAGATCGGCCAGCTCAATAGCTAGCTCTGCGCTCCAATACTGAGGCTGCGAGCGGACGCTGACATGCCATTTCGGATTGTACTCGGCATATCCACAACAGCGGTCGTAGGTTCGTCCGTCAGCAGAGACGCCCAGTTCGATGGCCGTGCAGTAATCGCGATCGGTATCAAGCGTCAACTGCAGGTGATCGGCAGCTTCTAAATCCGCGTCATAGCCGCGCCGCTCCACAGGCGCCGGGCTAGCACCACTACGCGGGGCGATGATACCAACGTACAGGTATTCTCTGTCGAAACCCCAGCGGATCAAAGTTTTTTGAGACTGCACATCAGTCGCTGCTGCCTGCAGACTGCCACTCTTGTCCGAGTCTAGCTCGGACAGTTCCATAACCTGTGCAGTTTGCCAAAACTGCTCATCTAGCATTCCATCTAATAGCGGCGGTTGGTCTGTGCCCTGCGCTCGCACTGCCCATCGCAACTCACTGGCTCGCCCCTGCTGTAAGGCCAACTCTTGCTGTGCCATCTGAGGCCATCCAATCAATTGCCGCGCATCACTTAGACGCTGCAAGCGTTCCTGTCCGGCCTCGGGTGCCTGCGGCTGAGCTGCCTGTTGACTGCGAAATTGGCGTAGCTCCATATCTGGGCGGGTCAACAGAAGTGGCGATCGTGCGTGCGTCACGTGCAATAGCTTTTGCCAACTGCTGTCGCTCACGGTACCCACAGACTGCGCAGCATCGAACATCGCGCGATCGGTTGCATCGACCTGAACTGCATCGGCAGTGCTTGCGGGATTCGCAACACCGGTTGCTGCGTTCAACACCTGCGAGTAAGAACTCATCACGGGCATAGCCGCTGACGCAGGGACAACCGCTGTAGGATGGCTCAAGCTGCTCTCATGTGCGATTTTCACTTCGCCAAATGGCGTCGCAGTCCACGATTCGGCTCGGGCTCTTCGATCCGTCTGCTCACTATTGGTCAATCGAGCGAGCGCAGCCCCAGGCTCGCCACTGGGCACGGTCTGCAGCGGCCCATAGGAGCGTTGCAGGCCGTCTGAGCGTCGAGTTTCGAAGCGTCGCCAGGCCAGGCTTTCGTCGCTGACGACCAGCGCCAATTGATCCAGTCGCGCCCAATCAGCAGCATCCGAGTGCGGTGCAAGGTCGATCAACCGCTGATACACGACCTGTCGCTGCGGCCAGTCATGCGTCACACTCATGCGATTCGCCAGACGCTGAAGCACTGCCGCGCATTCGCGAGCCGGCACCGCGCGCATCAGGAAGTCTAAATCGGTTGACCACTGCTCTATGGACAGCTGATCGACGGGTCGCTGAGCCAATTGCTCAATGGATCGATCGCGGTGAACGCGCCCCATGACCAATTGGAAGTTGCCTATGTTTTGGAGATTGATTCCGCGTTGCGTTTCTGGGCTGACGGGAATAGCTCCCAACAGCGCATTGAAGGAGGATTTAGCCTGACTGTGCGTCCAGATGGTGCGCATGCTAGTACTCGTGGCCGCACTGCGATCTCGCAGTGACATTGGCAGCAAACAGTCCCAAATAGAGACGCCCGTCGTACGCAACAAACGCCCGCATTGTTCGGTGTATTGACCGCGCTCAGGCTCGCAAGTGCTGGCAAGCTTACTGACACTCCAGGCGGGCAGGTCCAGTTCGCCGCTCATGGCCGCATCGACCTCTGCACTGAGCTTCATGGCGGCCAAAGCCTCTACTTCGAGTGATTGCTGACGCTGTAAAAGCGGGCGTCTCAACCAGGTTTGTCCCAACCAATCGGTCGTCGGCTGCGGTACCAGTTCGCTGGCCGCAGGCACTTGACCCAGCAACACCACGTCGGGTCGCCAGCAGCGGAGATGCATGGCCAATTGCGCAATGAGCTGGCCAGGCGCGGCTTGATCGTGCGACTCTTCCAGCGGCACATGCTCGGCCCCAGCCAGGCTTACCTGCGGCGCCACATCGCGATATGCGGCCGACACGGTAGGCAGAAAATTGGCTTCTTCAATTGGATCGACCGCGTGATAAATCTTGGCTGCCACTGCGATCTGTTCATCCCAGGCTGCGGCGGCCAGAGGAGCCCATGGTAGACTCTGCCAATCGCGGCTGACCGCCAACATGCCCAGTCGTCGTGCGCTGTTGCGCTGCGCATACCAGGACCGTCCGCCATCGCGAGTGGCCAGTACTAATCCCAGCGGTCCAATCGCCCAGCCACGATTTTGATCGACGAACTGGATGGCGCTCAGTGGCAGCGTTTGGCCGGTGCGGCGAACTTGCCAGCTGCGCCCGCGGTCCGGGCTCATCAGCACAATCGACCCGGGCTGTCCACAGACCCAAATGGTTTCGCCAATCTGCGAGATGGCCTGCCAGTGACAGAGCTGTTCCGCCGCTCGGCTAAGGGGCACCGCCACGTCGCTCCAGCTCAGACCATCCAGGCTAGCAATCAGCTCGCCGTGCGCACCACATGCCAGCCAGCTGGAACCCGTAAAGTGTAGACCACGTAGCGGACGATTGGGCTCAGCAATCGTTGCCAGCGGCGCGTCGTCCGCTGCTCGCTGTGGGGCTTCGATGTAGGCTCGCCCCAGTGAATCGATCACGCCTACTTGGCCGCTGCTGGCCAACGCGGCAGCCGTCGCATGCCCTATCGCAAGCGGGAGCTGCTCTCCCGAGCTTGAGCGCTGAACGCCGCGCCAAGTGTGTCCCCCATCGAGACTTTCAAAGAGGCTAGTGCGCCACTGCGGACTGTAGTCTCCCCAAGCCAAGCAGTAATTCTCCTGGACGCGCAGTCCGATCAAACGCGGCAGTTGCGGCACAGGCACACTCTGCCACTGGCGACCGCCATCATCAGATCGCAGCAACACAGCATGGCTCATGCGCGTATCGGAGCCCACCCATCCACCCACGGCCAAACCGAACCCGAGCGATGAAAAGCGGAGACCATGCAAATTGGCTGTCGTCGAGGTCTCTACTGCCTCCCAATTTCGTCCGCTGCTGTCGCTGCGAATCATCAGCCCGCGGTCACCTACGGCCAGTACATGGTCTTCGCTGAGGATGACTAAGTCATTTAGATTGGCGTCCTGCTTGGCCAAGGCAATCCACGAGTCGTTGGGAATTGACCAAGCGGCCGCGCTACCTGGCTCGGGCGACATTTGTGCAAGTCCCGGGCATGCGCAAGCGGCGATCAGCCAGCCGCCCAGCCACAGTTGGGTCGCCAAGCGGCGTATGCGGTTAAGTTGGTGCAACTTCATAACGGTTCACATTATCGATTCTTGGCCAGTGCCACAGTTGGGAGGCCAGACGTAGCCGTCGAACTCTTGCCCGGACTTTATGCAGCACCGGCGCTTGCGCCGCATGTCGTTTAGCGTGGGCACTTTTGACCGTGCTGTTTAGCCAACGCCGCTCAACGATAAAACGCGCATTCTATGGCGCCGACCCTGAAGCAGCGGACCACCCGCCATGCAACTCACATAACACAAACCCGGACGCAAAGTCACTATCAATCCTGCCAGCCCGTAGTTGATGCTACGTAGTGCCGCGATAGGCCTTGTTGCACCGGCTGTAATCGTCTATTGCGAAGCACACCTGTAGCTACCTACTTGGCTTCCTTGCTACATTGCCGATCGACCTCCCTGGTCAGGCGACTGCAGCGATGTCTCGTGCAGCACTTGCTTGCGAAAGCATCTGCGCAGCGCTGCCGAACGCGAGTCTGCATCGAGCAGCACCTGGATCAAAATTTTGAGACACAACTGATGAGCACTCCACCTGCCCGTTTGTCGCTCGCACAACTGCAGCAACTCGCCACAGCGGAAGTCCCACCTCTTGGTCGGATTCTGGATCTGTTAGTCACTATGAGCGACCCAGACGAAGAGACGCGGGCCTGGGCCAGCGACGTCCTGCAGCGCGTCGAAGTGCTCCCGCGAGGCCTGGCTGATGATGTGGCTGCCCGCTGCCTGGATCCGCAGCCGGCGGTAGCCGCTTGGGCCTGCACGCTGTTAGCCAAACTCGACTCGGATGTGTCTAGATATCAAAATTACATCGTAGCCTGCTTAAACACTCACCCTTCAGTCTCCACGCGGCAACAAGCCGCTTTGGCCCTAAGCGAAATCGCCGCCGCACAGCCAGCCACCCTCGATCCGGACACGCTCAAGTCACTGCAGCGAGCGGCCGAGGGCGACGACCCGCGTCTGAAGCGCCTGGCGGTAACCGCGCTGGCGGCGCACCAAAAACCAGCAACGTAAATCGACCGCCACAGGCACGAAGCCCAGCGGATTCACTAATTCGGAAACACTCGGTTTCCCCAAGCAAGGAGGCGACGGGATGCGTTCGCTACCATTCACTCCCCTGATGGTTCTGTTCCTAATCGGACTGGGCGGCTATCTAGGGTGCGACCCCAATTCAGTTCCACTGCCTGCCGATGCGACCACTCCTGCCGGCGCGTCAGCAGAGTACTCGACTGAGAATCCAACGATCCATCCGGGCTCGGTGCCGGTGAGTACGCGTAGTGCCGGCGGCGGAGTCGTCACCATGCCCGATCGCCATCCGAGCACGTTGCTCATCGGCAGTTTCAACATGCAGCGTTTGGGCCCAACCAAGCTGAACAATAGCTGGGTTATGGATAAATTTGCAGCTATCATCCGCCGCTTCGACGTTATCGCCCTACAGGAGATCACCAGCCAGGACCAACGCACGGTGCCACAATTACTAGAGCAGGTCAATGCGGACGGCTCGCGGTACAGTTACACCATCAGCCCCCGTATCGGGCGCGAAGCCACGGGCTACTACGAACAATACGCCTTTGTCTACGATACTACCCGCGTCCGCGGCGGAAACGAATTCTCCTATGTGGTGCAGGACGACGACGATGTGCTCCATCGGGAACCCTTTGTGGGTCGCTTTGAAACGATCACCAGTGGCCAAGCTTTCACATTCACTCTGATCAATATTCATACCGATCCCAGTCAGATCGCTTACGAACTGGACGTGCTGGCCGACGTCTATATCAATGTCCGGCAATTCGAATACCCGCAAGACGATGTGATCCTGTTGGGAGACATCAATGCCGCACCAGCGCAATTTCAGAAGCTGGGCCAGATCCCTGGATTTAAACCGGCCATCGAGGGTATCCCCACCAATACTCGCAAAGACAAAACCTACGACAATTTCGTGTTCGACCGCCAGGCTGTCCGCGAGTTCACCGGGCGAGCCGGCACGCTAGACATGGAGCAGATGTTTCAAATAGAGAAGACCGATGCACTGCGCATCTCGGACCACATGCCGATCTGGGCCGAGTTCACAATTACAGAACAACCCGGTGGTTTCACAGCCACCTACGATGGAGCACAGGTGGTCCGCTAAGGACTGGTTCGGTACTAAGCACCCACGCATAAGGTTCCTGTTTATCAATCAACCGTGGCTAACGCCAAAACGGCTGCATGGGTGTTTAATGCAATTGCGCCAGTTCGCACAGGTTGGCTGTAACCACCGGCTGCGGACAGCTCCACACCAAAAAGAACATCGCTTCGCGGGCCATGCGGCCCGCCGGATGCCCGGATAAGTAGCCTGCTCCCTTGGCTGCTGACAAAGCCGCTTGCGTTGCGCGCAGAGCTAACGAATTGGCGCGCTGCCGCAACTCGCCGGCGGTAATCGACTGGCCACCGGTGGTCAAATCCACCAGCGCACGCCGCAGTTGTTGAGTATCGCCATCTAGTTTCTGTGCGATCTGCTGCAGCTCGCTACGCAGCTCGGCCTGCTGCCGAATAAAATCGACCGCTGCCATAGTCAGTCCGACTGCCAAGGTCGACGTCTGCAGTCCGCCTGCCCCTCCGCCCGCATGGTGGCTCATTAAATCCTTGACTGGGCCGGCCAGGATCTCATCAGCCGCAACACGCACCTGCTGCAGTTTGACTTGATCGGTACGGCTAGCGGTCAGAGCCATTAGTGACTGCCCCGGCCCGGGCTGCACTCCCGAACGCTCTGCCGGTAGAGCCACTAAAGCCTGACGCCCATCTGAAAGGCTAGCTCCAATGACAATCACATCGGCTGCCGGCGCGGCAGTTACCCAAGGGCTGTAGCCGTCGAGCAACATGCCTCCGTCCTCCAGTAGCTCGGCGGTCAGCACGGGCCTGGCGACATGCTGTCGACTCGTGGTCAAATGGCTGATTCCCACCGTCGCAAATTTCTCCCCGCTGGCCATGTCGGGCAGCAGCCTGTCCTTGAGTGGTTGATTTTCACTGGCCACGATGCGACGACAGGCAGCATGCCACTGCGTGATCACAAAAGCGGTCGTCAAACAACTCTGGCTGATCGCCAAATAACCTTCCAAAATCTGCGTCTCGCTCCAGCCCCATCCGCCGTAAGCCTCGGGAATAAACCAACGGAACAATCCCAGCTCGGCGCACCACTGCATTTGCTCGCGCGGCCAAGTGCCGCTAACGTCCAACGGCCCCGCCGCGGCGCGCAGCCGTTCACACAACTCGATCGTTGAAGCGGTTACCTGATATTGATTAGAAATGGGATGTATCTCCTGTGTTAATCGGTAGGGTTAATCGCTAGGGCTATGTTGTGCGCTTCGCATGCTAAAAGCCCAGTTTCCTACAGTGGCGCAGGGATGTCCCGCGTGCGAAATCGCCACGCGGCCAGCAGCATCCACAGCGCGCCTCCGAACAGCAGCAGCAGCGTCATCCCCAACGGGCCAAGGGCGTGTGGCCAGCTCGTCGAGCGAGCCTCTTGGGGAACCCACAACCACCAATCCCCGGCCGGCACTTGGCTGGCAAAGTGAACCATGGCGTCCGGCTTGTAAGCACTTAAAAAAGTAAAATTCCCGACGAACGCCGTAGCATCCGTGGCCTTGCTCAAGATCTGCAACAGAAACTGTACGATGAAAATGCCCATGACGATCCCCAGCGTTCGCCAGCGGTACCGGTCCCAACTGCTACAAAACAGACTCAACCCCAATACGAAAAAACTCATCGCAAATAAATTGCACGTCGGCGCGATGAACTGATTGGCGTCTACGTACGTTGCCAGCGGTGTCTCGACGGGCTGTGACGGACCGACTTGCAGCGGTACTTTCCACGGCAAAAACGGCAGTGAGACTTCGACCGTGGGAGCCACCTGCTGCTGCACTGACAAAGTGTGGACGCCACAGGCGAGCCCCAACCAGCACATTCCGCATAAGCCGATCAGCCCCACGATACACACAGATGTATGGCAGGCCAGCCAGCGCAGTCTACCGACCGGCTGAGCCAGCAGCATCTCCATCGTACCACGATTTATTTCACCGCTAACGGCGTCTGAGCCGCGTGCGATGGACCAGACTAACACGCACAGGATCAAAATTGGTTCGTGAAAAACCATGGCGATGCTGCCGCGATAGGTCAACAGTTGTTCCAGCGGGACCGGGATAAAACGCTCGAACCTTCGCAATTGTTCGATAATGCCCTGCAGTTGCTGCAAATCGAATTGGCACACAACCCACACTCGAATCCAACAGAACAAAAACAGCAGGCTCGCGCATGAAGCCAGCAGTAGCGCTGACTCGTAAAAAGCCTTCTGAAGCAGCAGTCGTGTCATACCGCCTCAACTTCGTGATGCTCGTGATGGTAGCGGCGATAAATGGCACCAATCCCACCGCGCTCGATTTGCACGTCCCGCAGCTTCAGCGCTGCCACCCAGTCGAACCACTGCTGTGGTTCACCACTTAGTTGCAACTGTATTCGCCTCTCCGTGGACGATTCTTGATCGATCAGGTGCGCCAACAAGAGCGGCTGTGGTTCGAACTTGTTTAGCCACTGCTGCGACATGCAGGGCTGCTCAATTTCGGAACTTGCAGGCAGCTGACCGCTGACCCAATGTGAGTACTTCAACTGGGGTACGTCAACGCGAGCCACGATTTCGCCCGCTCGCAGGATGGCGACGTGGTCGCACGTCTCGTCGATATCGCTGAAGATGTGAGACGATAGCACAACGCTTCGACCCTGGGCGCGAATCTCGCGGATCAACTGCAGCACTGTGTGGCGGACGGTGGGATCTAAATTGGCCGTGGGTTCATCGAGTACAATGATCGGTGCTTGGCAACCTAACACAATCGATAGCGCCAATTTTTGCCGCATGCCCGTGGACATAAACATCACTCGGCGAGTGAGATCCAGCTCGAGCCTGTCGGCTACTACTTGAGCGGCAGGCCATGAGCCATGCGGATGCAGTCCGCTGAACCAACGCAGCAAACTGCCACCGCGCATCGAGCGCATGAGCCGCGCGTCACCCGGCAGATAAGCTACCTGCTGGCGAGCTCGCAGACGGTCTTTGACGATATCGAAACCCGCAATGGCTCCAGTGCCGCGCGTGGGATACAAGAAGCCCAGCAGCGTTCTTAAAAGCGTGCTCTTGCCCGCCCCGTTGGGGCCTAACAACCCGAACACACATCCGTTGGGGATCTGCAACTCGCAATCGGCCAAAGCCTGGTTGCTGCCATAGCTCTTGCTTAAGCCTTTCGTTTCTACAGCCCACATGCCCGCCCCGCCTTCCGCAGTCGCAGTATCCACAACAGTCTTCAGCCTCACAACGCTTGAGAATTCCGTAGTGCGTCTAAGGAACTGATCGGCGGAGCGATCAGCAACGATCGCGAACGGTTATAGGAAGTCGTCCCAGCCACGCGACTGGATCTGCTTGACCACCTCGCGAACCTGCTCCTCAGCTTCTTTGGGAGCTACCAACGTGGCGTTCGGCGTGTGAACAATAATCGCGTCCTGCATTCCGATCGTCACCAATAGGTGGCTATCGTCACCGTACACGATCATCCGTTGCGACTGAATCGGCAGGTAGCGCCCGCGGACGCAATTGCCTTGCTCATCGGGCTCGGTCAAGCGCCCGATCGACTGCCAACTTCCCACGTCATCCCAGCGAAAGGGAGCTTCAATTACAGCCACGTCGTGGTAGCGTTCCATCACCGAGTAATCGATCGAGCGGCCTGCGATCTTGGCAAATTCGCTCTGCAGGGTATGTGCAAACGCGGGCGTGCCCATGGTGGCGGAGATGGCGTCGATACGCTTCATCATCTCCGGTTCGAATTTCCGCAGTGCTTCTAGGATCGTGGCGGTCCGCCACATAAAGATTCCACTGTTCCAGTCGTAGCTGCCGGACTGTAGATAGAGTTCAGCGGTCTGACGGTCGGGCTTCTCACGAAAGGCTTTGACGCGGTAGGCACCAGCGACTTTGGAATCGCTCAGCGGCTCCCCGCGCTGCACATAGCCAAACGACTCAGCGGCGTAGGCCGGGCGAATGCCAAACGTCACCAAACGACTAGGAGACTGCTGGATCAACTGCATCCCCTGCCGCATACAGTCTTGGAACTGCTGGTGAGTGTTGATCACATGGTCGGCCGGGAGCACCAACATGATCGCTTCCGGATCGGCCTCGGCGATCATGGACGCTGCGAGGGCGATGCAGGCCGCGGTGTCCCGCTTCATCGGCTCTCCGATGATTTGCTCCGGTGGCACGTTAGGCAACTGCTGCCGGACTGGCTCAACCAAATGTTGGTTGGTCATGACCAACGTGTGTTCGGGCGAGATCAGGCCGTCCAAACGCGCGAAGGTAGCCTGCAGCATGGTGTTATTACCCACCAAATTAAGCAGTTGCTTAGGGTACTTCTCGCGGCTGGCTGGCCAAAAGCGCGTCCCCGAACCACCAGCCATAATTACGGCATGCAACACAAGAATCTCTCCGTTCATAGGACTTGGCTAAGTATGCAATGAACACCCATTGTAGATTTGATCAGCGTTATTCACCACTGCCCCACTGTCTAATGCAGATCCGGCCATTGTGCAGTCGTCAGCTGTCAGCCGTGTTGGACAGCCATAATCCTGCCGGACAACCATAAACTCGCGTTGCAGTCGCGCAGTGTCGCTCGCCGCTAGGGTTTAGATTATGATGGTAGCCGCTTGTAGTCTCCCAATAAACTTTGCCAGCACGCCTCACAGGCCCACGCTCATGTGTAGCCATAGGAAATTATCTGCGGCGTGCAGCGGCTGCCGACCTCCACAGAAAAAGAACACCCATGCGCACGCTTGCTTTAACTTCCTTTGACTCGCCCCTGGGCTGCGCCGCCGCGCTGCTGGCAGTGACAGCTCTGGCCACGCTCTGCACCGCCCAGGAAAATCAGCCCAGTGCGCAGGCCGCCGCTGCCCCAACCGCACAACTCGCGCCGCCAGAATCTCCCGAATTGAAACCGATTTTTGACGGCGAAAGCCTAGCCGGATGGGACGGCGACGACCGGCTGTGGAGCGTTCACGACGGCGTCATCCGCGGCGAGACGACCAGTGCGCATGCGGCCAAAGGAAATACATTTTTAATCTGGCAAAAAGGGAGCACTGGCGATTTCGAACTGCGATTGTCTTTCCGTTGCAACGCAACTAACAACTCGGGGATTCAATATCGCTCACAGCACATCGACCCCCAGCAGGTTTTCAACGCGTGGGTTCTGCGTGGCTACCAGCACGAACTGCGCAACGAGCTGGATTTCCCCAACGTATCGGGTTTCATCTATGGCGAAGGACTGGCCGGCCGCGGGAGAATCTGCCTGGTGGGTGAGCAAGCCCAGATGGTGGACGGCAAAAAAGAAGTCACCGCCACGCTCATCAACAATCAACAGTTTCGCGAATTGTTTCGCCTCGATGATTGGAACGAAGTGGTCATCATCGCCCAGGGACGACGACTGCGCCACTATATGAACGGGCGGCTCATTTTAGATTTCACCGACTCGCCAGACCTGGCCCTGACTTCGGGCAAGCTGGGTTTGCAACTGCACGCTGGCAAACCCATGTGGGCCGAATTCAAAGACATTCGCTTCGCCGAACTGAAGCCATAAGTCGATCGCGTGGGTCAATCCTCGGGCCGCTCGCCGGCCTGAGCCATCTTGACCAGCCGTGGATCGAAGCGAGCCACGGTTTCTACCAGTTCGCTCTGCGCGGCCATCACTTGATCGATGTCTTTATAAGCCATTGGCACCTCGTCCAGCCCAGCCGACATCAAGGTGACGCCGCGTTCATCCAGCATGCGCTTCACATCGCGCCAACTGAACTTGGCCTTGGCCGCCGTGCGACTCATCCTGCGCCCGGCGCCATGCGACGCGCTCAGCAGCGAAGCCTCGACGCCCTTGCCGCGGACCACATAGCCGGGCGTGGCCATCGAGCCAGGAATAATGCCCAGCACACCCTTGCCAGCCGGCGTCGCCCCCTTGCGATGCACGATTAATTCCTGACCATCGTGGACCTCTTTCCAAGCGAAATTGTGGTGGTTCTCAATGTCAGCCAACACCTCGACGCCCAGATGCCGCACAATTTCGCGGTGGATACAAGCGTGATTGGCCGCTGCATATTGGCCCATCAAATTCATGGCCGCCCAGTATTCCGCTCCCGCCTGCGAATCGAGATCTAACCAAGCCAGCGTGCTCAACTCGCGCGGTAGCTCCGGATGCGACTCGCGAGCCACCCGGCTGTAATAATCGCACACCGCCGCGCCAGTTCCGCGCGAACCGCTGTGGCTGAGCAAGGCCAGGTAGGTACCCGCGCTAAGCCCCAGATCGGCTCGCTCAAGCGTCAGCGTGCCGAACTCGACAAAGTGGTTGCCGCTACCGCTCGTCCCCAGTTGCTTCCAGGCGCGATCACGATTCTGCAGCGTGATCGGCGAAACAGTCCAGTCGGCGTCCATAACAGAATGCTGCCGCGGCCGGCGAAACGAAGCTCCCACGCCAAACTGCGTCTCGCGCTCTATTGCACCGCGCAGTCGATCGGGCTGGTCCTCTAGCGCACTGACGGGCATGTCGAGCACCGAGAGCTTCATGCGACAGGCGATATCGACCCCAACTGCGTAGGGAATAACGCTGTTCTGCGTTGCCAAAACGCCTCCGATAGGCAATCCATAGCCTTGATGCGCGTCGGGCATCAGCGCCCCGCGAACGCTGATAGGCAGTGTGCATGCGTTGGCCATCTGAGCCACCGCTCCTGCCTCCAAATCGTCTCCCCATTGGCGCCACGGAGCTGCCTGCTGCCGACCCTCGAAACGCGCTTGAGCCTGCAACACTTCGGCCAACGTACGGGCCAGGCCGCCCCACAGCGGATCAGCGGTAAAGCCATCTGGCGCGGCCACTACCGCTGACACCTGCTCGCGCATGGCTGTCTTTTTCAAACCCGACGCCGCGGCCTGCTGGATGGCTGCCGATGCCGCTTGCATCGCCGATCCCTTGGGAATTCCCAAATTATCCAATTCTCGTGCTTTCACTCTCCGCGTCTCCCTACCCAGCGCCTGAATTGCTCCCCGTGCACACCGCGTGCGTTGATCAACGGCCCACCGAGCCCATCGACATTTGAACAGTCCCAAAATGCCGTGGCGGCAGATCAACCGCGCGGCGACTGTAATGCCGGTGCCTCTGTAGTGTGCCGTCTAAGACAACCTGTGTGCAGAAAGGCTCGCGCTAGCCACTATTTGCCCATGGTGATAGTTCGATCGAGTTGGATGTCGAAAGTCGCGATGCGGTCACGAACCTTGCCACGCGTGATGCCTAAAATCTCCGCGGTCTTTGACTGATTACCGCCGGTGGCAGCCAGAACGCTGGCAAACAACCGCCGCTCGACCTGCTCTATCAGCTCGTTATACAAATCCTGCGAACCAGCCTGAAGCCGCGACTCGATGAAGCTCTGAATCGAAAACTCAACTTGCCCAGTTGCTGCATGATCGTTTGACAAACCGGCCGATGCATCCGCAGATTGCATTGCAGGCGCCGACCAGTGAGCCGGCCTTTCGCTTGTCGAGCTCGCATGGGATGGCCGATGGTCCGCCAGCTGGTGCTTGGCCTCGCTCGCTGGTACGCCGTGCGGATGCTCTGCCATAGCCACACCGCCGTTGGCTGAAGCGACCTCGCCAGAAACAACCGAAGAGGTAACGGGTGAGGCGGATAGGCTGCCATCTGCGGCGGACGCACCGCCGACCGCACCAGAAACCGGCGCAGCTGCCGCATGCCCCGTTTCAGCGCTTCCGCTGGTATTGCGGAACTGGTCGTGTTCCACTCGTGGATTGCGAATAAAACCAGGCAGATTGTCCGACCCGATTACAGTCCCTGTAGTATTCAGCAGTGACTGCCGCACGACCGACTGCAATTGCCGAACATTTCCAGGCCAATCATACTGGACCAACAGCTCCAGCGCGTCCGGCGCGATCCCGCTCAACTCCGGCCGATTCATATCCGCCTTAGCTCGCCGCAGAAAGTACTCCAACAATGCCGGAATATCATCGCGGCGATTTCGCAGCGGTGGCAACGAAATCGTAAACCCATTCAATCGATATAGCAAATCGTCGCGGAATTCATTCTCTCGGGCCAACTGTTCGAGCGGCCGGTTGGTAGCGGCAATGATTCGCACGTCGGTGGCGATCAGCTCGTTGCCGCCGACCCGCTCAAACTTTTGATCCTGCAACAGCCGCAGCACTTTGCCTTGAATGACCGATGACATGTCGCCAATTTCATCCAGCAGGATAGTGCCACCGCTGCACTGTTCGAAGCGACCGATACGGCGCCGCTCGGCGCCGGTGAACGATCCCTTTTCGTGTCCGAAGAGCTCGCTTTCCAGCAGTTGGTCTGGAATGGCTGCACAGTTAACCGCCACAAACGGCTTGCCGCTGCGATCACTGTGATTTACCAGAGCTCGCGCCACCAACTCCTTACCTGAACCGCTTTCGCCACGGATCAGCACGGTCACATTCTGGGAAGCCACTCGGCCGATGTCTTTAAAGACCTCGATCATGCTCTTGGAATTGCCTACAAACCGCTCGCCGTCGACGGTCCCCTCGCCAACTGGCAATGCAACGGGTTCGTCCATCAAGCGGCGAGCTTTGCTGGCGCTGAATGTCAGCTTCCTCAGCTGCTCGATGTTCAGCGGCTTAGCCAAGTAATCGAACGCCCCGGCTCGCATCGCTTCGATGGCCGTTTCGCTCGACGTATCGCCCGTGATAAAAATTACCGGAAGCTTGCGGTCGAGCGCGCGGATCTTGCGAAACAGCTCGATGCCATTGTACTCCGGCAGAAACACGTCCAATAGACAAACCGTGGGCTGGTGCTCGTTGAGCAGCGCCAAGCCAGCGTCGCCATCCGGGGCCGTGATCACCTCGAACCCGTGGTGACCGTTTAAACCGCTGGAAACTATGTGACGCACGCTACGGTCGTCATCGATAACTAGTATTTTGGTCAACATAACCTCCAACTAAGGAAAAGCCGTGGCTCGCCTAGCAGTGGATAACGTGAGTATGGTTTAACTGAATGTCTGGTGCAGATTGCTGCGAATTAGGCAGATCGTGCGCCAATTCGCGCTATGCTGCACCAACTTGTTTCATTGTACGCTCGCCAGCCGATTACTAGGACTCCTAGCGGCCATAAAGCTCTATTACCGACCAGTAAGTCGCCAAGCCGCGTCGCTGGCAAAGCTGCGAGTGCGTGGGATTGCCGCCTTCACGGCCTCGAACGCTATCGACAACCGCGATTTTTGATGCAGTCCTTGCTAAAGGCCGATCGGTTGGCAAATCCCCGATTATGGAACGCGGCCGAAAATTCCGCGCAGCAGGCTTTGACGCCAGGTATTAACGCTGAGCGTGCCTTGGACTATTCTTTCAACCTCACAGACGGTGGCGGCACGGATTTTGCCTTGGATGGAAATGCGCCAAACAGCTTCGAGGATTGGTGCCACAGCGCTCATAGCGGGCGGCACACGAGTACGACAGCAACTGAAAGTGGGGATCGATTGTGACTAGCAAACGCGAAACAGGTTGTGAGCACGGCCAGTTCGATGAAAAGTCGGCTCTCGAGGCGTTGGATGGCGAGCGAGAATTGCTCAGTCAGCTCGCAACTATGTTCGTTGAGGATGCTCCGCAGTTGTTATCGGACTTGGAAGAGGCGGTCGCCTCAGACGATGCGGCAACAGCCCGGCGGGCCATCCACAGCGTCAAAGGCCTAGTCGCTACGTTTTTTGCGGCGCCGACGGTGGAGCTGGCCCATCGGCTTGAACAAGCTGCCGCCGACGGCCGCATGGACGAGCTTAGCGAGAGCGGTTGTCGCGATCTGCGACGTGCCGTTGAATCGCTTGGCCAGGAATTGCGGGCTCACGGCCTAGCGCGTTAGAGCAGGCGCGATCGGTGCAGTCGCTACAACGCTTCCTGGAACTAGGCAGCTGTTCGATCTAGCAGCGATCTGAGCCTGCTTGGCACAAACATTGCTCCTAAGCTTGATCAGGGATGGCCATCGTTGGCTGTCCAATTCAGTACATACTAGCCCACTGGGCTGATGAGGAGTTGAGCGATGGTTTCGCAAGAGCGTATTAAAGGCAGTTGGAATCAGATTGTGGGAGCCGTCAAGAAGGAATTCGGGCAAATCACCGGTGACGATCTTACGCGTGTCAAAGGCAACGTCGATCAATTGGTCGGTTTGCTGCAGGAAAAATCTGGCCGCAGTCGCGAGCAGATCGACGCGTTCCTTAACGATTGCTGCTCGGCTGCCGGGGACACCTATAACCGCGTCTCGGACGCCGCATCGCAGTACGCTAGCGCCGCTGGTGAAACGCTGCAAGAGAATTATGGCCGTGCCGTAGAAACTGCCCAGCAGGGTTACCGACAAGCGGTACAAACCGTCTCCAAGCGACCCGTGGAATCCTTAGCTGTGGCCGTCGGAGCAGGTGCGCTACTGGGGCTCGTGTTCGGTTTGTCACTTTCGCGTAGGCGCTAGAGCCATGCAGCCTGATAACACAGAAACAGACGGCGCGCTGAACGACGATTTAATCGATCGCATGAACGCCATCCGCAATGCGAGCGAGCGGCACGTGGTGCGGATGCACGCGGAAGCGGAGCGGTTGGTCGATTGGCGCGAGCACGTCCGCTCACAACCACTGCTAGCAGTTGGCGTCGCAACCGCGGCAGGCTTCTTTCTGATGTATCGCTCGCGAAGCAAGACTGCTCCGCAGCCGAGTCCGCAGGCCGCTGCGCCGAAATCAGACACCGCCCAAGAGACGGCCACGCGCTCGTCAATCGCCTCGGGAACCATGGCCTTCGTCGGTACCATGGCAGGCAATATGCTCAAGCAGTATGCGACGAATTATGTCAAAACGAAATTAGCCGGAGTAGTGCACCATGATCGCAACACAGACGAACAATCCGAAGCCCACAGCCTACACGCAAGCCAACCGTCCGGCCGATGGTAATGTACCGGTGAGTGAACAAATCAAGATCGCCAGCGGACGCTTAGCCGAACAGGCTAGCGAGCTGGTGATCCAGCGACCCGGTACATGTCTAGCCGCGGGCTTCATTTTAGGAGGAGCCGTGGCATGGCTGATTTCCAGACGCAAGTAGAAACTGTACCTAAAAGGCGCAGCCCCGTCAGCGGGTTCGCCGGCCAGGCTGCCAACGTCCTGGGCGACCTCATCGAACTAGGTGAGTTGCAGGCTCGGCTGGCCAAAGCCGATGCGCACGCTGCGGCCAAAAGAATGACGCGCCCGGTGGCGATACTGCTGGTCGGCGTCTGCGCTGCACTGGCTAGCCTACCGGTCCTGGCTATGGGATGCGCGAATTGCTTAGCAGCCATTTCACCTCTCAATACTTGGCAGTCGCAGTTGCTAGTAGGCCTGCTGGTAGCCGCCATCGCGGCCGCTACGGTTTACCTATCGGTCCGCGCCATTCGGCGCTCGGTCCTGCAGTTTGAACGCAGCGCAACGGAACTAGCCAAGAACCTCGCTTGGCTCAAAAGCGTACTCGGAAGCAGCACAGATGCCGACGAGGTTGCTGTCCCGCCCTATAGTCGGTCACTTTAGTTCACCTTAGTTCACTTTCATTTCGCATCACAGGAGTCCATCATGGCCAGTTCAGTATCATCCTCAAGCAAGGTTTCGAGCCGTCGTCCCGGCGAGACTTGGTCTGAGGATCTCGGTTCGGAAATGTCCGCCGAATGCCACGACCAACGCGAAGACTTTCAAACACTGATGGAAGAGGTTGGCACTTCCGTCGGCACCTATTGCCGCAAGCGTCCCGTGGTAGCCACCATGGTCGTATTTGCTGCCGGCTTCTACATGGGCTGGAAGATCAAACCTTGGTAGCCCCTGGCACGTAACTTGCTTCCTCCTTGATCAGCCGCACGGCGTTAGCCCCGGTTAACTACCCCCGCAGCCGAATCAGCCGCACGGCGTTCGCCCCGGTTACCCCCGCAGCTGAATCAGCCGCAGGGCGTTAGCCCGGGTTAACTACCCCCGCGGCTGAATCAGCCGCAGGGCGTTAGCCTCGGTTAACGTATGCCTAGCGTTACTTCACCATTTGCATCAGGAGGATTCTCATGACTCAACTTACCTCGCAGGAAACTGTGGCAGAATTCATTGCCATCAGCAAACAGTTTCATCAGGCGATGCTAGTCACACGCAGTGCGGACAATAAACTCTCCGCCCGCCCTATGTTCATCGCCCAGTTAGAGGACGATGGCGATCTCTGGTTTGCCACCGATGTAGACTCTGGCAAAGTAGAAGACTTGTTGGCCAATCCACAAGTCGCCGTGACGATGTCTGGTGGCGGATCGTACGTGTCGATCAGCGGCCAAGCACGCGTGGTGCGCGATCGGCAAAAGATCGATGAACTGTGGAGCGAGTCTTGGAAAGTTTGGTTTCCCCAAGGCAAGTCCGATCCGCGGTTGACGCTTATCAACGTGTCGGCGAGCCAAGGCGAATACTGGTCGAATTCGGGAATCGATCGTTTCCAGTTTCTATTCAACGCGGCCAAAGCCTACGCCACCGGACAGCGCCCGCAAGTCGACGACTCACATCACGCCAAAGTGAAATTGTAATGTCCACCCGGCTCTACCTCGCCCTGCTAGCCAGTCCTCGCTTGCGGGCTCTGGCTCGCGTGTCATGCAGTATGAGCACCCTGGCTCGCGTGCCGCATTCATCCGCCGCAGCGGCAGTCTTGCACGAAAGCTCCACTGGTGGCGCGAGAAGCAGCATCGTCGGATCTGCCGACAGCCCTTACGGCGAATTCGTTATGAGTATGCGTACTAACAAGCTCAACGAGCATATCGACTTTAATCCAACCCAATCACATAATCGATCAAAGAGACATCCATGAGAACGTACATGTTATGCCTGCTAACCGCCGGCTTGTGGGCAGTCACCGGCAGCTTTGAAGCGTGTGCCGTCGCACAAGAAACTCAGCTGCCGACAGCGCAAACGCCTAAAACAGGCAGCCCATCTAAGCTTAAGCCCAACGCGGCAGCCGATGCAGTACAAAAACTAACAGGATCTTGGACCATTGCATCGGGTGTTAACCAGGGTCGCAATATTGCCGCAGATCAGCTGAAAGGCTCGCGAGTTATCTTCGGCGAGAACACAATCGTGGTGCTCGATGCCGAACAAAAGGAGCTTTATAAAGCGGCTTTTAAGTTATCCGGTGACAAGTCTCCGTTTAAGATCGACATGACTACCGAATTGCCCAACCAAGCTCCCACCCAAGCTCCAGGGCTGATCGAGTTCCATGATGGCGGCGCACGATTGTGTTATGCCTTGCCCGGCGGCCAGCGGCCGACCAAGCTTGAATCGCGTGAGGGGAGCAAGCACATGCTCTTCGGCATGAAGCGCCTTGATACGCAAGACAACGTTCCAATGCCCAAGGCCGAAAGCACACCGCAGTCCGAGGTCACCGACGTGCTGATATCCTCGGATAACTTAATGGGCGCCAATATAGTCGATCGACAGCACAAAACGCTGGGCGTAATTAACGATCTGATAATCAGCCGCGATGGCAAGTGGGCCCACGCCCTCGTCACGCTTGACTCGTCGCTTGGTAAGAGCGGCAAAGCCGTAGCGATACCTCTACCGGCTATTCACACCGAGAGCGCGAGTGACAATGACGCGACTCAAGAGAGCACCTCGTGGCTCGTTGTTGAGGCAGACATCGAGGGTGCTCCGAAGTTGGAATCCGGCGAGCAGCAGGAACTGGCTGATGCAGCCTGGCTGCAAAAGAATCTCAATTACTTCGCTGTCGAACGCTCTGCCACCAGCGGCAACAAATTGAGCGAATCTCAAGCTACCGAAGCGGTCGCCGTCGATAAACTGATCGGCAGTGACATCGTCGGCAGCGACGGCAAGTCGATAGCTAAATTGAAGGCAGTCATTTTTAGACTGCACGGCCAGCCATCGGTTCCATTCGCAATCCTGGGTTTGCCGGAAGTAGACAAGAAGTTTGTGGCAGTTGATTTCTCCAAACTTCAATTCGATTCCTCTGAAAATGAGAAACCTCGCATTACTATCGAGCTCGATAAAAGCCAGCTAGCCGAACAGCAAGAAGTAACGCCTGAAGCCTATCCGGAGCTGCGATTACAGTCTGTCCTTAATCGCGTAGCCGATCCACAACCGTAAGGCCTGGACGAGCTAAAGAATCGAAAAATGACCTCAACTACTTAACCACAGGAACGCACTCAGATGAAGCCATTGAATCCCGAATTAACAACCCAACTCGGCGAATTAGCCGACATGATCGGGCGTAAACTCGATCGCCAAGACTTTGATTTGCAGGAAACGGCCAAGCCCTACCTAGAGGCGCTTGCACGCGGCGGCTTTGCGCGCATGTCCGACGTCAACCTGCAGGTTCGGCTTGAAAAGTTGGTACTAGAAAAAGTTCCCGAGTCGGCCATCCATCGCCGGCGCGAAATTTCGGCTATCGCCGGCGAATTGCAGCGGACGTTCGATCGCATAGTGAGCTTCGATACCAATCAGCCCACACCGCCAGAGGACGATCTAACCAGAATTCGCGGTAGTGCTACTAAGTAACATCGTTGCAGACTGCACCGCGTGATATGCTTGTTTATCGTAATATCGACTGTTGTGGCCATTGCTACTGTCGCGTTATGTAGTCTGTGGCCACAACCCATCGCGGCCGATATGTACTCGGATTGCGTGGACATTCCTCTCGCGATATATGATGCAGCGACAACCCTGAGCTGCAGTCTTGTGGGCTGCAACCGTCTAGCCAGACATTCTTTGTGACCAACCGCGACTTCCGACCAAGCGACGAGCAAAGGCAGCGAACGCCACTGCTAGCATCACGTCGCTCGCGCTCAAATTGCGTCAGCCCCAGCGGGATCATGCCCTATTTTCAATTGGAATATTTGCTTACTATGTCTAAAAAGCCTGACTCTGCGGCTGAATGATTGGCGGGCCGGCGCTGCGGAACACTGGTCCAACGCTATGTAAGCTCAGAATCGCAAAACAAACTCTAACTCGAGTAAGTGCCACGTTATGCAATGGATTGTTAGAAGGGTTCTCGTTGTCGCCGTCGCTGTGGGTATATCCGGCAGTACTACTCGTGCAATTGCTCAGTACGCGGAGGAGGGTACCGTGCTCGCAGCCACAACCGTGCTGAACGAGAGCATGTCCATTCCTGCCAGCGCTATTCCCAGATCGCTCCTGGAAAACGCCTACGGCGTCGCAATCATTCCGAGGGTTATCAAGGGGAGTTTCGTCATCGGTGCTCGCCACGGCCGTGGGCTCTTGTGCGTGCGAGATGCCAATGGGGTGTGGCACGCTCCGGTCTTTATCAGTTTAACGGGCGGCAACATCGGGTGGCAGATTGGTCTGCAATCCTCGGACATTGTGCTCGTTTTCAAGACGCAGAAGAGCGTTCAAGGCCTTTTGGCAGGCAAGCTCACCCTTGGCGTCGATGCGGCTGCCGCAGCCGGGCCTGTAGGCCGTCAGGCCTCAGCCGCGACCGACGGCAGCTTGCAAGCGGAGGTTTACTCTTACTCGCGAAGTCGAGGTCTGTTTGCGGGAGTCTCGATCGACGGCTCTGTAATCAGCGTAGACCAATTGGCGACAGGTAGCTATTACCGATCGCCTGGACCTGGACAGCCCGTAGTGGTGCCGCCGGCGGCCTTGCAGCTGACTCAGACGATTGCGATGCTTGCCAGTGCAGACGCGCCGCTCAGGCCAGCGGCCGAGCAATCAACTTTGTTCCAGCAGTATTCGCGGACAGAAGCTGATGTGCTCCGCGGTCAATTGGCACAGATTGCGCCATCGCTATTCCAACTGCTCGACCCCCAGTGGACGACTTATCTGGCGCTGCCGGAGTTTGTTTTTAACGAAGCGCTGGCGGCGGATAAAAGCTCGCTTGAAACGGTAGTGCAGCGGTACGAATTAGTGGCTACAGACCCGCGATTCCGTGAGCTGTCCTTACGCCCGGAATTCCAGTCGGTATTTGGACTGTTAAGGCACTATACCAATGCCTTGAACCCAATCGCCGCGAGTCTCAACCTACCTCCGCCACCCGCCTCGGCATCCGCAGTGCTACCACCTTAAAACGTTCTTACACCACCGCATCGCAGCACCGCCGCGTACCGGCTAACGCGTCTGGTTACATGGCTGCGCCGTGAACGTTTTCCAGGCAGCGCAGCGGCTCCTTGCAGTGCTGCGACTCGTCGTAGCTTTAGAGTTCGCGTAATCCCACGCACCATCAAACGCCGAAGAAAACTTCCCGGCCGCGAATGAGCTCCTTGTAGTGCTGCGACTTGTCGTAGCTTTAGTGCTCGCACTACCGATCCCATACTAAACGGAAAGCGGATATTCCGGGCCGCGAACAATCCGCTTTACGAGCCAACTACGCAAGTTTAAACTCTTCACCACATTTGCCGCGCAGCGCGAACACAGGCGGAGGCTTATACGCGGCCCGAGAGACCTTCTCAACGTGTGACGTCCCGTTCGGTTCAGCCATCGACAAAGCTACGACAAGTCGCAGCACTACAAGGAGCCGTCGCGCTGCCCCGTATCTGCTCTTAGCGTGTGACTTCCCGTACGGTCCAGCCACCGATAAAGCTACGACAAGTCGCAGCACTACAAGGAGCCCCATCGCGGCCCACAAAAGCGCCATAGCGTCAATCATTCTGCGCTCGCCTACACAGTCAACGCGCAGCGAATTTGTTTAACGCCGAGCCGCAGCAAGCCGCAGATGCACACGTCAACTGGGCCAACGCACGCGGCTGTATTGCACCACAGCGCCGACTAGTTCGACAGTTGCGGCTTGCGCAGGCGACGGCTCGCGCTATGCAGAGCGCTGCACAGCAATACTTCGGACCGTTTGGCAAAACGTAGAGTCGCGCGGCCACAAAAGCTACGACAAGTCGCAGCACTACAAGGAGCCGCATCGCGGCCCACAAAAGCGCCATAGCGTCAAGCATTCTGCGCTCGCCTACACAGTCAACGCGTAGCGAATCTGTTTAACGCCGAGCCGCAGCAAGCCGCAGATGCACACGTCAACTGGGCCAACGCACGCGGCTGTATTGCACCACAGCGCCGACTAGTTCGACAGTTGCGGCTTGCGCAGGCGACGGCTCGCGCTATGCAGAGCGCTGCCCAGCAATTCCCGTACGGTCCAGCCACCGACAAAGCTACGACAAGTCGCAGCACTACACGGAGCCGTCGCGCTGCCCCATACTTGCTCTTAGCGTGTGTCATGCCACCTAGTCGAGCTACCACTAAAGTTACGACACGTCGCAGCGCTACACGGAGCCCCGCGCGCTGCCCCGCACTTGCTCTTAGCGTTTAGCTAAATGTGCAGCCCAGCGCAGCAATACTAGGCTCAATCGCTGCCCTACTAGGCCACTGCCAAAAAAACGACCAACTGGCTGGATGGATGGAACTTCCAAGAGCTAGCCGTATCTAAATCCCGACGACGGGTGCTGTGCCCGGCGAAAACGATTGGCTCCGGAGCGAATCCGGCGTGCAATTCTGCCCAACCTCGCCCTCCTAATGGGATAATCAAAGCCGCTGTCACCGGGGCATCGTCTGCGCGCATACCTCACTACCCAAAATTTGCAAGTAAACTCGCTGCAACTATAATCGTCAATTACGTGCTTTTGGGCCGGGATAAAACGTTTACGCGGTATTCCCGACCCACAACAGCTCGTCTGAGTTATTATATCCACCAAGATTCGTGGTCCTGTTTTTTTAAACCGCAATTCGACGCCTGTTACGCGTTGGCACCTCGTCCCTCGAGGTGAATTTGCTAAAGCTCACCTGCAAGCGCTAAGGGTTGGTCTATGGCCGTCCGCAATACACAATCAGCATCTTCCAGCCGTTCCAAACAAGCAGACGCGGGTCGTGGTCGTCGCAAAGCCAAAGCCCGGCTGCGGCATATGTTGCTCGAGCAACTCGAACAGCGGCAGCTCTTGGCGGTGGGACCGCAATTGATTGGTATTCAGCCCAACAGTAGCGATCTGCTGGCCAACGGCGACGTGCGAATGCAGGCGCCCAACGAGCTGGTATTCCGCTTCGATGACTCGCAAACCATCGATCCAGCCACGCTCGGTGGGATTCGCATCACCAGCGCTGGCGGCGACGGCAGCTTTGGCAAAAACACGGCCCAGAGCGATTTTGGCAGCAACGGCGGAGCCAACATTCAGCTCACCGCAGCCATTCCTGGGCAGAGCTGGACGGTACAGGTCACCACCGCTTCACTAGCCCCGGCCGCTCCTCCGGCTATCGCCATCACGGGCTCGACCATCTCCATCACGCTCAATACCAACCCTGCCGGTGGCACTACCGCCAATTCGCTCATCTCCGCCATTAACGGTTCGTCGGCATTAGCTGGCAAGCTCACCGCACAGCTCAACGGCGGCTTGGGAACAGCCAAGCTCGGTACCGCTTCGGTCAGTAGCTACGCGCCCATCGCCGTCAATCAAAACAATGACCGCGTGGTCAAGCCCGGCGCCGTTCTCGTTGGGCAAAGCCCCGATGAGAACGAAGTTACCTTCCGCTTTGCTGAGACGCTCAAAGACGACAATTATCGCATCGAGATCTTCGGCTTTGACGATCCGACAGCTGGCGTTGTAGGCCTCCGCAACACTGCCGCGGCCGGTGGCGAGTTGTTCGTTCCCTCGGTGGCTGGAACACGCAAGGACACCGTCGACTTCCGCCTCGACCTGGGACCACAAGTCACTGCAGTCGTGCCGCAGCCCGTCGTCCGCGTGGGCGCTGGACTGCAGCAACAACGCGACACGATCATCGTCCACTTCGATAACGATAAGCTGCTGGTAGAAAACGGCGCGGATGGAAAACCCACGTCGCGGTCGGTCGAGAATCCAGGCTTCTACCAGTTGATCTTCACGCACGACACCGTCCGCAACACCGACGATGTCACCTTCCTGCCGACATCCGTCAAATACAACGCGGCTACCAATACAGCCACGCTTAAATTCGCCGGCGATCTCAACGAACTGCCCGGCCGCGCAGCCGGACCAGCCACATATCGGCTGCGGATTGGAACTCGTGAAACCACCCCCGCCGCGCCGACTCGCAGCGAGGGAACCGCTAATGTAATCACCGACCTCAACACGGCCGGCGCGGTCAAGCTGCGTCTGACCTCACGTGAAGTAGGTGAGTCGGCCGGTGGAATCCAAGTTAACTTCACCAATTCCCGCAGCGGCACGCCGTTGGTCACAGCCGTCGGCAGAGTCGTTACGGTCGACATGGGCCGCGACAACCTCACCGCCGATGAACTAGTGGCGCTGCTGCGCGGTTCGGCCGCCGCCTCGAATCTGTTCAGCGCCGAGCTAGAACCTGGCAGCCTGGGATCCACGGTCGTAGGCAATACCAATTTGGCCTTCTCGCCTGTGACCCTGGTTGGACTGGGCAGTTCGTTTGACACGGCGTCGAATCTGGGAGTGATCGGATCGGCCGCGCAAAGCACCACCAGCCTAATTCTCTCGTCGGCCATCGATCCTCAGTCCTTCGCGCTTGACCTGCCAGGGGCCAGCGACGATCCCGGTCACCGTCAACTCGTGCAGAACCTGCAAGGTGGCTTTGAAGATCACGTCAACCCGGCCTTTGGCCCCGATGCGGTCGATGGCATCAGCACCATCTACTACAACTTCCAATCGGTCTACGGTCAGACCAACGTGGGGGATGCGTTGGGCAATTCGATCAGTGAGCAGCAGAAAACGCGTGCTCGCGAAGTTCTCTCGCTGTGGTCCAAGTACATTGGCGTGCAGTTTGTTGAGACATCCGATCTGGGTTTGACCATTGCCGCCGGACCGGTCACGGGCCTGCAGATTCCCGCCGGAACAACCTTTAGATCCGAGGGCCGATTCGGCGTGGCCGTCGACCCAACCTTCCAGAATCCGCTGATCCTACTGTCGGCAACATTCGACTGGGGGCTCGAGTACGGGGCCAGCTTCACTCGCAATCTGGCCGCGGCCGTGGGCATCGCTCTGGGACTAGAGCACGCCGGCGATCTTCCCGAGACGACGCTCATGCGCCTGGACCCAACGTTCTTAGCGGGCTCCGGACCACTGATCGATGTCAACGACAATCAGCTCGACGCCAGCGACGAAAAGTACGAACCGATCGTGCCAGGCAATCAGGACATTCTGCACGCGCGCCATCTGTACCGTCCAGACGGATCAGACATCGACTTGTACCGGTTCGAAGTCGACTTCGGGGCCGGCGATCGCGTCGGTATTATGACTGCCGAGACCTACGCGCAGCGACTGAGCAACAGCAGCTCGCTCAACACGCAACTGCAGCTGTTCCAGCAGCAGCAGGCCTCGGTCACCACCACCTTGGGATCCAGCGTGCCGCTGTCGCTGCGGTTCGAAGCCGTCCGCTCGGGCGCTCAGGGCAATCAGCTGCAGATCCATTTCACGCAAACCGATCGTGGCAACGCCAGTAAGCCAACCATTTTGGCTTATCCCAACGCGCTCAGCATCGACCTCAATTCCACCGCCGGTTCCGAGAGCACGGTCCAAGATATTTTAGACGCCATTCGCAACTCGGTCGCCGCCAGCTCGCTGGTGCGAGTCAGCTTGGTCACAGGTAGCGCCACTACGAAAGTTGGCAACAATCTGCTTTCGCAAAATCCCGTCACGCTCGTCGGCGGTGGCATGCGATTGATAGCGCAGAACAACGATTATTTCGGCCGCGATTCGCTAATCACTCATGCCTTGGGTTCGGGCGTGTACTACTTGGGCGTCAGCGCCAGTGGCAATGCCAACTACAATGCGTCGAGCGAAGGGACCGGCTTTGGCGGCCAGTCGGAAGGCAACTACGACTTGCGCCTGACCTTCCGCGCGGCCGTTGACGCCTCGCAGACGATTCAGGATGCGCTGGGTGCCGAGCCAGGGGCGATGTCTGTGGGCTTTGACGGCGACAGCGATGGACTGGCCGGTGGAACCTATAATTTCTGGTTCCAGACGCGGCCGCTACAGCGCACGCTTGATTTCAACGCTGGAGCCAGCAGTGATTTAGAAGGCCGCACCGTGAGCGTCACCGGTGCTTCTGGAACGATCCAAGTCTTTGAATTCAGCAGCGACGCCAACATCGCTGCTGGACGGGTGCGAGTTCCCTACACGGCGGCCAGTACCGCTGGTGATTTGGCCAACGCCTTGGCCAGTGCCATCACCTCGCGCGGAAATCTTGGAGTGGGTGCCGTGGCCAACGGCGTCCGCGTTACGCTCAGCGGCGAACGCACCATAGCCCTTGATCCACAGCTCAAACTTATCGACGTGGGCGGCAAGACCATCTTCGTCGACAAATCGGCCGGCCCCAACGCCGATGGCAGTTTGACCAAACCTTTTAACAACATCGCCGGCAGCGGGGTGCCGAACGCCTTCTCCTCCACCTTCCCCGGCGACATCGTCCGCATCGTAGGCAATGGCGGAGCAGATGGAAGTCTGGCTACCGAAGCCGATAACTTTGCCTACGAGATCGGTACGGGCCTGCTGCCCGGCTCCATCTTGTCCGACGGAGCCACCATGGAAGTCCCCAAGGGGGTGACCACTATGATCGATGCCGGCGCAGTCTTTAAACTGCGTGGTGCTCGCATCGGCGTCGGCAGCTCCAATCTGAATATCGACCGGTCCGGCGGAGCTTTGCAAGTCCTAGGTGCGCCCGTGCTGCTCGACTCCAGCGGCAACGCACTGCGTAAAAGCGATGGCTCGCTCGCCGCGGGCCGAGTCTACTTTACTTCGTGGTTGGACGAATCGATCGGCTTCGATACCTATACGCCTACGACCACTCCAGCCGCTGGAAACTGGGGCGGGATCTCCTTTCGCCACGACGTCGATGCCTCTAGCGGTCGGCATAATCTGGAGAGCCAGGGCATTTTCCTACAGTACATCAACCATGCGGACATTCGCTACGGCGGCGGTTCCGTAACGCTGGACTCCAATACGCAGACGGTCTATCCCATCCAGATGATCGATGTGCGCCCGACGATTACCGATAACATTATTTCGCGCAGCAGCAGTGCGGCCATGAGTGCCGCGCCGAACAGCTTTGAAGAGACCAACTTCAACGAGCCGCGTTTTCAACTCAGCGGCGCCTTCACCAGCGACTACGATCGGGTCGGGCCAGAGATCCGTCGCAACACGCTCACGAACAACTCGCTCAACGGACTATTTATCAGCGTAGGTCCTAACGGATTGAGCGTCCCCGCGCGATTCGATGACATCGACATCGTGCACGTGCTGACCGACAATCTAGTCGTCAATGGCGCCGCCGGCGGTGCCTTGATCGATAGCACGACGCCGCCTGTGGGGTTGGTCTCCTTGGGACCCAATGTGGGCGGCAAGCTACAGCCCGGCGACTACAATTACAAAGTCACCTACATCGATCGCAATGGCTATGAAAGCGCCCCGTCGGACGCATCCGCCACGATCCACTTAGTCGCCGGTCAGACCGCTGTGTCTATCGCTGGACTGCCCAGCGCCAGCGGCGATTTTGTCGAGCGCAAGCTGTACCGCAGTCAAGCCAACGGGGCCGGGCCGTATGTCTTGGTCTCATCGCTCGACCGCACCACATCCACGTACTTGGATATTGGCAAGACGCCCGGCGGAACGCTGGCCCGCGACCGCGCCGACGTGTCGGCCGTAACGTCGACGGCCCTACCTACCGGCACGCTGGCGGCCGGCAAGTACACCTATCGCGTCGTGATGGTCGATGCTGGCGGCCGCGAGGGCTTGGCTTCCAATGCTACTCCTCTCGTTACGCTGGCCGCAACCGGATCGATTCAGCTATCGAATCTACCGCTGACGCTCGATGGCTATGTCAGTCGCCGCATTTACCGCAGCAGCGACGATGGATCCTCCCCCTACGCGCTGGTAGGTGAATTGAGCAATACCGATAGCGCCGGCGTGCAGAGCTTTACCGACGTCGGCAACGCACCGGGGCAAGCCTTGGCTGCGGAGACTCTAGGCGTCAAACGCCCACGCGTGAATGCTTCGCTGGTAATCGATCCGGGAGCCATTCTGAAGTTGGAAGCTTCGCGCATCGAAGCCACCTTTGGTGCCAACATTATCGCCGAGGGCATCGACGGCAAGCCCATTGTGTTTACCAGCAAGCTGGACGACACGGTCGGCGCCGGTGGCACGTTCGATACTAATAACAACGGCACGGCCACAGGCCCCGCGCCACGCGACTGGGGCGGCATCTACGTCGGACCCACGTCGAGTCTGAGCGTCGATTACGCACGCTTCGCCTACGGTGGTGGCGTCACTCGACTCGACAGCACCTTCCGCGCCTTCAACACCATCGAGATCAATCAGGCCGACGCGCGCATCGCCCATACGCTGTTCGAAAACAATGCCGATGGCTTTGGCGGGCAAGGCCCCGGCACGCGTCTGGGACGCCTGAGCAACGAACCCTCCACCATCTTCGTGCGCGGTTCGCAGCCGACATTGATCGACAATACCTTCCGTGGCAACACGGGCAGCGCGATCACCATCGACGCCAATAGCATGACCGCCGAATTGAAGTCGGATCCGGGCCGGCAGACGGGCGACGCCGATCGCAGTCCCAACTATTTAGCCAACCGCGGACCGCTGATTCGCGAAAATCGCTTTGTTAACAACGGACTCAATGGCCTGAAGATCCGCGGCGACACGTTGACCACGGCTAGCGTGTGGGACGATACCGACATCGTGCACGTCGTCTACACCGAGATCTTCACCGGCAACGTGCAACACGAAGGGGGCCTGCGCCTACAGAGCGCACCCAACGAATCGCTGGTCGTCAAATTCGATGGCTACGGCTCAAACTTCAATCGCAATATGGGGGCTGGCCTAACCGCCAATGGCCAACTCACCTCCGCGTCGGACCGCATCGGAGGGACGCTGCACATTCTGGGACAACCCGGTTTCCCAGTCATCTTGACGAGTCTGTTCGACGACACCGTGGGCGCCGGCCTGCGGCCCGATGGTCAGCCACAGAACGATACCAACAACGACGGCATCGGCTCCATCCCGCAAGCCGGCGATTGGCGCGGTATCCTGCTCGATCAGTACTCCAACGATCGCAACGTGGGTATCGTCTTGGAGACCGAGAGCTTCACTGCCGCGGCACCTGGCCCCAACGGCAAAGTGACCACCGCTCAAGTCCTCGGCACCTTGGCCTCATCGCGCGATACCGGCGACGAATCGCGTCGACTCGGTTTCGTGGTCGAAGGCGTGCTGAGCCAAAACGAAGACATCGACGTGTACAGCTTTACTGGCACGGCAGGAACGGAAGTTTGGTTTGACATCGACTACACCCAGCACAACCTGGATCTAGTACTCGAGCTGCTCAGTCCCGATGGCGACTTGCTCGCCCGCAGCGTTAACAGCACCGACGAAGCCGTCGATCCTAGCCTGCTATTCGTGTCGCCACTGATTCCCGCCAGCAGCGTCAACCCGCTGGCGACGCGCACGGTCGGCGCACGGACGACCAGCAGCGGTGCGATCAAAGAGGATGGCACGACCAATCCTCGCGACCCCGGCTTCCGCATGCGTCTGCCCGGTTCGCCTGGCAACACCAGCACATTCTTCATCAGAGTTCGCAGTGCCAGCACCAACGCGGATGACGCCGGGGCGGGGCTGACTTCGGGCGCTTATCAGTTGCAGGTCCGCCTGCGCGAAGCCCAGGAGTGGGCCGGATCGTCTGTAAACTTCGCCGACGTGCGCTACGCCATGAACGGTGTGCACCTGCGCGGTCTGCCGGGTGAATCGCCGCTGATCGGCGAAGCAGCCGAGGACGAAAGCGTGCGCAATGGCCGCATCTATGCGAACAACGGTGTAGCCACCGGCGGTGGTATCACTTCCGGCAACTTTGGCGGCGGCGGCTTCCTGGGCAACGCGCGAGTCGGCAACCAGCTCGGCAATCGCCCGCAGTACGTGGGCAACTTGCTCGAGACAGCCAAGGGAGCGATCAGCGTTGCAGGCACCATCAGCTCCAATAGCGATGTCGATTTCTATATGCTGGAGATCAGCCAGAAAGATATCGTGGGTAGCATGAATGGCGGTCACGCTTCGGTGGTCTTCGATATGGACTACGCCGATGGACTGAACCGCCCAGACACCTCGCTGAATATCTTCAGAGAGGTCTTCTCGCCTCTGTTTGGCACCCAGTATCAACTGGTCTATTCCAGCGACGGCAGCAATATCGCCGACGACCAAGGTCGGCCGCTGACCATCAGCGACGTGCAGGATTTGAGCCGCGGTTCGATGGGGACTAAAGATCCTTTCATTGGACCCATCGCCCTACCCGAAGGAAATTACTTGGTGGGCGTCTCCTCGGCCGGTTATCAGCCCAGAACGCGGTTGATCAATCCATCGAGCACTGCGCCCATTGCGTCGATCCGCCGCATCGCCGACATCAACTACGTCCCCGGAGTGACTGGGGCGACACCGCCGGAAGTCGCCAATTTCCTACCGCGGCGCACGGTGGGAGCTACCGGCGAACTGGTCTCTGAGACGTTCGATCTGGGGCGCTACTCGGCCGAGGATCTGCCGGCTATCTACCTCGACTATACGCGGCCCGGCGCCGCTTCGATGGAGTTGTTTGTCCGCGACGCCAACGGAACCGAGTTCGCCATTGCTAGTTCCAGCGATCCCAGCTTGGCGCGGCTCGCTGCGGGCAGCGGTTCGATCAAGTTGTCTCTAGCCGGCATCACAGCTCAGCCAAACGGCGCGCCGCTGCTGTCCAGCAAGAGCTTCGCTGGCCAAGATGGACTGACGCTCATCGTGCGCAGCAATGATCCGGCAACGCGCGTCAATGGGCTCATTATCGGCTTTGCTGAACGCGGCGAGAGCGTGGGCGTTTCGCCCGAACCAATCCTCCTCAGCAATGGTTTCATTTCGACCCCCAGCGGCGACCCAGCTACCTTCCCGCCAGGCAGCATAGCTGAGACCCGAACATTTTCCTTGGTCACCTACGATTCATTCATCGATCGTCCGCAGATTGCCTTTGACTATGAAGTCTTCAACGGGCAGATGGACGTGTGGCTGATCGACGACCTGAGCGGCGCCCAGCGCTGGCTGGCCACGACCGTGGCCCAAAACCGCCCCACCGGCGTGACGCTGCTGGCGACCGGGTCACCCAAATCGCAAGTCCTAGACATCAGCGGCTTCTCCGGCCGCTCCGATTTGCGCGTCGAATTCCGAGCTCGCAATGACAACCCCTCGCGATCGTCGATCCAAAACGTGGTGATCCAGTTGGCCGACGGCTCGCGCGTTGGCTCGGGCGAATACAACTCGACCTACGTCAACGTGCCCGTCCCGTCGACCACCGTGACCACTGGCAAGTACCAGTTGGAGATTCGCATGGGAGACGAGTTCTTCCAGTCGCAAAGGTTTGGCTCGCCGGTCCTGACCAAGTCGTTCGACACCAACGACCGTCTAGCCAATCAGATCAGCCTAGTCGCCCCAGCCGGCAGCCTGTTGACCAGCGGTGACAAGTTCTCGGTTTCCGACGGGGGCCGATCGATTACCTTTGAATTCACCACCAGCGGGCTGGTCGGACTGGGCAACGTGCCCGTTCGTTTCGCAGCCACCGACCCGGCCCATGTCGTCGCGCAGGCCATTCGCGATGCGATTAATTCCAACGGCGTGCAGTCGCAGTTGCAGGGCTCGATCCGCGCGGCCACCAGCAGCGGCATCGTCAGTGGCACCGCAGGCCGCGATCCCCAGATCAATCTGCACGGCTCGGCCTACTTCAAAAGTCTGCTGGCTGCCAATCCCGACGGAGCAGTTGAGCTCGTCCTGCATCAAGGCCAATCCGACACCAATGCGCGTCGTGAGCAGGGCCAGGTCCTGATTCAAAACAGCTTCATTCGCCAACCGCGCGACTACGGCGTGTGGAGCGAACCCGCAGCTCGACAAGCCGATCCTCGCGACGAACTCGACTCATTTACGCGCAGCCAAATGCAAGAGGTTCCCAACCTTGTCGGTACCCAAGCCGTCCGCAATTTGTCGACCCTCAACGATGGCGTCCAGGGTGGCATGCTGCCCGGCTTGGTTATCCAGAACAACGTCCTTGAAGAGGGCGGCCTGGGTGGCATCAAGCTCCAAGGTGAAACGCCGATGTGGATGATCTCGCCCCGGCTCATCCCGTACTTCGAACCAGGCACCGATCCAGCCGGCTTCCTGTGGGACGGCAACCCGCTGGTAAACACCTCTGGTGGCAATCCGCCCATCTCGCACTTCGGCTCGTATCTCGACGATCAGGACACGCTGGTCCTCGATGCCGATCGCACCCGCCTGCGTCTGGAGTTCGATGACTTGGCCGGCGGTGGCACAGGCAATCCCGTGGGAGGCAGCGGACAGGTCGAAGGCAACGGCGTTCGTCCGGACAGCTCCATCGCCTGGTACCGCGACACCGGCGGCGACTTCTACCAGCGCATAACCTGTACCAACTGTACACCGTTTGCCACCACCGCTTTTGAAACCATGCACGCTCTGCGCGATTCGTTGCTGTCGAGCATTCTGGTCAGCAACGGTACCACGCAGCAAATCAACGTGACGATCGCGGCCAGCTTGCTGGGTCCCGATCCCGTGGCACCGGAGGATTCCAGCTTCGGCTATCCGCTGTACTTCAACCGCCCCGCGGTGTACATCGAAGGCGCTACCCAACTGCAGTGGCAAGATGGTCCAGTGGGCAACGGAAATCCGTTTGACATCCGCCAATTGGACTTGGGCGAAGCTCCGCAGCCGCAGGCCAAGATCGTCAACAATACGATCATCGGCACCGATGGTCGGGCCAGCTTCAACGGCGAAGCTGCAGTCAACGAGCCCAACGACACGTTGGCTTCAGCCGTTCAAACTTGGCAAGGCACCGCGCACAATCCGCTGGAGTACACCTCCACTGGATTCATCGGCGATGCCGTGACCGGACAACCCGGCAGCGACGTCGACATCTTCCAGTTCAAACTGGGCGTCGGCGAACGCGTCATCGTGGACGTCAACTCGCCGGCTGATAGCTCGCTGGATGCCGTACTGCAGATTTTCGACAGCCGCGGTATCGCGCAAACGTTCACCAACGCAGCCGGAGAATCTCGCACGATCAGCGATAACGACCCGGCGCCAGGCGAAGCCTCTTCGTTCGACCCCTACGCCGACTTCACCGCCACGGCTTCCGGCGTCTACTACGCAGCCATCAGCTCGGTAGGCAATATTAACTACGATCCGTTGTCGTACGCCAATCGTCAGATTGGCTCCTCCACGGGTGCCTACAGCGTCTCGGTCAGCGCGCGGCATCTGCAGAACTTTGTTATCACGGCCGAGGACGCCAGCGCCTATGCAGGCGGCGAGACCTTCACCATTTATGGTGTGCCCGACATCGGTAGCACCGCTTCCAGTGGCCGCACCTTTGAATTCGTGCTGGGCGGCGGCGGAGCCTCCAACGGGAACATCCCGATCAACATCAACGCCGATTGGCGCTTTCCCGACGTGGCTCGAGCTATCGCCAAAGCCATCAACGAAGGCGGCGCTGGCGGTGGACGAGCAATCCCCAATACGCAAACCCTGCCCAACGGCGTCTTCGGTACAGCCAGCCCGCTGCCACCGGTTCACGCCAAGGCAATTGGCGGCCTGTCCGCTGTTCTAGATGCACCGTTCAACTCCATCCAAGGTGACAAGGAGACGATCCTGCTACAGCTCTCCGCCGTGGATGAACTGGGCAGTAATCAACTCAGCCGCAGCCAGATCGAACAGCAGATCTTCGGGCCCTACTATGAGGTCAATCAAGGGCTCGAGTTGTTCCCGCGCAGGAACGACGGGCAGATCAACAGCAACAATGGCAATATCACCAGCTTGTCGAATCTAGGCTTGGGCCACGATCGGCGCTCGACCACTCCACTGTCGCCCACGTCGCGCGGCGATGGGACTTCTGAGAGGTTCGTGTTGGTCAACAACGCGGCCTGGATCGATGGCAACGGTGCCATCATCGTCGACCCCGACCAGAATGGTCCCACCAACCTCGACCAACTGCTCCCCGAGACCGGCGTCCTAGCCTCTCGCGGCGCCAGCCCCACGGTCCTGAACAACGTCTTCTTCAACCTGCAGACTCCAGTCATCAACGAAGAGTCGCGTAGGAATCTGAACACGAACGCTGCTTCACCCTACGGATCGCCAAACCCGAACGTGGTCACCAAACCGGGCGAAGTAGTCCTCGGTGGTTCGATTTACCAGTACTACGAAACGGCCTCCTCGAACTCGCGTTTCACCACCGGCGTCGAAACCTCGCCGACCAACGTGCCCAACACATCCTTGGATCAAAATATCGATGTCCCGGGCAACGTGCGGCTGTTTGTCAATGCACAGGCCGGCCAGTACCTGCCCGCTCCCGGTTCGCCGCTGATCGACTCGGCGATCAATAAGCTCGATGAACGCCCCAGTCTGGTAGCCATCAAGAACTCGCTCGGCATGCCGGTCTCCAACGTCCAGGCACCGGACTTTGATCTAGTCGGACAACTGCGCGCCGACGATCCGTCGGTCTCGCCGCCCGGCGGAACCGGCCAGAACATTTTCAAAGATCGCGGCGCTCTGGAGCGCGCGGACTTCGTCGGACCGGCCGCAATTCTGCTCGAGCCCGTCGACAACGATGCGCTGGGCATCGACGGCGATGGTTCCGTTTCCGTGGTCCAGCTCAACTCGGGCGTCTACCCACAGTTTCGCATTCAGTTGGCCGATGGCAATGAACCCTCCAATCCATTGCAAGGCATTGGCATCGACGACAACACGGTCGTGAGCTCGGTCATTGCCGAACAGCGACTGAGCGGTGCGGCCATCGTGGTCTTTGAAAACGGCCGCGTACTGCGCGAAGGCATCGACTACAGCTTTGCCTACAACGCCACTCGCGATGAGATCATTCTCACGCCGCTGGCCGGCGTGTGGAAGAATGGCAAGGTCTACGAGCTGTCGATCAACAACCGCGACCGATTTGTGATCTCCGCCCCCAGTGGTGACCAAATCGCCGACGGTGATGGCTTCTCGATAACCGACGAAAACGGCGGTGTTGTCAACTACGAATTCGACAGTGGCTACCGCCTGCAAGTTCCGCAAGGGCTGACGCTGCAGATCCCTCTAGCCGGAGGTGCCTTCGGTGGAATCGTCGACGGCGAACGCTTCAGTTTGACCATCGGCAGCACGACCACCACCTTCGAGTTCGATCGCAATAACAATGTGCTGGCGGGCAATCTCCCCATCGCTTACCAATTGGGCGCTACGCAACATGAGCTCCAAAATGCGATGGTCGCGGCCATCAATGCGGCTGGACTCAGCGGCATTACTCCCACCGTGTTGGCACCGGGCGAGATCTTCATCGGTGCCGAATCGGGCGTGCAACTCAACACGAGCAACTCGACGCTGGCCCAGCCCAACGGCACGCTGGCCCTCCGCATCCCAGCCAACGGCCCTCGCGGTGGAGTGCTCGACGGACATACCTTCACGCTCAGCGACGGTCGTCAGACGCGGACCTTCGAGTACGATACCGATGGCACGGTGGCCAGTGCCAATCTAGCCATCGATTTTTCACAGGCCTTTACCGCTGCCGACATCGCCACGCTGACTCAAGCAGCCATCGCCGATAGTAGCTTGAACTTCAATCCCACCGTCATCGGTGGAACCCTGATCCACTTGGGCATGGGTCCCAGTGGTTCCGCTTCGATCGACAACAGCCAACTAACGCTGGTCGGTGTCTCGCGCACGCTGGCCGATGGAGAGCGATTCACCATCACCGGCAATGGCAAGACCGCTACGTTTGAGATTACTCGCGACGCCACCGTCGGAGCGGGCAATATACCGATTGCGGTCTCCCCCAACGATACTCAGAGCGTGACTGCGGACCGCATCGTGGCCGCGATCATCGCCGCCGACCTCGGCCTGACTCCCCAAGCAGTGGGACCAGGCAATATTGCTATCGGTGGCACGGCCGCCAACACGGTCGACGTGGCCACCGCTCCAGGGCTGACTCTATTCGGCAAACCCGGCGTAGAAAGCCAGACGCGTCTGCAGGTCTTCGGCCCACTTGTTCTGCAGCTCCCCGCCATCAGCGCCTTGGCCGACAACAGCTCCATCTTGCTACAGGGCAATGGAAAAACCGTGGTCTTCGAGTTCGACAGCAATGGCAGCGGCCCTTCAGGGCTGAGCAACGTGGTTGTCGCCTTCAGCGCGCTGAGCTCACCCAACGACGTGGCGCTGGCCCTCGCAGCCGCCATCAACGGGGCGGGCCTGGACATCACCGCTACGAACATGGGCAACGGCAAAGTGTCGCTGGGCCGCATCAAGGCCAACCAGGTCCTGGTGGGTACGAGCGGACTGACGGCCACCGCCGGCGTCGTCTCCGATGGTGAGATCTTCACCATCAGCAACGGCCAGCGAAGCGTCACCTTCGAATTCAACAACGTCGATCTGAACAACGGATTTGATCCCGCCAATACGCAGATCCAGTTCAGCAATACGACCACGCCCGCCACCTTGATCGACTCCATGAAGGCAGCTATCGAAGCCGCCGGCCTGGGGCTGACCACAACCGTCATGGCCAACGCAACGCTGCAACTGAACGATACCCCACGCTTCATTACCAACGTCAGTGGCGCTCCCACGCTGGCTCTCAGCGGCTTGCCCGGCGGTGCCAACGCGGTCAAGTTCGTGCAGGACCCGAGCTTTACCGATGTCGATGTCAAGCGAGCCATTATCCAAGCTATCAACACGTCGTCCAATACGACGTTGACCGCCTCGGATCGCGGTAGCGACACGCTGTTCGTCTCCGGTGCCACGGTTATCAGCCCTGAGATCAACAGCTACTTCCTGCGTGGAGTGTCCGACCTGGCGGGCAACCTGCTCAAGCCCAATCAGATCAATAACGAAACCAAGTTCACGATCTTGATGCCGGGCGTCGAGCTCGACTACGGCGACGCGCCCGATCCACTGGGCAGCATCCACGGACGCTACGCCACGCTGCACGCCAACGATGGCGCTCGGCACGTCGTCGGCAATGTGGCGCTGCTCGGCTCGAGCATCAGCGCCGATGCCGATGGGCAGCCTACCCCGTTGGCCGACGGAGACAGCGGCGATGACGGTGTGGTCTTTGGATCGATTCTGGCCACGCCCGGTGCGTTCAATAAATTTGCCCTGACACCAATCGAAGTCACCCTTTCCAGCCCCGGCTTCGTGGATGCTTGGATCGACTTCAATGCGGATGGCGACTGGGACGATCCAGGCGAACAAATCCTCTCATCGGCCAACTTCACGGCTAGCAGTTTGACGCAAACCTTTTACGTCACAGTCCCAGCCACCGCGCCCGATGCGACGACCAACACGCGCACCTTCGCTCGCTTCCGCTCCAGCAGCAGCGGCGGGCTGACCACCACCGGCCTAGCGGTCGACGGCGAAGTGGAAGACTACGCGGTGACCATCGTCCCCGGCACGCCACCCACCGCAGTCAACGATACCTACGAGCTCAACGAAGATCCGTTGCTGCCGTTCCAGACCACCGATGCCACCGGCACGACTACGCCCGGCTTCAAAATCGATGACGGCGTGGCAGCGAACGATGTCAGCCCCGACGGCAAACCGCTCAGCGTGACGCTGGTCACCGGTCCCACTTCGGCACAGCCCGGCAGCTTCCAGCTCAACGCCGACGGAACCTTCTCCTATCGCCCACTGGCCAACTTCAATGGCCAAGACACGTTCGTGTATCGCGTCAACGATGGCGTGCTGGGATCCAACAACCTCGGCACGGTGACGCTCACCGTCCGAGAGGTCAACGATGCTCCCATCGCTGCACCAGACTCTCTCGCGCTCAATGAGAACGAGACGCTGAGTATCGACCAGTCGGTACTGCTGAGCAACGATGCGGCCGGCCCGGCTAACGAAGCGGATCAAACGTTGACGATCACCGCTGTCTCAGCCACCAGCCTGCGTGGCGGCACGGTAACGCTCGTCGGTGGACGCATCCAGTATGTGCCGCCAGCCAGCTACAGCGGCAGCGACAGCTTTACCTACACCGTGACCGACAACGGCACGACGGCGGGAGTCATAACGCCGCTCGGCGCTGTCGGCACCGTAACGCTGCAGATTGCCGACAAGAACAATCCGCCGGTCACCGTCGCTAAAAATATCGTGGCCGTCGAGGACACTCCAGCAACCATGACGGCTGCCGAGTTGAAAGCGGGCGACACACCTGGACCTAGCGACGAGTCGGGACAGAGCCTGACGGTTATCGGTGTCACGCCAACCAGCACCCACGGCGGCACGGTCACCTTTATCGGCGGCGTAGCGACCTATACGCCCGCACCCGATTTCGAAGGGGTCGACACGTTCTTCTATCAAGTGCAGGACAATGGCACCAGCGCCGGCGTTGCCGATCCGCAGACCTCGACCGGCACAGTCACCGTGACTGTCGCTGGCCGACCCGACGCGCCACGCGTGGGGACAGCCCTGGGGACCGTCACCATGGCCGAAGATGCATCGCCCCAGCAGATCGATCTGTCGACGGTGTTCTTCGATCCCGATAGCGGCGATAGCTTGACCTACAGCCTGCCCGCCGCTGGCAACAGCAACCCGGGCTTGGTCACCGCCACCATCAATGCCGGCCGCTTGGTACTGACCCTCAAACCAGACCAACACGGCAGCGCTACAATCGTCGTGCAAGCTACCGATAGCACGGGCCTAAGCGTCCGCGACACGCTCACACTCGTCGTGACCGCCGTCGATGACGCGCCGCGCATCGCTACTCCTCTGCCGGATCGCACCGTCAATGAAAACTCGGTGATCGCGCCCATCGTGCTCACGCCGAACCACTTCATTGATCCCGACGTGGCCACCAATGGCGACGTGTTAAGCTTCGAAGTCGTCGGCAACACCAACTCGCTGCTGGTCAGCTCGACCATCAGCGGCAATGAGCTGCGACTGGTTCTGGCGCCCAATCGCTCCGGCTTCGCCGACATTCGCGTGGCAGCCAAAGACCGCAGCGGCCAGACGGTCATCTCTCAGTTCCGACTGACCGTCGTCGAAATCGACGATGTGCCGATCACCCAGCCCGACACCTACCGCGTCAAGCAGGGTCAAGCGCTGATCACCACCGATCCGCGCGGCACCGACGGCAATCCCGCCAACGATGGCGTGCTCGCCAATGACATCGATCCCGAAGGCATGCCGCTCACCGCGGTGCTCGTCACCGGTCCCGTCAACGCAGCCCAGTTCTCACTGAATGCCGACGGAACATTTACCTACCAGCACAACTTCGAGAAGGGCAAGACGACCGACAGCTTTACCTATCGCGCCAGCGACGGTAATGGCCTGAGCGTGGTTACTACGGTGACGATCAATATCGACAACCCACCGCCGCCATCGCATCAGAATGCAGACAACTCGTTGGATGTCAATGCAGACGGATTCATCTCCCCCATCGACGCGCTGCTGATTATCAACCTCATCAACGAACGCGCCGTCGGCGGTGGCGGTGGAACTATTCCCACCTCCAGCTTGCCACCGCCGCCGCCCTACGTCGATACCGACGGCAATAATCTAATCACCCCCAATGACGTGTTGCAAGTCATCAACTACCTCAATGCCAATACCAGCCACGCGCGCCGCAGCGGCGGCGGTGAGGGTCAAGGCGAGGGCGAAGCGGCCACTTCCCTGGCTGCCTTCGAACCTCAGTTGGTGATGTCCGCGGCAGTGCCCGCGAGCCTGCCACTGATCTCAGCACCTGCACCGCAGGCAACCGCGCAGTCAGTCACACAGCTAGCCGCGCAGCCAGTCACACAGCCAACTACGCAGTTCGCTGGACAGACGCGCGTGGCACCTGAGCCCAGTCCATCGATCTTCGCACAAGTCGCCGACAGCCGCACCGAGAGTGTGGACGTCAGTTGGGTCACCCAGCGCGCCCGAGTCGAAGATTCCAACCACCTGATCGACATCGCCCTGGCCAGCCTCCTGGCTGACCTTGGCGCTGCCCACGACTAAAAATCCCTCGCACCCATCGTGGATTTTCCACAGGTCCCACAGCACCTCAACCCGCGCAGGATCTCTTCACAGGATCCTGCCCGATCAAGCCCCTCGTGCGTTCGCCGAGGGTTTTGGGGAGAGTTTGTCTGCAGTACTTTGGCAAAATCGACCACGCGCGAGAACCGAAGTTTTTTGGCAAAGTCCACTACGTGACATAAGTCCCGCATTTGTCACAATGACACCCCGCTCGAATTTTTTTATATCGTTCAAAGAAGGTAAGTCCTATGGCTAGCCAGTTCGCCAGTCGATCCAGTTCGTCCGTCTACGAAATCCAGTTGCGACGCAATCGGCTGCGGCGAACATTGCTCGAGACGCTCGAACGACGCGAACTACTCGCAGCCGACCTGCTGGGCCTGACCGACTACACCGCCACGGCCAACATCTCCTCGCAGCAGTACGCGCAGCACTACGCTCAGGCTCAGAGTGCCCTAGCCTTCCACTCGCTCAGCCCAGATGCCACCGCGGACTACGACGTGGCCAACTTCCTCGATAGCCAGTTGGGAGGTTCCAGCGGAGACCTAACCACGCGGCCCTGGTTCCCACTGGTCGAGCAAAGCTACGCTGATTGGAGCCACAGCTTAGGCCTACAGTCCGCTACCAACGTGTCCGCCGGACTGCCCCGCGTAGGTCAAGCGGGCCTAGTTGCCGAGGGGGAGGCCAGTCTATTCGCCGAGGGTGAGGGGGGCCTAGTCGCCGAGGGCGAAGCCGGCGGGCCGCGCCTGCTGTCGGTGTCACCCAACTCGGGCGACATCTTCACCTTCAACAACACCAATCGCTTGACGGAAGCTCCCACGGAATTGGTCTTCCGCTTCGACGGCTCGAGCGATCTGGACCCGGTCAGTTTGACTGCCGGAATTCGCGTGACCCGCGCCGGCGGCGACGGCATTTTCGGCAACGCCAACGACTCGGTTATACAGCCTGGCTATCTAGGCTTTGGCGACAACAATCGCATCGTCGTGCTCCGCTTCTCCTCGCCGCTGCAGGACGATCTGTATCGCGTGGACCTGATCGGTAAGGACGCTCCGGCCCAAGGTCTGACCGCTATCAAAAACGCCGCGGGGCTCGAACTGCAAACCCGCGCCATCGACGCCACCCCGGACGACCTGACCCGCGACTCGGTCGATTTCGATCTGGAGCTGGGAGCTACCATCGTGGCCATTGTGCCGCAGCCCGTCGACCGCGTGGCGGGCGTGCTCACGCCGCGACCCAACGTGATCCGCGTCTATTTCAACAACGACGACCTGCATACTGCGCCAGTTATCACTGGAGCCGTATCACCCAATCCAACCGTGGTCGATCCGGCTTTCTACCAGTTGATCCACACGGCCGAAACGGTCCAGCCGAACGACGACCAAGTCTTCGCGCCCACGTCGATCTCCTACGATCCAGCCAGCGACATGGCCGAGCTGACGTTTTCCCGTCCCATCGATCAATTGGCCGGAGCGGGCTCCTATCGCCTGCGAGTTGGCTCGCGCGACGCAGTCGTTTCAACTACCAATCCGCAGACGGTGGCTACGCTAAGTCCGAGCGATCCGGCCGGCACGATCCAAAATGCAACGCCGCTTGGCACCTGGAGCAGCGCTTTTACAGCAGTCGTCAATCAGAGCATCATAACCACCAGTGCCAACGTACTGCCGCTGGATTTCCCCGGCAGCATGGTCGACCCTGGCCACCGCGACATCCAAGATGAAACGCACTTGAACGGCGGCGCCGACAGCGATCCGCGGATTGCTCAGGCTTCGTTCAATTTCGCCTTCGACCGTCCCTACGGCTTAGACGCCGCTGGACGCCCCGTCAATACTTCCATCACCTCGGACCAAGTCGCGCGGGTCCGCGAGATCTTCGAGATCTACTCCTCGGTCATGGGAGTCGACTTTGTTGAAACCCGCGACGGCGGGTTGACGATCGTCGTCGGCGATCTGTATCCGTTGGGTGAGCAGAGTGGGCCGGGCGGTGTGGGAGGCATCGCCGGCGGCAGCTTGGCCATCATGGACGGCGCCGAACCGTGGGACAACAGCTTCGGAGCTGGCTTTTTTACCACCGCCATGCACGAGATCGGCCACTTGCTAGGCCTAGGACACACCTACGATCTTCCCCCCAACGGCATCATGGGCTCCGAAGGGGCGCTCGCCAATCCCAATCCCGGCCTGCCATCGGAGTTCTCCTTCCCAGGCGACGCGGATATCGTGCACGGTCAGCATTTGTACCGCCCGGATAATCGCGATGTCGACACCTACTCGTTTGTGGTTCCCGCCGGACAAGCCGGGCGACTGACGGCCGAAACCATCGCTGAGCGACTGCCCGCTAGCAGCAACCTCGACACGGTCCTGGTGCTCTGGAAGCAGAAGGCGGACGGCGGCGTCGAACTGATCTCAACTAACAACGACAGCCACAGCAGCGATTCGTTCTTGACCGCCGAATTGACGCAGGGAACGTATTTCATCAGCGTGACCGGCAAGGGGAACGAGGATTTCGATCCGATCGTGCCCAACACCGGCAGCGGTGCGGTCAGCCAGGGCAACTACCAGCTCAAACTCGACTTCCGTCCCACGGTATCAGTCGCGGCCCTCAAGTTCACGATCGAAGACACCGCCGGCACACCGATCGACGGCGACGGCGACGGGATCGCTGGCGGCAATTTCAATTTTTGGTTCCGCGCGGCCGCTCCCGTGGGCGTGGCAGCCGCTGGACAACCCAAGACCATCTTCGTCGACAAGAGCTTTGGTGGCTCGCAAACCGGGCCCGCCCTCGGCTCGCCAACTCAGCCGCTCAACACGCTGGACTTGAGCAAATGGCCAGCCGGCTTGTTGCTGCCAGGCGACATCGTCCGCGTGCTGGGCAGTCCCGGCGCGTCGAACAACCGTCCCGCCTATGAAATTGGCCGCGGCGGCGTGGGCAATCAAGTCCTCTCCGATGGTCTGAATCTGGAGGTGCCGCGCGGCGTGACGATGATGATCGACGCCGGTGCCATTTTCAAATTGCAGGGCTCGCGCATTGCTACAGGCAGCCTCAACGCCTCGATCGACCACAGCCTGTCCGCTCTGCAAGTGCTGGGCACGCCGCAGCAATCCGTCAACTTCACCAGCTATCGCGACGAGACCCAGGGCAAGGACACCAACCCGCTCAGCACCACACCCGGCCCGGGCGATTGGGGCGGGCTGGACTTCCATGAAGACATCGACCGCCGCGAAGGTTTTGGCAGCTACGAACGCAATGGCATCTTCCTGAACTTCGTGTCGCACGCGGATATTCGCTACGGTGGTGGCCAAATCACCGTCTCCGCTCCCAGCCCGACCGTCAGTCCGATCAAGATGACCGAGAGCCGCCCCACACTGCTCAACAACACCATCCGCTTCAGCGCCGATGCGGCCATCTCGGCCGATCCGAACAGCTTTGAAGAGACGCGCTTCTCCGAACCTCGCTACCAGTTCGCCGGCAGCTTCCGACCCGACTATGCCCGCGTCGGCCCAGATATCCGCGGCAACGTCTTGCTCAACAACTCGATCAACGGCCTGTTCGTCAAAACTTCCACCGCCGCCGGTGGTCCGCTGACCACGCTGGATGTGGCCGCCCGCTGGGACGACACCGACATCACCTACCTCATCGGCGAAAACCTGATCATCCGCGGCACCCCGGGTGGCGCGCTGCAAGAATCGGTAGCCCCGAACGTGAGCCTGATCCAGCAAACGCCAACTACCGGCGGCTCGCTGCTGGTCGGTTCCACAGTGCAGTACAAGCTCACCAATCTGGACTTGGACGGAGCCGAAGGCGTGACCAGCGCAGCCACGCCACTGATCACCCTGGCCGCCGGACAATCAGCCGTACTGCTCGCCGGACTCCCCAAGGCCAGCGGCGATTTCGTATCGCGCCGCCTGTGGCGCAGCCTCGACGGCGGTCCGTTCCAATTGGTAGCCCAACTCGATAGCGGTTCGACAACTTACAAGGACACCGGCCGAACCATGGCCGGCACCCTGCCCGCCACAACTCCCGGTTTGGTCAACCGCGCGCGAACCAATGCGCGACTGCAGATCGATCCGGGCATCATCGTTAAATCCATCGGTGCGCGCATCGAAGTCGGCATGGGCGCCAACCTCATCGCCGAAGGCACCGCCGATCGACCGATCGTCTTTACCAGTCGCTTTGATGATCGCTATGGCGCGGGCGGAACGTTCGATACCAATAACGACGGCGCGGGCAGCAACCCCGGCGCAGGCGACTGGGGCGGACTGGTCACGCGTCCGCTAGCGACGATGAGTATCGACCACGCGCTGATCACCTTCGGCGGCGGCGTCACCAGCGTAGCCGGAGGTTTCGCCGGCTTCAACGCCGTCGAAGTACAACAAGCCGACGTGCGCTTGGCCAATAGCCGTCTGGAAGTCAACGGTTCGGGCCAGGGTGGCAACGTGGGTGGCAGCCGCAATGGCCAAGGTCCTAACGACGCCAGCGTCGTGTTCGTCGTCGGCAGCCAACCCGTGTTGATCAACAACGTCTTCATGGACAACTCGGTCAGCAACACGGCCGCCATCAGCGTCAACGCCAATGCCATGAAGACCAGCAACGTCACCGATCCCGGCCGCCAGCCCGGCACCGCCGATCGCAGCCGCGTCGGCATCGGCAACATGGGCCCCCTGGTGCGCAATAATCAACTGCTGGGCAATGGCCTCAACGGCATGCGCATCCGAGGGCAAACGCTCTCCACAGAAACGGTGTGGGATGACACCGACATCGTGCACATCCTGCAAAGCGAAATCATCGTGCCAGATTTCCACAGCGAAGGGGGCCTGCGCCTGCAAAGCCGCGCCGACGAAAGCCTAGTGGTCAAATTGGGCAGCGGTGCGGGTTTGACCGCCATGGGCCGCCCGCTGGATATCGCCAATCGCATCGGCGGCACGTTGCAAGTCATCGGTGCCCCGGGCTTCCCAGTGGTCATGACTAGCATCCAAGACGATACGGTCGGAGCCGGCTTCGATCCCAACGGCCGAGCTCTGGTGGATACCAACAACAACGGCCCCTCCGTCGGCGCTCCCGGCGATTGGCGCAGCATCCGCTTCGAACCCTACGCCAATGACCGCAATGTCGAGACGCTCATCGAACTAGAGACGGATCAACTCCAGGACACCGGTACTAACGATGTGGTCGGCACGGCGCAAAACCTAGGCGCTCTTGCCGCCTCGCTGGGCGGTGGCGATGAAAACCTCAGGCTAGGCTTTGTCGTCGATGGCTCCATCGCCTCGCCCCAAGACCTCGACGTCTATAGCTTTTCGGCTGTGGCCGGCACGCAAGTCTGGCTCGATATCGATCGCACCAGCGGCTCGCTCGACTCGGTCATCGAACTGCTCGATGCCAGCGGTCGCATCCTGGCCCAGAGCAACAATTCGCTGGCCGAGAGCATGGGCGCGGAAAATCGCTATATCAACTCGAGCGGTCCGTCCCCACTGCCCACCGACAGCGTGGCCGGGCTGGAGCACAGCCCGTTTGCCACTAGGAACACCCACGCCACGGGCGTCGCCCGCGATTTCTATTCAGTCAATCCACGCGACGCCGGCATGCGGATCCTCTTGCCAGGCGCTACCGGTGCGACCAATACCTACTACGTTCGCGTCCGCAGCAGCAACCTAGCACCGGCCGACGCGCCAGCCAAGCTGCAAGATCCCGCCGCCGAGCGCAGCGGTTTGACCACCGGCAACTACCGCCTGCAAGTGCGCATGCAGCAGACCGATGAAGTTCCCGGTTCGACCGTCCGCTACGCCGACATCCGCTTCGCCACCAACGGCATCGAAGCTCGCGGCATGGTCGCCAGCTCGCCCTTGTTAGGCCAAGTCGCCGAGACGGGCGCCACGACCGCGCTGGGCAATATCGCCGCTTCGGATCGCGGCTCAGTGACCGTCTCAGGTTTCTTCGACGACGATGCCATCGACGTCTATAGCTTCACCGTTTCCCGCGGTTCGGTTCAAGTCATCAATCCAGCCGAGCAGCGATCGCACATCGGCATGGCCTTTGACATCGACTATGCCGACGGCTTCGGTCGACCAGACACGTCGCTGTGGGTCTTCGACAGCGCCAATCGACTGGTGCTAGTAGGCACCGATTCGAACATCGCCGACGACCAAGCCGCTCCGGGCCGCGGAGCCAATCTGGACGATCTATCGCGCGGCTCCGGCGGCATGCGCGATCCGTTCATCGGCGCTTCGGAACTGCCCGTCGGCAACTACACCGTCGTGGTCACCAACAACAGCCAGACCGCGGTCGCCCTCAATCAATTCCAACAGGCCAATCCCTCCAATCCACTTGCCCGCCTCGAGCCGATCAACTCCGTGCAGCGCATCTCGCAGGATCGCTTCGAAGGCTCCACGCTCGGCGAAACCAGTGGATCGCCCGTACAGGTCAGCTTCAGCAGCAACGTCACAGACAACTTGGTGCAGTGGACGCTAGCCGACCTGACCGCCTACGTGGTTCGCAGCGATGGCCTTTTGCAATTGGCCAACCCCTTCACCGGCGCGCCCGAAGCGTACATCAGCGATGCTTCCAGCACCAACAGCCTGCGCGACGTGGCCATGTCTCCAGACGGGCGATTGGTAGCGGCCGAGGCCTCCACCGGCAATCAGATCGATAGCACTACCGGCAATCTGCTGCTGCTCAATTCGACCGGCACAGTCGACTCCGCGACAGTCCCCATCGGCGCAACGGTCGCCGGCAACTCGGGGCTGCAAACGTATACTGCCCAGCAGACCGCCTTTGGCGCTACGCCAGCCTTTGCCGTGCAGCAGCGCGACCATGGCAACACTCAAGGCAACGTGCCGCAAGGCGATGGCTTCGTGTTCAACGGCCTGACCTTCGCCACCGCCGACTCAAGCGAACTGAAGCTCTTCGGCGTCGGTTCGCGAGCCAACGGTGCGCTCTCCTTCAACCTGCCCACGGTCGATGCCAACGGTGCCGTCAATGGCATCCTCACCGACGGGCCTACCGGCCCCTCCGTGAAAGTCTTCAACGCGACCAACGTGGTCTACCGACTCGACGCTACCTCCGGCGCGGTCGTCAATCCTACCGGCAACGCGGACCGGACCGGCAATGGTCTAGTGGGCAACCACGCCGGAACCCAAAAAGTGGAATACGGACGCTTCCTATCAGGCGCTGTGGACGATCCGGACGGCCCGTACACCTCCGGTACCGTTACCGGCCTGGCGCAGATCGGCAACTCGCTCTACGCAGTTAGCGATCAGGGCGAGTTCTACCGCGTCAACATCGGCAACGGCAACTCGGCCTTCTCAGCTAACGAGACAGTCGGCGTCGGCGAGAATCGCTACCGCGGAACCACCGCTTTGACAGTCGTCGAGGATGACGGCGCGCCGGTCGAATTCACCGGGCTGACGCGCGGTCCACGCAACTTGGAAAACGGGCGCTACGCCAACATGCTCTTCGCAACCACCGCCGATGGCACGCTCTACGCCATGAACACCGATGGTGCCCTGCAGCCCGTCTTCCCCGGCTATAGCTACAAAGTGCACAGCGCAGACCGCGGCGGCTTGGGCCCCAACGTCGTCGGTATGGACTTCTCGCCACTGGACGTCAACCTGTTCCACTTGACCGACCTGCGCGATAACGAAGCGGGCCACGGCCGCCCCGAACCTTTCGATCGATCGCAAAATGGCGAACGACTGGGCGACCGCGCCCTGTACTTCGGATTCCAAGACAGCACCGGCAACCAGCGGCAACAGGGCAACTGGTCCGGGCTATACGATGTCGCCGCTTATAACCGCACCTACAATCTGCCCGGCGGTGCGCACGGGGCGACCGTCAGCAATCCCATCGACCTGCGCGGCTACAGCGCCGACGATCTGCCCACGCTGTATTTCAACTACTTCTTGGATACCGAAAACGCCAACAGCGACCTCACGCAAACCGGCCGCATGCGCGACGCGTTCCGCGTGTATGGCGCTGGCGAAGACGGCCAGTGGATCCTGCTGGCTACCAACAACACGGCCAGCGACCAAGGCCTCAACCGCAACAACCACACGGGCAATACCAACGTCGACGAACTCGACAGCTATATCTATCCGACCGGCCATCGCGGCAACTTCGATGCCTTCGGCAATCCACTCTTGACCCAAGAGGCCTACGACGAAACTGGCTGGCGGCAGATCCGCACTTCTCTTGGTGCCTTTGCCGGGCAGGAGAACGTCCGCCTGCGCTTCGAATTCAGCACGGCCGCTTCGTTCCAAACCGGCGACGCCCTGCGCGGCGGCGTCGAACTGATCGCCGTAGCCGGCTCCAAACTGCAAAGCGGCACTGGCTTTACAGTCACACCGCTCGACGGAGCCGCTGGAGCCGCCCAAGATTTCGCCTTCGATATGGGCCTGGTGCTCAACCTGCCCGCCGCGGCCGATCTGACCAGCGACGTCAGCACGCTGACCATCAACGGTGTACCCATTGTGTTCTCGAACACCAACAATACTGGCAACAACGTGGGCTATGGGCTTAACGATAGTCCCGCCGCCATCGCGCAAAGACTGGCCGCGCGACTGCCTGCGATTTTCCCAGGCGTGGTCGCGCCAGGTGACATCACCTTCGACCCGCAGCGCCCCAGCGTGCTGTCTATCGCCGGCCTGCCCGAGGGCTCCGCTACCGAATACAACCTCAGTCCAGATCTGCATCCCGCTGTACTGAATGCCTTTCCACAAGCCTCGTCGGCAGTCAAGATCCCGGTCAACAAGCAGATGACCGCCACCCAGGTCCGCGACGCCGTCCGCGCGGCCCTCGCAGATACCTTCAACAACGCCGATAACATGGCCGCTGATCCAAGCGGCGGGCTGAACGTGTGGAAGGTCACGGGCGATACGCTGCAATTGTTCAAGTACGACGTGTCGAACAACACCAGCCAAATGGGTCTGACCACCCAGCGCATCGGCGACTTCTTCGGCGTCAATCCGACCACCCGCACTGGCGGCCAAGTCAGCTTGGCTCACATGGACGAACGCACGCAAAACAACACGGGCGAAGGTCTGTACATCGACGATATCATCATCGGCTTCGCCGAGCGCGGCGAGATGGTCTTCTCGGCTACCGCAGACAACACGTTTGCCGCCAATCGCCAATATGCCAAGACGCTCTACGATGTCGACCAACCCGAGCTTGGCCGCTATCAACTGACCGTTCGCACCGCGGCCGACTACGGCGCTTCCGATAAAGTCACCGGGCGCCTCGGACTCGCTCGGCAGATCAATACCAACGATCGCCTGAGCCAAACCGTCGGCATCCTCGTGCGTCCCACCGCCGCCGGCTCGATCCCCGATGGAGCTACCTTCACCCTCACCGATGGTCGCCCACCGGTGACCTTCGAATTCGATGTGTACAGCGGTAACAATCTACCGGCCGTCACTGCGGTCACCCCCGGCCACGTGGCGATCTCCATCTCCGCACAGGCCACTCAGCAGGAGATCGCACGCGCTATCCGCGACACGATCAACAGTCCTACCGTACAGAACCTGATCAACGTCACGGCCAGCCTGCAAGGTGAAATGTCGTATGGCACGGTGTATGGTGACGCTGCCCCAAGCGGTGGCACAACCATCGTCCTGCATGGCAAAGTGGCCACTGACGCTCGAGGTAACTTCAGCTTTGCCGCCAACACGTTCCTGTCTCCAGTGCTGTGGGGTACACAGACCTCGTTTGGCGAAGATGCAGGCGATAGCCAGCGATCGCAGCCGCAAGGGCAACTGCTGCTGGTCGGCAATACCATTACCAACAGCCAGCAGTTCGGTATCGATGTCACCGCGGGCAACCGCGATCAGACCGCGCTCTCCTCTACCGTCGGCAATCGCCCATATCCGGGCGCTCCAATCGCTTTCCCCACCGCCAACCCTAGCGGCTTAGCCCCGGGCGTAGTCATTGTCAGTAACATTGTGGCCAGCAACGTGGCCGGCGGCATTCGGCTGCAAGGGGACGCTGGTAGCGATGCTCCAGCTCAAATTGCACGCGTGCTCAACAACACGATCTATGGCTTGGCCGGAGCTGATAACGGGATCTTGATCGAGAATCGAGCCACGCCCACCATCCTGAACAATATCATCGCCCGCAGCGGAACCGGCGTCCGCGCACCGCTCGGTTCCTCAGCCGTTTTGGGCGGCAACGTGTACCAGGGCAACACGACCAACACAGTCAACGTGAGTGTCGGCTCGTTCGCCGAAATCCTGGCCGCCGGCGCACCGCTGTTTGTCGATGTGTCCAACCGCCGCTTCTACTTGGCCCCCGGCTCGCGAGCGATCGACAGCTCCATTGAAGCTCTGCAGGAACGCCCCGCGCTGGCCCAAGTCAAAAACGGCATCGGCCTGCCCGAAAGCCCCATGCTAGCGCCCGATCTGGACGTCACCGGCCAACGCCGCGTGGATGACCCGAGCGTCAATTCACCAGCCGGCCTCGGCGGCAACGTGTTCAAGGATCGCGGCGCGGTCGACCGCTCCGACTTCCTGCAGCTCGAAGCCTTCATCCTGCAACCGCAAGATAACGACGCCGCGCTGGTCGATTCGGATCGCAATCCAACCACGATCCAACTGACCCAAGGCACGCTCGAGTTCTTCTCCATTCTGCTGCAGGACAACAACGGCACCGGCCCCGATCCGGCCAGCGTGGTCCCCGCCGCCATCAGCTTGACCGAAAACGGACGCCTGCTCACCGAAGGGGTCGACTACGTCTTCGGCTTCAACGCCAACAGCCGCACCGTGCGGCTAACTCCACAAGCCGGCATCTGGCGCACCGACAGCACCTATGAGATCACTTTCAACAATCTCAACCGCTTCAATCTGACGGTCGGCAGCGGCGCCGAAGTAGCCGACGGAGACCACTTCTCAGTCGACTACGCCGGAGGCACGCGCGTCTTCGAATTCGATAGCGACGGCTCCACCAGCATCGCCAACGCAGCCGCCGTGCCGTTCAGCGCGGCGATGACCCACTACGAAGTGGTCGCCCAGCTCCGCACCGCGCTCAACAGCGCCGGTCTAGGCCTCAAGGCCAACATCCTCGGCGATCGCAACCTCGCCCTCAGCGGCGCTAGCCTCGTCAGCCCGACGGGAGCCAGCCTGACTGCCTCGCCCGTGAAAGCCATCACCGATCTAGCCGGCAACCTGCTCAACCCCAATCGCGCCAACGGCCAGACCCAGTTCACGATCGTCATGCCCGAAGCCACGCTCGATTTTGGCGACGCCGATGGCATCAACATCCCCGTCCTCAAGGCTCCCAACTCCGCCGGCGTGACCAACGGCAACGGCCCGCGCCACGTGCTGCTGCCCGTCGATGTCCCGCAGCTCGTGCTGGGCACCCTGGTCGACGCAGACGCTAACGGACAACCCACCGCAGCGGCCGACGGCGACGATACCGACCTGGGTGCTACCGTCGCTCTCGAAACGCTCGGCAGCGTGGGCGGCATTGCACTGGGCAACGTCGGACCAGCCGTCTTGAGCTTCGCCAACGGAGCCACCGTAGCTGGCCAATTCTTCACCATCCGCGACGCGTCGGTCTCCCCCGAGGCATCGGTCACCTTTGAATTCGGCACCAGCTCCGACCCACTTCGCGTGCTGATTCCCACGCTGCTCACCGACACGGCAGACCAAGTTGCCGCTCGAGTCGCCACGGCGGTGCAGTCGGTGCTCTTCGAGCGCCGCCTGAGCGGACTGACTCCGGTGGCCATCGGCTCGCGCGTCAGCTTGGGTGGCACTGCCGACCAGTCGATCGACCTGGCCGGAGCTGCCGGCGTAGCGCGTCTGCCCAGCGGCAATGCGCAGTTGGTCGTCCCCGCCGTGCTGACCGGTCTGGCCGATGGACAAACCATGACCATTACCGACGCAGCGGGCAGCAGTGTCCAGTTCGAACTCAATAACATCGACCCCACAGCCCCGCACACTCCCGTGGCGGCCGGACGCGTCGCCATCAACGTCGATTTGGCCACAGCCACGGCCACCGGCGTGGCCACCGCGATCGCCGATGCCATCAACGCGCAAGTCGACGGCCGCAAGCTGCGTTTGGGCCACGCCGCGGCTGCCGTCAACGCCACCGGCGGAGCTCACCTGTCGGTGATCGGCGATGATGAAGATGGCGTCCGCTTCGGCGGCATCTTTGACGCCGGTTCGGCCGACGCTGTGCCCATTACCGTCATCGCCAGCGGTGCCGGTTTGCTCGACGCCTGGATCGACTGGAATAACGACGGCGACTTCGACGATCCAGGTGAGAACCTGTTCGCTACCAGCCAACCTGTCGTAGGCGGCGAGAACGTGTTCATGATCGACACCCCCGCCACCGTCACCACCGGCTTTGCCGCCGCCCGCTTCCGCGTCAGCCTGCAAGGTGGCCTAGCACCCGGTGGCCTGGCCATCGGTGGTGAAGTCGAAGACTACCTCGTGGCCGTGCTCGAAGGACTTCCGCCCGACCCAGTCAACGCGCCTCCCGAATTCACCATCAAGAGCAATCTGCTGGCCAGCTCCTATGCCGAGGATCAAGCCGCCGTCACCATCAACGACTTTATCGTCGATGCTCGCCCCGGACCGCTGACCAAGCCCGGCGAACTGCTCGACCAAACCGTCCGCGTGCACTCCGTCACCTCCTCAGCCGGCGCGTTTGAACAGTTGGCAATCACTCTGGACCCGATCACCGGCAAGGGCTCGCTGACCTTCAAGACCAGCCCCGATGCCAACAGCGCCAGCCACGACCTGACCGTCGTAGTCACGCTCAAGGATGGCGACGAGCTGACTGAGCCCGACGTGCGCTTTACCTCCAAGACGTTCACCATTACCGTCGACCCAGTCAACGACGCACCCGACTTCTCGCTGCCGACCGC